>JAAUTG010000153.1 GCA_012031785.1 Saprospiraceae bacterium | reverse complement strand
AGTGGACGATTTGGTGTCATGCGTTCCATCGCCACTGCAATAGCTTGTGCCTCAAAGCTCCAATCACAATAGGTAGCCTTCGAGAACCATTGCGTTCACCAAGAACTACTGCGTAATTATGTGATTGGGTTACGCTATGGGAAAGTGCTACTATGTCCAATTGTATTTTCCTCATAAAATCAAAAAAACTATTTCTGTGTAGGCAGATACATCATTTTTATAAAATAATATATCTTTCTAAATCAATTTTGACAATTTTAGGTAATTCCACGCTACTACTTTTCATTTTTACTGCCTGTGATACGGTATTTATCCATAAATTACGCTACAAAGATAGCATAAAAAATAGTTCTTTAATAGTTTTTGTGATACTATGGATAGATGAAATGATGCGATAGCTTTTTTACTTTCTGCGTAAAAAACCTATTTTGCATTTAATGTTTTTTAGCTTCTTCTTTAGCTTCGTCCCAAAGTTCATCCATTTCCAGCAACGACATTTCTATCAATGGTTTGGTTGCATGAGATTCAATATATTCAAACCTGCGTTTGAACTTTTGGTTGACTTTTTCTAAAGCTATTTCAGGGTCAATTTGATTAAATCTTGCATAATTGATTAAGGAGAATAATACGTCCCCAAACTCTTCTTCCACAGCAGCTTGCGAATGACCTTGCGCAATAGCTTCGTGAAGTTCTCCGATTTCTTCTTCCACTTTTTCCCAAACCTGTTCCTTATTTTCCCACTCAAAGCCTACTTGTTTGGTTTTTTCTTGCATTCGATAGGCTTTTACTACTGCTGGAAGCGAGTTGGGGATACCACTTAAAACCGATGTTTTACCTTCTTTAAGTTTCAATTTTTCCCAATTTTGCTTCACTTCTTCCTCATCTTTTACTTTTACGTCTCCGTAAATATGTGGATGACGACGAATCAGTTTTTCACATATTTCATTTAGCACATCAGCTATATCAAAAGCATTTTTTTCATCGCCCAAGTTTGGCGTAAAACACCAAGTGGAGCATCAAGTCACCGAGTTCCTCCTTTATACCTGCCAAATCTTCATTCAAAATGGCATCCGCCAATTCATAAGTTTCTTCTATGGTTAGATTTCTTAAACTTTGAAAGGTTTGTTTTCTATCCCAAGGACATTGCTCGCGCAGTTCATCCATGATGGTTAACAATCTTGAAAAGGCGTTGAGTTTTGTTGCTATGCTGTTGGACATGAATGATGTTTTTAGCAATTTTGCTAACTGTAAAAATCAAGTTGAGAAAACCGAGTGTTCTATTTTGTATTTTAAAACCTTACAACAGCTTACATTGTTCTCATTTTGTGGCATAAATTGTAATAAGTTACTAACTTAGCCCATTCAACCACTTGTACTTTGTTTATTTATGAATAGTAAACAGCAAGTTATGTCATTTACGTCCTTAAATATTTGGAGTAAGTTTTAGGGTTGATGTAGCGCGCTTGCGTTAAAATAGTTCATAAAATCATTTAATTACCTTTTCGAACATTATGGAATTTCTAATTAATTTAGCTGTGGTTTTTGGTGTGTTCGCACTGTCTTTTGCTTTAATCAATATTCGGTATATATTCACCAAGCAGGAGTTCAGAGGCACTTGCGCTTCTAACAATCCGATGCTAAAAAGTCAGCTTGGCGATTGCTCGGTATGTGGTAAAAAAGCAGATGAAATTTGCAAAATGCCTGAGTTAGAGAAAAGTAAACTCACCGTTTAGTTGTAAAACAACCAAGTTAATAGTCAAAAGGAAAAGTGCTATACTTCTGACAATTAACTTGGTTAGAAGCACAGGAATGATTTTTTTATTTCAAAGAGCTAATTTTCCTGTTTGAACGCCAATCTTGTTTAGGCATAAAAACCTAATATTTAATTAGTTATAACATTTCTATATCTTGTGGCAACCAGTAAAATATTTAATGACCCTGTTTACGGATTTATCACCATTCCCTACGGCATCATCTTTGACCTAATCGAACATCCTTATTTTCAGCGTCTTAGACACATTAAACAAGTTAGCTTGACGCATTATGTGTATCCTGGTGCTTTACATACTCGATTTCACCACGCGGTCGGTGCTTTCCACTTGGTGAGGCAAGCTATAGAAGTATTGACTAGCAAATCTGTTGAAATTACAGAAGAAGAGGCAGAAGCCGTGAGTATTGCGATTTTATTGCACGACGTTGGGCATGGACCTTTTTCCCATACGCTGGAAAATACTTTAATTAATGTACATCATGAAGAGCTTTCCCAACTGTTTATGGAGCAACTCAACGAAATATTTGACGGCAAACTGACGCTGGCGATTCGTATCTTTAAAGATGAGTACGAAAAAAAATTCCTGCATCAGCTAGTTTCTGGACAATTGGACATGGATCGAATGGACTACCTTAATAGAGATAGCTATTTCACAGGGGTTTCTGAAGGCGTAATTGGATATGACAGAATCATCAAGATGCTGAATGTAAAAAATGGCGAACTGGTGGTGGAAGAAAAAGGCATCTATTCCATTGAAAAATTCTTGATTGCCAGACGATTGATGTATTGGCAGGTTTATTTGCATAAGACTGTTCTTGCCGCCGAGCAAATGCTAATTAGAATGCTTCAGCGCGCCAAGTCACTAGTCAGACAAGGTATTCCAGTAGAAGTATCCAAACAATTGGCTTATTTTTTGTACCAAGATTTCACGTCAACAGATTTCAAAACTAATCGCGACGAGTTGCTACGCCACTTTTCTTTACTAGACGACAACGATATTTTTTCGGATGCCAAAAGCATGATGCAACATCCTGATAAATTACTGGCATTTCTTGCTACGGGTATTGTCAATAGGAAACTTTTTAAATTGAGCCTAAAGAACGAACATTTTGATTATGATTATGTGCAATCCATTCGGGCACAAGTGATGCAAAAAACAGGATTTTCAGAAGAAGAAGTTAATTATTTGGTGTTTGAAGGCAAAGAAGTAAATAATGCTTACAGTACCTCTAAAGACGAGATAAAAATTTTGTTCAAGACGGGCGAAGTACGCCCCATGTCAGAAAGCTCTGATTATCATATCCATTCTAGCATCGTAACGAAATATTATTTGTGTCATCCTAAAGAAATTTAGCACCAAGCCTTGTAGCTTAGGGCGTGTCATTATACTAGCAGCTACCACACAACGTAGTTAAAAGAAATATTATCGCAGTTGTTGGTGCTTCAAAAAAATATTGTATTTTGCAAACGGAATAACACTACCAACCATGAAGTTATGAGCTAATTATTTAATAACGAATGGATTGCAAAAGTAAATTCACGCTTTATTTATAGCTCATTGCTAATCCATCAAAATTCACTTAAAAATTAAATAACCCACACCACTTTAGCAGCATGGAAAAAATAGATTATCCACTACTCTACTACCCTCTGCGCGCAAACGCAATTTTAGGTATTTTAATCGGACCACACTGGGAGAGCGTTCAGCCCGATTTACCAACTATGAAGTCCATTTTTAAAGAAAATTTACTCAAGGAATACCGCAAAATCCATCGCCCCTGCCCACAAGATATTATTCATCCAGCATTAAAAATATTTGAAATTAGCACCCAACCTATTTTTAAGAACAAAACGAATAGTTATCCACTCTCCCAAAATATTACCGTGCCAGTGCCTGTCATTTATGGGGAATTGGAAGAAGGAGGCTTTCAGTGCTTCATTCCGCTTTTAAATTCGCATATCAATTATTTGGAAGCATCACAGTTTAAACCCATCGTTACTTCCCATTTGCAAAATCATTTGGCACAAAGTACACCTGAACGATTATTTGAGTTAATACGCCATCCAACTCCTCAAATGGACTTAATTTCGATAAGAGTAAAAGAAAAGGAACTGAACTTCGGTGGTTGGAAATATGCCCGTAGATTAGTGGCATTAGAACGATTTGCGGTACAGTAAACAAAAAAATAACAGCAGCCTTTCAGTATCACTCCCAGAAGCGGCTTGGGAAAGAGAAAACGAGGTAGCAGAGTTGATAGATAAATTGCTTTTAGCCAATGCAAATGTACTGGTAGTTGGTGCGCAAGGTGCTGGAAAAAGTGCCGTCATACAACAAGCAATTAAACAAATCACGTTGAAATCAAAGGGGCAACCTATTGGACTTACTTTTTGGCAAATTACACCACAAAGAATTACGGCTGGCTCAAAATATCTTGGAGATTGGGAAGAAAGTATAGAGTCCATGATTCGAGAATTGGCAGTAGTAAATGGTATTTTGTGGGTAGATCAAATCATTCAGTTGCTCATGCAAGGCGGCGAGGCAGCAGAAGATAGTATCGCCAGTTTTTTAATTCCATTTTTGCAATCCAATAAAATTAGATTATTGGGAGAAGTTACACCACAAGAGTTGGAGAGTATGCGCCGCTCTTTGCCAGGTTTTGTTGAATATTTTCAATTAATTACCTTGGAGACGCTCCCTGAAAAGAAAAACCAATTCATCTTTGCCAAGTTCGCAGATTTCTCTCAAAAAAAACTTGGGGTATCCATCGAAAGCACCGCACTCACACAAACTTATCGTTTGCTACAGCGCTATTATCCTTATGAAGCATTTCCTGGCAAAGCTCTTCGATTTCTAAGCTCTAGCATTCACAACATACGCCAAGAAAAGCGAACTTCACTTCGCTCTACAGATATTGTAGAACAATTTATCAAACAAAGTGGACTTCCTTCCATTTTTCTTAGGGATGATATCAAACTTTATCCTAACCAAGTCAAAGAATATTTTACACAACGTATTATTGGTCAAAATAATGTAGTGGAAGTGCTAACTGACATTATCAAAGTCTATAAAGCAGGACTAAATGACCCCAGTAAGCCTATTGCCACCTTGCTATTTGCTGGTCCCACTGGTGTCGGAAAAACAGCCTCCGCCAAAGCATTAGCACAATACTTTTTTGGTCAAGGACAAAAACGGCTTCCGCTCATTCGCATAGACATGAGCGAGTTTCAGCACGCGCATCAGTTTTTAAGATTTATTGGCATAGGAAAAGAAGTCGGTCAACTGGTAAAAGAAGTCAGAGAACATCCGTTTGCAGTATTATTACTCGATGAAATCGAAAAGGCTCATCCCGCTATTTTTGATTCCCTACTCACGGTGCTGGATGAAGGATTTTTACTTGACCATTTCGGACGATTGACCAACTTTAGAAATACGATTATTATTATGACTACCAATTTAGGTGCGTCCAATCGAAGTGCTTTAGGTTTCAAAGACACCACATCCGAAGCAGCGCGTTATGATGCAGCCATTCGTCAGTTCTTTAGACCAGAATTTGTAAATCGAATTGACCATATTGTTCAGTTTAACTCCCTTAATCAGCAAGACGTAGAGCGTATTTTACTGAAAGAATTAGAAGAATTAAAACAGCGCGAAGGTTATGAAAAAAGAAACCTTCAGCTTAGTTTTAGCTCAAACCTAATTCAGCATATTGCGAAGGTTGGCTTTGACCCTAAATATGGGGCGAGACCACTTCAAAGAAGCATTGAACATAATATCACAAATCCTATGGCGAAATGGATGCTTATTCATGGCGAAACAGAGAGTAAGTCACTTTGGCTAGATTGGGATAATGGTTTGTCGGTCAGTATCTTGTAACCTCATATTAGTTAAACGTAACATCAGCTACATATCTAATCCCGAGCCTTTAAAAAGATAATGGCAGGCAGTAGATAATAAACCAACGCAAATAAAGTGTCAACTATCAACAAAAAATGATATTCAGGTATGATAAAATTTGGTGTTATTGGTACTGGAGCAGTAGCCAATCAGCATATCAATAGCATTCAAGCAATAGCAAATGCTCAATTAGTAGCTATTGCCAGTTCTAGCAGTGAACGTGCAAAAGTAGCTACCCAAAAATTTGGGGTCAAGTGCTATGACAATTATGTGGAAATGTTGGATAACGAACCACTCGATGCAGTTTGTATTTGTACCGCTAGTGGTAAACACCTTGAACCTGCACGAGCTGCCGCCCAACGCGGTATTCATATCCTCACAGAAAAACCAATTGAAGTGACCTTAGCTCGTGCAGATGAAATGATAGCGGCTTGTAAAGTGGCGAATGTAAAACTAGGATGCGCGTTTCAAAACCGTTTTCATCCCAATTTTATAAAAACCAAACAAGCAATCCTCCAAAATAAATTGGGAAGGCTATTACTAGGAAATGCTTACATCAAATGGTACCGAGACCCAAACTATTATACTTCCAGTGCATGGCGAGGCACGTTAGCTGGTGATGGTGGTGCAGCCCTCATCAATCAAGGTATTCATACAATTGACTTATTGTTAAATATCATGGGTGCCGCCAAAAAAATATTTGGAAAACCCAAACCACTTGGCATGATATTGAAGGAGAAGATTTAGGTGCTAGCATAATAACTTTTGAATCTGGGGCGATGGGTACAATTCTGGGCAGCACTGCATTATATCCAGGCTATCCAGAAAGACTAGAAATTTATGGCGAACGAGGTAGTATCATTTTAGAGGCTGGCAACATCAAAGCCTGGAACATCAAAGAGGAAACAACTACTATCGAAATACAAGAACAATATTCTATCCCCACGGGTGCTGCAAACCATTTAGCGATTGGTTACGAACTACATCGCGCATTAATTGAGGATATGATAGATGCCATCATCCAAAACCGCGAACCCTTAGTCAATGGCATAGAAGCTAGAAAATCCTTAGCTTTAATTTTAGCTATTTATGCGTCCAGCAAGATGCAGCAAGTAATGACAGTTTAAAAAAATTTTTGAATAATTCAAAAACATAATTTAATTTGAAATTCACCCTTCAACACACAGATTCAAAATCCAACGCACGTACTGGGCTAATCGAAACAGCACACGGCAACATCAAAACACCTATTTTCATGCCAGTTGGTACGCTAGGAACAGTAAAAGGTGTGCATCAAAAAGAACTAGAAAACGAAGTAAAAGCCCAGATTATATTAGGTAACACTTACCATTATACTTGCGTCCAGGAACAGAGATATTGCAACAAGCTGGTGGCTTACATCAATTTATTGGTTGGCCACATCCTATGCTAACCGATAGTGGTGGCTATCAAGTCTATTCTTTGAGCGGGATGAGAAAGATAACTGAAGAAGGCGTTACTTTTCAATCTCATATTGACGGTTCTAGGCATTTTTTTACGCCTGAAAACATAATGGATATACAAAGAACCATTGGAGCAGATATTATCATGGCATTTGATGAATGTCCACCCTATCCTTGTGAATACCAGTATGCAAAAACTTCTATGCTCCTCACTCACAGGTGGTTAAAGCGTTGTTGTGATCGCTTCGATGCCACGCAAGGGCTGTACGGATACGAACAAACTTTATTTCCAATTGTGCAAGGTAGCACTTACGACGATTTAAGAAGACAATCCGCAGAAACCATTGCCAGTTTGGAGCGCGAAGGAAATGCCATAGGTGGTGTTTCGGTAGGAGAACCCGCCGAAGACATGTACCGTATCGCAGACAATGTTTGCCAAATATTGCCTAAAGACAAACCGCGCTACTTGATGGGAGTAGGTACGCCAGTTAATATTTTAGAATGTATTGCGCTCGGAATAGATATGTTTGACTGTGTGCTACCGAGTAGAAATGCAAGGCACGGAATGATTTACACTTCAGAGGGCATTATTAATATGAAAAATGCAAAGTGGAAAGACGACTTTACGCCGCTTGACACTCATCAAGTTGCTTCCTCAAGTAGTCAATACTCAAAAGCCTACTTACACCATCTTTTTAGGTGTGAGGAATTACTTGGAATGCAAATTGCCACGCTTCAAAATTTAAGTTTCTATCTATGGTTAGTCAACGAAGCACGAACACATATTCTAAATGATACTTTTGCTAGTTGGAAGCAAAACATGATCGTTAAACTAGACCGCCGATTGTAATGAATAGAAAGCAGGCTCAAATCTTAAATTAAAAATTTTTAAATCTATATCACTATTTGACTTAATCAACTAAAAATCAGATAGATAGCTCAAAAAATAATCCCCAAATTATCCACATTCAGAATGAAAAAAGTGATTACACTTTATACACAATGTGGAAAAAATGATGCTACTGGATAAAAAATAGCAATCAAAAAACATTCATAGGACAGTAATATACCCTACAAACAAAGCCAATATCTACCAAATAAACAAAGCCATATCTGAAAACAATCAATAAATCAGTGCTACATAGTAGATTACACACGTATTAATAAAAAGAGTAATAATGTTAGTAACTAACAAAGTTATCAACACCGCCGATTCAGATATACTCTAATTATAACTGTCACTTTCAAGTGTTATTTATAAAATTTACTTCCTGACGATAAATGATTCTACTTTATATAGCAATATTACAAATTATTGTTAATCAATAATGTAAATTATGCAGAACCAACAAGTTAAGCAAATTGAGTACATTCAAGAATATGTTGACACGAAAAATTAATTAAAAAAAGTAGTGTAATTACTTTGAAAATGAAAAAAAAGAATACATCTTTGCATCCCGTCAACGAGCAATAATTGCTTTCAATTGGTGGGGCGATAAACAAACAAGACAATTGCTTCTGTTTAACGTAATGTCAGGTCAATAAATTAATTCAATCAGGCTTTTTTGCTTTAGATAACCTCCTGAAGTATGGTAAAGGATTATGTTCAGGTTTGGGATAGTTGTCTCCAAACCATAAAGCAGCGTGTTCCCACGCAAAGCTACAATACTTGGTTTGAGCCGATTCGACCTATGGCACTTCGCGATTGCGCGCTTGTTATTCAGGTTCCTAACAAATTCTTCTATGAGATGCTAGAAGAAAGCTTTGTGGATATTCTGAAAATAGCTGTACGTCAGGAGTTAGGAGAGCGTGACAAATTGGAGTATCAAATTTTGATGCACAATGGTAGCACTACCAGTAACGGTCATCTTGCTGACAAGGTAAGCAAGCCCACAAATGGTCACGCTAATGCTAGTAATGGTTTCAATCCAAACCAAGCAGACGTAAGCAGCATTAGAAATCCATTTGTAATACCTGGTATCCAAAAGCCAAAAGTGGATAGTAACTTGAATGTGGAATATACCTTCGATAATTTTATAGAAGGAGACTGCAACAGGTTAGCTAGAAATGCAGGTATTGCAATTGCGCAAAGACCTGGTGGCACTGCATTTAATCCTTTAGTAATTTTTGGAAATGTAGGGCTTGGGAAAACTCATCTAGCACACGCCATTGGAAATCAAGTCGTTAAAAACGACAGTTCTAAAATTGTACTATATGTAACTTGCTCTGAATTTGGCAATCAAATTATCAATGCGATTAGAGCAAATAAAGCCAACGAATTAGTTGTGTTCTATCAATTGATAGACGTATTAATTGTTGATGATATTCAATTTTTAGAAGGGAAACTAAAGACACAGGAAATATTTTTTAACATTTTCAATAAACTACACCAAGAAGGCAAGCAGCTTATTTTAACCTGTGATCGTCCACCTAAAGACTTACAAGATATTGAAGACCGCCTTATTTCAAGGTTTAAATGGGGACTTTCTGCGGATTTGAGCATTCCCGATTTTGAAACTAGAATGGCAATTTTAGAATATAAAATGCTAAAAGAAGGTGTAGATATTCCTAAAAATATTGTAGAGTTTGTTTGCTTCAATATCAAAAACAATATTCGTGAACTAGAAAGGTGCTTTGATTTCACTTATTGCTCAATCTACGCTTAACAGTAGAGAGATAAATATTGACCTAGCTAAAGAGGTGGTTAGGAGCTTTGTTCGAGAAATTGATAAGAAAATTACAGTAGAGTTCATTCAGGAACTAGTCGCTAATCATTTTAACATACCAACGGACAAACTTGCTAGTGAAACTCGCAAAAGACAAGTTGTGATTGCAAGACAACTTTCCATGTACTTGGCAAAAAAACTAACAGACCAATCTTTAAAAGCAATTGGTGAACTGTTCGGTGGCAGAGACCACAGCACGGTTATCTATTCTTGCAAAACCGTGCAAGACTTAATGGAAACAGATGCGCTCTATAAAGATACTGTGTCAGAGTTAGAGAAAAAAATAAAAACAAGTTTACACGAGAAGTAGGGAACTTTTTATTGGCTTCATCCGCTTTATAAATCGAATGCTTTTACGGTAAGAGATGACAATCGCGTAATAGGTGAAAATCAAGAGATTAAATACGAATTTGAAGCATAAAGTAGTGAGTGATGGTACTTGCAAACGTAAGCTCAAAAAAAAATAAATTTTTCTGTAAAAAATATTTGCAAGATACGTTGAATAATCCTTACCTTTGCGCACCAAATGAAACATTACCTTAGAGTACACCAAAATTCATTACAAGAAATGAATGGTGACGTGGGTGAGAGGCTGAAACCACCAGTTTGCTAAACTGACGTACGGGTAACTGTACCGAGGGTTCGAATCCCTCCGTCACCGCTCAATCATGTCTTCCAAAATTACATATTAAAAAGTTCGGGGCGTAGCGCAGTCCGGTTAGCGTACTGGTTTGGGACCAGGGGGTCGCAGGTTCGAATCCTGCCGCCCCGACTTACTTACCTTTCTTATTTTCCATTGTCTAAAAAATTTATTGATATAATGTATTCTTATTCAGCCGAATAGTGATAAAAATACGCATTGGGAAATTAAAAAATTACCAAGCAACTGTATTTGATAGCACCAAAGGTGGACATTTTAGTGGTCATTATTTTAATCTTTCTCTACTCTTTCCATAACTAGTACCAGGGCTAAGGCTTTAAATCACTC
>JAAUTG010000152.1 GCA_012031785.1 Saprospiraceae bacterium | reverse complement strand
ACCAAATCCTCCGGAAACCGCCGCCACCACCGCCGCCGCCAGTGTCCAGCCGCCGCCGCCGCCAGGCAGAATAATCCAACCGCCGCCGCCGTGTCCATAACGCCCACCACGATAATAACCACCGTCGTTGTTGCCACCATTAGCTCGAGCTATGATGATAATGACGATGATAACAAGGATGATAAATAGGAGTCCAAAAGGAAAATCATCTTGCTCAGAATTATCGTTAACATATTCGCCGTTGCCGAGTTGAAAAATAACATCCGTCGCACGATCCAAAGCTGTGAAGTAGTTTTGTTCTTTAAAGCTAGGCACGATGACGTTATCAACGATTCGCTTGGCTAGGGCATCTGGTAAAAAACCTTCTACACCGTAGCCTGTTTGAATGAAAAGTTTACGATCTTCAAAGGCGATGTAAATGAGGATGCCATTATCTTTATCAGCTTGACCTATTCCCCATTCGCGGGCTAGGTTGTTAGAGTAGTTAAAAATATCGTCACCTTCCAAAGTAGCTTCAATCACAATAGCTACTTGGGTGGAAGTAGAGTCGTTGTAATTGAGGAGCTTTTGCTCTAAAATATTTTGTTCGTTAGCACTTAAAATACCTACAAAATCATTGACTAAGCGCGGTGGATTAGGTCGTGGAGGTATAGGCTTTTGACCTAGCGCAAGCAAAACGGGTAGTAAAAACAAAAGGGCGAGCCACCACTTTTTTGGAGCAAGTAGGCTGTTAATTGCCGTAGGAAATATCGTCTGGTAATTCATTAATATCTTCTTCGTGGTAGTAAGGAAAATGAACTTTGAGTTTTTCGCCAACGAGCGCAACTCCTTCGCTGATGCCTCGTACAAATTCACCTGTTTTGAAGTTAACTTGCATAAGGTCACGAATATCTTGCCAAAAGTTGGAAGGCACTACTTTATTGATGCCATCATCGCCTAAAATAGCAAATTCTTTCCGTTCTGGTGCAATAAAGAATAACACCCCGTTGCGTTGGGCAGTTTGATGCATCTTCAGTTTTTTAAAGGTCTCTTTAGCTGCTACTAAAACATCACCTTTGCATTTGGCTTCAATATGCACTCTGATTTCGCCACTCGTATTTTGTTCTGCAACTCGAATGTTCGTTATAATCTGTTCCCCTTCTTCTTTACTAAAAAACGGTATCATGGCACGAAGGATTTTAGTGAACTATCTTTAATAACTCCTGCTAGGTTGGTCATTTATTTACGAGGCTATTGATAGCATTATATTTTTTTGCAGGGAAAACTTTGAGAAAGTGATTGTTCAACATAACAATCCGAAACAAATCTTTTATCTCCCAACAAATAACTCAATAACCAACTGCTTCATATCAGTTAATGACTAGCTAATTCATAACTTATTATTGCAGTTTTGACCTATTAAGAGCAAAAAATAAACATTAAGCGTATTATCGGGGTGACTTCGAGTCACTCCGATAATTTTGCAATTCGTTTGCATGGTATGCAAACGAATTATGTATGGTAACAAATGGCGAATAGCCAACTACGTAACTAACATCAATTACTTGCCGAAATCAAAGTTTACTTTTGGTGCATTTTGCGCACCATCTTCTGCTTCAAATTGTGCACGAGTTTGGAAACCAAAAATACCTGCAAACAAGGCGGCTGGAAAACGACGCACAGAAATGTTATAATCTGTAACGACTTCGTTGAATTTATCGCGCTCCACCTTGATACGGTTTTCAGTACCTTCCAATTGTGCTTGAAGTTCTTTGAAGTTATCCGTAGCTTTCAGGTCTGGATATTTTTCTACGCTCACCAGTAACCTAGAAAGTGCTGAACTCAAACCTGCCTGCGCTTCTTGAAACTGCTTCAAGCCCTCTGGCGTTAGTGAGTTTTTATCAAGGTTTACAGTAGTAGAAGTCGCTTTTGCTCTAGCTTCTGTAATCTGTACTAATGTTTCTTTTTCAAAATTAGCAGCTCCTTTTACGGTTTCTACTAGATTACCAATGAGGTCATTACGGCGCTGATAAGCACTTTGCACATTTCCCCACGCTTGATTTACGGTTTCGTCCTTAGTCACTAAACTGTTATAGGTACCACAACCGCTCATAATTAAAAATAAGCCAATAGCTGCTACTATTAGTAATCCTGCACTTTTTCCCATAAATTGATATGTTTTTAGTTGTAAATTTTGTCGTCCCGCGTGCGAAAAAACAGTTGACTTTTTCATTTGTCGCACTAATCACGGGGGTAAATAATAAAAGTATGATTGTTAAAACTTAATATTAGATACAGATTGCAAAAGTAAAAAGTTTCATTGCAAAAGTATGGCTAAAAATGATTAAGTTCACTCCTCAATATCTAGTTAATACTTTTAAAGTGTTGATTATCAAAAAAAAGCAGTTGGATAAATATTTATCCAACTGCTTTTAGTGGGTTGGTCTGGCATTAGACGGGTCTAAATACTCGACCAACCTCTACAATTTATCGAAGAAAATTATTCCTTCGTCAGTATCATTGTCTTAGTAAGCACTTGCTCTTCAGTTTGCAAACGATAGAAGTACATTCCGCCAGAAAGGTTGATGGTTTCTTCAAAATGTACTTCGTTCCAACCTGCTACAAATGTTCCTGATTCTTCAAACACAACTCTGCCATCCATCCCCATTACACTAATGGTTGCGTCCATGTCGTTTGGTAAGTTGAAGCGAATGACTGTGCTATTAGAGAAAGGATTTGGCGCATTGTTCAGTTCATAATTTACAGTAGGCTTTGTTGTTCTTGCTTCGCTATTCGGCGTATTGTTTACATCAGAACCAGGACAAGCACCTGGTGACCAAGTAGTTACCCCTTGACGCTCTGCTTCGCAGCTATTGTTGTAAGTGAGGTTGTTACAACCACATACTGGTTCTACCACTGTTGGGCAAGAAGTTACACGCGCTTGTGAGATACAGTCTCGACACTCTGGAATGATGAATGTGATTGGCTCAAGCGGACAGTACAAGTCGCAATTTGGACCGTTATCAATCAACGTTACATAAATCGTTACTACTGCACCTTCTTTAAGTGGGAAAGCACAATTACGCAACTGAAGTTTCACATTCTGATCGCCGATTAAGATGTTTTCTCTTGACTTGACATTGTTGCAATCGTCAAACGCTAAACCCGCTGGAGCAACGACAATAAACTGTGCCTGTAATCCATTAACTCCTGTGTTGTTTTCAAATTGAAGGTCAAATCCAATAAGTCGCCACTACAAGCTGCTGTGATGTTATTAACCAAACCACAATTGTTTTCAGGCTCACAGATTACTTTTCCACAAATGCGGTAGCAGTTAGATGAAGCGTCGAAGATTAGCACGCTGATTCTGCGGCATTGACCTGGCGCTGGCGCTGGAATAGCTACACTCGTTACACTTGCTGCAATGGTTTGGTTGATGTCCTCATCCACCCACTGTGAAATGGCACTTGTAGGATAGCCTGCTAAGCTAATGATGTAGCTATTTTGATTCGGTGTTACCTGCAAATTGCTACAAGCGAATGGATCTGTCACGCAAATTGTCTTACAGCATTGTACAGCACAACCATCCGAGTTGATGTATTTGTAGCAAATTTTGTAAGTTCCTGCACTTGTGAACGTGTAATTGATATTGCGTCCTTGACCTATGGAAATTTCTACGTTGCCAAACTGACCACCAGAGGCAGTCCAAGTTCCATTATTTGGTAAACTTGATGGCACTGCAAAGCTGTACAACAGTGCACCATTCGTACCATTGTAGTCAAATGTGACACTATTGCAGTTGTTATTAGGTGCTGGACAAGTTGCTCCACAAACCTTGATGCTACAAATAGCATAACAACGATTGGTTATATCAAAGTAAAGCACACTAATCAAACGGCAAGTATTCGCTGGTGGTGTGCCAATGCTCGTGCTAGTTGTATTGGTTGCCAGTACGGTACCTGTTTGATTGTCATACCATTGTAGAATGTTACCTGCATTGATACCGCTAATGCTCAAGTTGAAACCGTTGTTCGTGACAGTAGCACTAATTCTGTTGCAAGCAAAAGGATCGAGCACACAGATCGTTTTACAACACTTAATTTCACAACCGTTGCTGTCCTTGTACTTGAAGCATATCGTGTAAGTACCTGCGCTTGGGAAAGTATAATTAATGGCGCGATCTTGTCCGATATTGATTTCATTATTGCCAAACTGACCACCAGTAGCAGTCCAAGTTCCGTTTGGTAAGGTTTGTGGTACAATAAAGCTGTATTTCAAAGTCCCTTCTCCTCCTGTGTAAGTGAAAGAAAGATTAGTACAGTTTTCATCAGGAGCAGGGCAAGTTGGTCCGCAAACAGTCACACCACATACGCGGTAGCAGTTGCTTGCTGGGTCAAAATACTGAACCGTGTAATTATGACATACACTCAAAGGCGGTGACACAACGCTAATCGTGGATATTTTTGTTCCAAGAGAAGTATTGTTTTGCTCGTTTCTCCATTGTACGATGTTGTTGGAATTGATGCCTGGAAGACTTAGATTAAACCCTGTGCTAGTGCGCGCAACGTTGATGTTATTGCACTGATAAGGATTTGATACACAAACCGTTTGGCAGCATTTGACATCACAACCATTCACATCGGTGTAGATGTAACAAACTTGGTAAGTGCCAGGTGACTGGAAGGTAAGGTTGGTACTTCTTCCAACCACTCTTGCGCCTTCAGAATTACCAATATTTACCACCCAAGTACCAGTAGGTAAGCTATTCGCTGCCGTGAAAGTATAGCGCAATGAACCGTTCGTACCTGAATAAGTAAAAGTAATATTACCGCAATTTTCATTTGTTGGTGGACAAGTTGCTCCGCTCACAATGACACCACATACTCTGTAACAATTGCTAGAAGGTTCAAAATAGATAACCGTGTATCGGTTGCTGGTGTTCAAACCTGGTTGCGGCACGTTCACGGTCGTCAACTGTGTTCCAAGAGAAGTGTTGTTTTGCTCGTTTCTCCACTGTACGATATTGTTTGCGCTTACGCCTGGCAAAGTCAAGCTAAAGCCAGAGCTAGTGCGAGTCGCAGTAATTAAGCTACAAGCGTAAGGATTTGCCACACAAACTGTTTGGCAGCATTCAATTTCACAACCATTGCTGTCTTTGTACGTATAGCAAACTTTGTACGTTCCTGCTGATGGGAAGGTAAAGATGAAGTCTCTTGAAATCACTCTTGACCCTTCAGTAGTGTTGTTGCCTGTCACCACCCAAGTACCTTCTGGCAGAGAAGCAGGAACAGAAAACTTATGTGTCAACACATTATTAGTACCTGTATAGACGAATGTAATGTTGTTGCAATTCAAGTTTGCTGGCGCACATGTCGGTCCGCAAACTGTTATAGCACAAACCGTGTAACAACCTGCGTTTGCATCAAAGTAAAGTACAGTGTAAGATTTACAGCTATTAATCGCGGGTACAGGTACTGAAATAAAGCTAGTATTTGTACCTATTACTGTATTGGTTTGAGCATCTCGCCATTCTCTGACATTCGCAGTCGCTACATTCGATAATGTCAATCGGAAATTATCACCTGATTTTTGACTAGTAATCAAATTACAAGCGTATGGATTTTGAATGCAAATCGTCTTGAAGCATTGAATCAAACAACCGTTAGCGTCTGAATACTCATAACCAACTTTATACTTGCCAGCAGAAGGGAAAGTGTAAGAAATAGTTTTGCTGTTACCAAGTGTTACTACAGAGTTGCCATATTGTCCACCTGTCGCAATCCATTTGCCATTAGGGAAATTAGCTGGTACAGAGAACGTGTAGTTCAATGAACCATTATTTCCTGAATAGTTGAAGGTCAAGCTGTTACAATCATTGTCTGCAGGGGCACAAGCAGGCGTACAAACTTCCAAACAACAAACCGTATAGCATTTGCTTGCTGGATCGTAAAGATAAGCACAAATATTGCGGCAAGTTCCAGGAGCTGGAGTAGAAATATTGATGTTATTAGTCTTAGTTCCTAGTATTTGCTCGGACTGGTCGTCTCTCCATTCAATCACGTTTTGAGCGGTGTATCCTACCACATTAAGCGTGTAGCCGCTATTGGTACGAGTAGCAGAGATGTTGGTACATTTGTAAGGGTCAACAATACAAATGGTTTTACAACATTTGAAGCTACAACCGTTGCTATCTTTGTACTCGTAACAAACCGTGTAAGTACCTAAGGCAAGAAATTTGAATTGTACAATTTTGCCTGCATCTTGGGTTTGTATTACTGCACCTGAAGCGTTGGCTACCGTCCACTTTCCGTTCGGCAAATTCTCTTTTGCTGAGAACGTATAGACATATCCACCATCTCTGACTCCAGAGTAGTAGAAAGATACGTCCTGACAATCTGCGTTCAATGCTGGTGGACAAGGGTCTGCACAGCTTATAGTAAGTGTAAAGTCACTTTTTCTGTCTGGTGTTGGCGCGTCAACTGCTAGGTAATATTCTCCTGAAGCATTTTCAATTACAATTTTTTCATCCACGTTGCCTGGCTCAAAACTTCTTGCGACGCAAGTTTTTAATCCATCTTGACCAGCAGGCGCGTTTAATATCACCACATTGTCACAAGCATCGAATAGGAACATATCCAAATCCGCGCTCAATCCTGTCATCTTGATTTCTAAAGTCTTACCCGCAGGAACGTTGATTCTAAACAAACGGTCATTACCCGTGTAAGGGTTCAAAAC
The DNA here is from genome assembly GCA_012031785.1 of Saprospiraceae bacterium. Classification (GTDB taxonomy): domain Bacteria; phylum Bacteroidota; class Bacteroidia; order Chitinophagales; family Saprospiraceae; genus JAAUTG01. The sequence continues at coordinate 4,153 of JAAUTG010000152.1, read as the reverse complement.
AGGGTTTTCATCACTCACACAAGCACCGTAGTTATTGTACGCCATGGTGTTGGCAGAGTTGGTGTTGCTAAACTTGTAGGTTTGTCCACAAGCTAGGTTTTCTGCTTGGTTACAGTTAATCCCATTAGTAGTACATTTTACATTTAGTGTAAAATTACTTCTCTGATTAGCTTCTGGTCCGTCAATCACGATGTAATAAGTACCGCTTGGATTAGGAACAGAGATACTTTCTGAGTTTGTACCAGTTCTTACGCCCGTTCCTAAACAGCTTCCGGGAAGGCAGTCGCCTTTAAACAAGAAAATATCCAAGTTAGCGGATAATCCAGACAAAGTCAATTCCAATTGAGAAGTGCCCGGTGTTACGTCCAAACGATAAATTTTGTCATTACCAGCATAGCTGGCGTTGCCACTGTAACAAGCACCGTAGTTACAAGCCTTACTAAATCGGCTGCCACTGTTGTTGTTGTTAGAAGCAATAGTCTGCCCACACTGAATAGGGGTAGCGTTAGCACATGGGTTTGCCTCGCAAGAAGTGTTCGTCCCACAAGTAATAGATACGGTAAAATCAGACTTCTGGCTTGGATTGTAGCCATCTAAGATGATGTAATAAGTACCAGAAAGGTTTTCGAAACGATTTTTCTGATGCGTTGTTGGATTGCGCACTTTTCTGGATGCAAGTTGCACCTTCTCCACAATCTCTGAACACAAAAACATCCAAGTCTGCGGTCAAACCCGTGATGTTTACTTCTACTCTTGTAGGCTGCGGCACTACAAATCGGTAGATTACGTCATTTGCATTAAAAGGCGTTTGGGAAGTCGCATCCAAACACGAAGCATAACGAGCAGCAGAAAAAGTGCTACTACCAGTGTTGGTAGAACCTGAAATCGTTTGCCCGCATTGAATGTCAACAATCTTTGAGCTATTGCAGAAAGATTGTGCGTTGATGATGGTAGTAGCGAAGAGCATGAATAGGCTCAGGCTCGCCACAAAAAGTACATTTTTTTCTCATAACCTGCTAAAATTGGGTTGAAAAAAATTAAAAAAAACTTAATACTACTGGCATCTTCTATGAATGTATTTACAGAAGAATCAAAAAAAATGTTGTGGGTAAATGTGTTTGAGGCAATCATGGCATTTGATCAATCACCAGATTGTGTGGGTGTCACTGCTTCAATTAAAAACATTAACTATAAATCAATAAACTCAAGAAGGGCAAACTAAATATGTTCAACTTACAAAAGTAAAAGGGACGCAATTTGGTTAAAAGCTTATCCAAATTAACTGCTACAAAGATACTAATAAATTTTCTTAGAAACCATAAAAATATTTTTATTCGATAGTTTATACCAAATTTCAGGTATTCGACATACAAGCAAATTTTGGTTTTACTAACTGACGTTGCGTGATTTAGCTATTTGTTAGGAGGTAAAAGTCTCTTCGTGAAGTGTTGTACCCAACCATTTCTTTTAAACCTTATCTAATCCATTCGCTTTATGTATGCTGCAATCTACGAAAGCTACACCTGCGAAAAATAAGACCTTATCAAATAACCAAATTATGTGACACCAGTTACTAATCCCTCAAAAAAATGAGTTCTTCTCTGTCGGATAGTTTGACGATAACAGAGGGTTCATTGTCACTTATTTCTTTCTGACGATGCTTAGAAATAAAATCTACACCTTGTTTCACTTTTTGACTCACTTCTTGAAACGAGCTAGGAAAAGGCTCGTTGCTGATGTTGGCAGAGGAAGCTACAATCGGTTTTCCAAATTTTCTAATTAAACTTAGACAATATTCATCTACTGGAATTCGAATAGCCGCACTACCATCTTTACCGATGGCGTTAGGTGCTAGGTTTACCCCTTTGTCATAGACCACCGTCAAAGGGCGAGTATGATGAATCAAAAGCGTTTCGATTCTGGGATGCACATGCTCTACATAGGCTCTCAACATTTCTAAACCATCCACCAACAATACGAAAGGTTTAGAGCGGTCGCGTTGCTTGAGGGCATACACTTTTTCGACGGCGGCTTCATTACAAGCATCACATCCAATACCCCAAATTGTATCAGTAGGAAAAAGAATTAATCCTCCACGTTGCAGCACCGAGGCTGCTTCTGCTATTTCATAATCAAATAAAACACTGATGGCTGCACTATTCATGAACTTCTCGTTGAATATTCTCTACGCTTACCTTTGAAACGACAAAATTGTTCGCTTTTTAGTCAAAAAAATATCAATTTGCTTTTATTTAATTACTCGTCGCTACGTCGTTTAACCTTCGAACTTTAGCCTCAACCATCTAATATTAAGTTAGTTCTTAATCTTACAGTCCTTGCAGCGCGTAAATTCAGTAAATTGATAATCAATTATTTGTAAAAAAACTCATTTTACAATATTTATTGATGATCAATTGTTTGTATTACATTATTAAGACAAACAGTAATCCAAAGAAGAAGCAAATTAAAATTGAATTAAAAAAAGCACTTTTTAACAAGTATTGTTATCTTATTGACGTTTACCATTAAGCATCTTCGTTTTTACGGTCTCAGAAAATGGTATTTAGAAATAAGTCACAAAAAAAATATTTCAGCTTGAAACGTTACTTCTTAAAAATAAGTTGCGTAGTGGGGTTACTCCTTTTCGTTAATCTGTTGTATGGCGAACACATTATTGGGGGAGAAATTACTTATGAGTGCTTAGGCGATGGGGCATCACCCAATACGCAACGTTACAAAATTGTGATGAAAATTTACCGCGACTGCCAAAGCGGTGGTGCCGACTTTGATTCTGCACCACGAGGAGCTTTTCCCGCCACAGTCACTATATTTCAAATTGGAGTAACAGCGATTCGGCGCTTTGCACTGAGCGCTCCCAGAGTGAGTCGCATTAATTTGCTGCCAATAATTGCTTTCAAGTGCCAGATTATATATGCGTAGAGGAAGGGATATACGAGTTTCAAGCAGACCTTCCCATCTCTGATTTAAGCTATTTTGTAAGCTATCAAAGGTGTTGCCGCAACCCTACTATTAGTAACATCAATAATCCTAATCGTACAGGAGCTACTTATTATGTAGAAATTACGCCCGAAGCGCAAGCTGTTTGCAACAACAGTCCTGAAATTCCAGATTTCCCACCAGTGGTAGTGTGTGTGAATACCCCTTTAGCGTTCAGTCAAGCTGCTACTGATGCAGAAGGAGATTCTCTCATTTATGAATTATGCGCACCTTTATTGGGAGGGGGTACAAACGATAATCCAGTTTCTGCTACTGATGGTATTGCGCCAGACCCTGAATCGCCTCCACCTTACAATAGCACTGTCGTTTTTACACAACCTACTTTTTCGCTACAAAATCCTTTGGGCAGAAGCGCAGGTTTTAAAATTGACTCGTTTACTGGATTAATTACGGCAATGCCGAACATTCAAGGTCAGTTTGTAACCGCAGTATGCGTGTCAGAATATCGCAATGATACTTTATTGAGCGTCACGCGGCGCGATTTTCAAATCAATGTAGTCACTTGCTTGCCCGCCGTGTTAGCGAAAGTGCAGGCAGACAGTACGATGGAGCAATCTTTTTTCATTACATCGTGCGGAGAAAACGAACTTGAGTTTTTAAATCAAAGTGTGATTAGGGAAAATATTTTTGATCAATATTGGATATTTCAAATTGGCGATGACACTTTGCGCATTGATGATTGGGACGCGAAGGTTATTTTCCCCGGAGTAGGAGTCTATACTGGGCAACTTATCCTCAATCCCAACACTTTATGTGGAGATACCGCCAACATTAGCATAGACATTAAGCCAGGAATTTTTGCTGACTTTGAATTGACTTATGACACTTGTGCCTTTGGAGAAGTGCGCTTTCAAGACCAATCCGAATCAGGTAGTGGACAAATCACAACATGGGATTGGACATTTGGAGATGGACAAAGTAGCAATACCACTGACCCTGTTCATCGCTACAATTCGGTTGGCGAGTATCGTATTGCTTTGCGAGTGAAAGATATAAACACTTGTGAAGCCACCGCAGAGCAAGTTATCTCTTACTATCCTTTACCCGATAACTTGAATATTCTGCCGGATGTGGTAGTGGGTTGTAGCCCACACTGGTGCGTTTCGAGCCACCAACTACTAGTGTATTGAACGAT
>JAAUTG010000151.1 GCA_012031785.1 Saprospiraceae bacterium | reverse complement strand
GATCGCGTTGGCTCCTGTCTCTCCAGTTCGGATACGCACTACGTGGCTGACATCGAATATTGCAATTTTACCGTCGCCTACATCGCCTGTTTTTGCAGCCTCTATGATGGTATTTACGATTTCATCTACCCTATCGTCATCTGCATAAATATCTAGTTGTAAACGGGCTATGTAGTCAGAGTCATAGACACTGCCTCGGTAAGTGATTTTTTCGCCTCTTTGAAGACCGAAACCATTGACTTCGTGCATAGTGAAGAAACGAATACCAATATGGCCAAGCGCATCACGAACTTTCTCAAAGCGTGCAAGGCGAATAATTGCTTCAATTTTTTTCATCTTTGTTGATCGTTTTAGTGAAAAAATGTATCAATCAGAAAACTAGACTTGTAAGAGCTGTTTGATGTTCTATCTCAAAAAGATTGGTTTACAAAAACAAATAAGCTGCACATTCCCATTTTGCTTCCCTACCCATTTTAGTGTAAAACATGGGGGCATTATCGGGAGACAGAATAACAAGAAAAATCAACCAACATCTTAATTATCAACGCAATGTGTTTTAAAATAAACTATCAATACACCTATTTCAAGCCCTTTTAAATATTGAGAGCAAAAAAAGCTATTCGCTTTGAAAAAGCAAATATTTATCAAAATATAATTTTGATGTTTTTAGGTTTTTATGGATATTATTTCGATTTTTTGCGCTTACTTTTGAACTTATTAATGGCTAAATTCACAAAAAATAAAATTAATATTCGCTATTGATTGTTTCCCATAGTAAATCTTTCAATTCATCCAACCCTTGTTGTGCTACCGCAGAAATGAATACTACTGGTACATCTTTGGGTAGCTCCTGTTTCAGCCATGTTTTTATGTCCTCGTCTATCAAATCGCACTTTGTGATTGCTAACACGCGTGGCTTGGAAAGCAATTCCTCGTTGAACAAATACAGCTCATTCACCAAGATTTGATATTCCTTTTGTATATTTTCCGTGTCACAAGGTATCATAAAGAGCAGTGTGGCGTTACGTTCAATATGTTTCAAAAAACGATGCCCCAACCCTTTGCCTTCGTGTGCTTTTTCGATAATACCAGGAATGTCTGCCATGACAAAAGAACGAAAATCTCGATACCGCACAATTCCCAAATTTGGAACAAGGGTAGTGAAAGGATAACTAGCTATTTTGGGTTTCGCAGCCGTCACTACGGAAAGTAATGTTGACTTCCCAGCATTTGGAAAACCGACTAGACCTACATCTGCCAAAACCTTTAGTTCCAGTATTTTCCATTCTTCCCTGCCCGCTTCTCCTGGCTGCGAGTAGCGCGGTACTTGATTAGTAGGAGTGACAAAATGTGCATTTCCTAAACCTCCTCTTCCGCCTGCCACCAATACGCGCTTTTCCTCGTGTTCTGTAATTTCAAAGTGAATTTCGCCTGTTTCTGCATCTTTTGCTACCGTACCAAGTGGTACATCCAAGATAACATCTTGTCCGTCAGCACCGTGCATATTTTGACCTGTGCCATTGCCACCTGGCGTTCCAATCACATGTTTTCTATATTTTAACGCTAATAAAGTCCATACATTTCGATTACCTCGAAGAACAATATGTCCGCCACGCCCACCATCTCCTCCATCGGGTCCTCCTTTGGCAGTTACTTTATCCCTCAAGAAGTGCATAGAACCTGCTCCACCTGCTCCAGAGCGACAACAAATTTTCACATAATCCACAAAATTCTGATCCACCATTTGTTTATACTTACTTAGATTTTAATTTTTTTGATTGAATTAAATTCTTTGATTGAATTAATACACAACAAAAACAAGTCACTGAACTTGTACAGAATTAAACAATTGCCTCATATAACCTATGCCTTCTTGAGTTAAATAATTGGCATACTTTGGTTTCTGATTTTCGTAAAATACAATGTAGCTACAAGGCGATTCTGATAAATAGAGCGCAGCTTCTAGTAGTTTTTTTCCATTGCCATTGTACACGATTGTGGCAATGGCTTGGCAATTAGGGAGTATCGGTGCTGCATCGGTAGAAATATGCCTAAGCAACTGCCTAGATTCAGCATTGTTATTCGTACTGATGGAATAAGGCAAGGTGTAAAAATATAATCAATATGAGTACATTTTTCCCAAAGCATATTCATCGTTTCTTGCGTGATGCTAGGATGAGTGGGCGTGATGCTATCTGCAACTTTCGCAGTAACATCACTGACAGAGGGTACGTCGTTAGGCGATGCCTCTTTGGGTTGGCAGCTACAAAGCCAAACTACCGTTAACAAACAAAGAACAATGCGCATAAATGTTTATTTTTTGCAAAAGTAAGCTATTTAAAGCTATTTCTCAAAACTGTAGCAAGAATTAAATGAATGGTAGCATTCTCAGTTGTTCTTCCATCTAATTACTGAAAATTTATTCTACCATTTATATTAGCTGGTTGATAAGTTTTCTCAAGTATTTCATCGTTTCCATTGCTTTAATGCGCTGTATAAATGTTAAATTAAAAATAATTTTAAAATCCTTATCGTAGTATTAATTTTATTACGTATGTTTGGGGCTGATATTGCATACAGTAAAACAAAAATACAATCCGAGATCGTCTTAAGTATAATGTAATCGCATTTTACAATAAATCGCTTATGCTTAAGTTTTACCCTGGTGTTATAGTCATCTTAATACTTGTGCTTATTATTTTTCAAGCACCCTTGTTCTGCTCAACCAGTACTTCGAGCAGCGCGCCTAGCGTGACGCTAACTAAGTTTCCGAAAGAAAGACAGTTGTACCCGCGAAACTTGAACACCAATTTAGCCAGAGTAGCCATTAATGGTTACGAAAGTGCTGGTGGGTTCAGCCATGTGGCAATGCGGGTTTTGAAAAGTGGCAGAGTAAGTAGCCAAATTCAGAAAGTATTAAGCTATGCTACAGACGGGACAGCTTCCTTTGAGTTCTCCTTTGACATCAGAGCAGAACTAGCTAATTACGATTTCGAGCTTTATGTAAAAAAAGGCAAAAAATGGACTTTGGTCTCCACAGCCAGAAAAGTAGTTGCTGGAGACGTATATATTATACAAGGTCAGTCCAACGCTTTTGCAGCCAAATACGATGGTTCTGCCAGTGCGGAGGAACACATTTTTATCCGCTCTTATGGTTCTATAAGTAGTGATGAATACGACGCAGAGACAGACAGAGCTTGGTATTATGCCAACGCAGACAACGCCAATCTTAGTGGCGGGATTGGGCAATGGGGTATGAAAATGGCGAGGATATTAATGGATAAGTATCAAATGCCGATTGCTATTTTGAATGGGGCACAAAGCGGAAAAGAGATTAGCCACTTTCAACGCAGTGATGGCTTCCCTGATGATTTGGAAACGAATTATGGACGCTTGCGCTATCGCGTACAAGGCGCAGGAGTAGGTAGCCGAGTACGAGGTATATTTTGGTATCAAGGAGAGGCTGATGCTAGAAACCTAAAGACCCTTTCTTACTACAAAAGTCAGTTTTTGCAGCTTTATGATGATTGGAAACAAGATTTTCCAAATCTTGAGAAAATTTATATCATGCAAATTCGCACGGGATGTTTTTACATCACTGATCCTAACGCTGGACTGGAGATACAAGAAGCACAACGTCAGTTAGCAGAAAGTTATAGCGATATTGAAATTATGACTGCTAAAGGTATATCGCAGCACATTGACGCTTGCCATTTTTCTTATCAAAGCTACATGAGTATAGGCGAAAGGATGGCAGCATTGCTAGGGCGTGACTTATATGGCGGACACAACGACAACATATCCGCTCCTGAAATACAAGAGATTCAATTGAGCAGTCCACGTACTTTAAAGTTGATACCTAAAAATAGTGCTGATTTGTTGCAGGTAGAAGCGGGAGCTATCAGCGACTTTAAGTTAGAGGGTTCATCTGCAAGAGTATTAGCTGGGGAAGTAAAAGATAATACAATAATTTTATACCTTTCTCAAAACTTTGTAGGAAGTGGCGCGACTGGGTTGTCTTACCTAGACCATGCTACTTATGGTTTCAAATCAGGATATGTAAAGAATGAAAATAATATTGGTTTGGTTTCGTTTAAAAATCTTCCTATCAGAAATTGCGCTACTACTGGTAGTTGCACTTACAGCAATGGAGATGGACTTTATGATTACGACCAAGACGGTATAAGTGACTACGTAGATACTGATGACGATAATGATAATATCTTGGATGCTACTGAACTTAATTGCCAGCAAGGTTATTTCACAATGGCTTATGCGTCAACAGCTTCTACTAATTCTGGTACTACATATACTAGCCCTGCTTACTGGAATTCTCGATTTAGTTTCCAATATTCTTCCTCTTCCAGCGCATCGCTCAACAACCAAAGTATAAACGGAGAAATGGCTTACTTGGGCTACAATGTGTCCAATCAATATCAAAATGCAAAATTAGAAATCTTGTTGGATCGCCCTATGGACTGGCTGTATGTTCAACTTTGTGATATTGACCAAAGTATCAAAGAAAGTGCGTTGGTACAATTTTATCATGGGAATATGGCAGTAACGCCAAACATACTTACTTTCGGCACGAGGGTAGAATCTCTAGGTGGTGGTATTTTTAGAAGTAAATCTACTACTGATCAGACCATCTCCTGCGCTTCAGACAATCGCGTTGATTTTCAATTCAATATGCCGATTGATAGAATCGTAATAGAAGGAACAAGTGAATTGGCTGGTAATGCAGATATGTGGTTGCGTATTGGTTCTTGTTTGCATGATAAAAACGGCAACAATATTGCGGACTATCAAGACAACCCTAACTTGATTGTTTCCAGTATGGCAAATGGTTCGGCAAATGCTGCCTCATCTACTAATACAGCTAGTAATGAATCATTTACGCTATATCCGAATCCAGTATCTGACCGCTTGGTTTTAAATATTCAGAAAGGTAGTATAGAAGGAAGTGTAGAGGTAAGAGATATGTTAGGCAGGCTGGTAAAACAAATTTTTATTAGCGATGCTCAAGTCAACTATATCGAAATTGAAACTACGGATTTGAAGCAAGGTAGCTATTTGCTATCCACTAAATTTACAAATGGCAAACGAATTGTACAGCATTTTGTAAAGCAATAAGATTAAAGAACTATAATTTAGTCTTTGACCTTTGAATAAAGTTCAACTTTGTTTAGTCCTAGTTTGTTTGTGTTGGATAGAATTTAAAACATGAAGAAACCACTCCAGCAATTTGATCGTTTTTTCTCAGAGAAAGGCTTGTGGAATAAATTAACACGCTTTGCAAAATCAATAGGAGTTAAGACACTCTACATGATACTGCTACTTTACTATGCTTACCAGCGTAAAGATACTCCTCCATGGGCAAAACGAATCGTGATAGGTGCTTTGGGTTACTTCATTACCTTTCTGGATGCTATCCCAGACTTGACTCCTTTTGTTGGTTACACAGATGACATTGGTGTATTGAGTTTTGGGTTAGTAGCCATTGCTGCTTACATCAATGAGGAAGTGCGTATTCAATCTCGCCAAAAGTTACAGGATTGGTTTGGAGTCTATAATGAAGCGGATCTAGTAGAAATTGATAAAAAATTATAGCTCAAGTTTTGTATCATATCAAATCTTTGGTGCTAAGAAATATAGTGATAGTAAAATAGGTGACGAGCTTTGCGCACTCGATAGCACGAACAATTAATAGATACTTTACTTACTTACCAACTAATCGTTGGACACTCACCTTTGCACAAACGATAGCTCTTTGCGAAGTTATTAACCACGAGGTTGCAAGCTATACAATCATGTAGCTTCAGGTTTCATAATATGGATAAAATTATTGAAACCGAATAAGTCAACGCTGAAAGTCTTGCAAATTCCATAAATCTTGGTATAAATTAATCATTTATTTACATTTGTGTTCTTGAATGTTGAACTTTAGAAGACTAGTGTTTGTCAATGTCATAAGTTTGGCAAGCCAATACACTTACACAAAGTTGAAGATTCAAATCAGAATTTTATTTTTTAATATCGTTTTTGTCAATTAAAAATCAGTCAACAAATGAGCGGAGCTAAAATAACCATTCAAGATGGGATATTGAATGTACCAAATCACCCAGTTATCCCATTTATTGAAGGAGATGGAACGGGACCAGACATCTGGGCAGCCTCTGTAAAGGTATTTGATGCAGCAGTAGAAAAGGCTTATAATGGAACACGCCAAATCGAATGGAAAGAAGTGCTAACGGGACAGAAAGCATTCGACTTGACGGGCGAATGGCTACCCAACGAAACCCTACAAGCGATTGAAGAATATTTAGTGGCTATCAAAGGTCCTTTGACAACACCAGTTGGCGGTGGCATTCGCTCTTTGAATGTGGCGTTGCGCCAAAAGTTGGATTTATATGCTTGTGTTCGTCCTGTACAATGGTTTGAAGGTGTGCCTTCCCCTGTAAGAGACCCAGGCAAGGTAAATATGATTATTTTCCGCGAAAACACAGAAGATATTTATGCTGGTATTGAGTATTTGCATGGTACACCACAGCTCGAAAAGTTGAAAAAATTTCTCATTGAAGAAATGGGAGTTAACCAAATTCGCTTTCCTGAAACAGTGTCATTGGGTATCAAACCTGTTTCAAAAGAAGGTACAGAGCGTTTGGTTCGCGCAGCTATTTTATATGCTATTGACAATAAAGAATCTTCTGTTACCTTAGTGCATAAGGGTAATATTATGAAGTACACAGAAGGTAAATTCAAAGAATGGGGTTTATGAACTTGCAGAACGCGAGTTTGGAGACCAGGTGTTACTTGGGCACAGTACGACCGCATTGCTGCCGAGGAAGGTACGGCAGCAGCAAATGAAGCTCAGGATACTGCTTTAAAAAATGGAGCTATTTTGATAAAAGATGCTATTGCAGATGCTTTCTTGCAGCAAATTTTAACTCGTCCATCTGAGTATAGCGTGATTGCAACCTTGAATTTGAATGGAGATTACATTTCGGATGCCTTAGCAGCACAAGTGGGTGGAATTGGTATTGCACCGGGCGCAAATATTAATTATATTACTGGAATCGCTATTTTTGAGGCTACACATGGTACAGCTCCTAAGTATGCAGGACAGGATAAAGTTAATCCAAGTTCCGTCATCCTCTCTGGAGAAATGATGCTTCGATACATGGGCTGGAAAGAAGCAGCCGATTTGATTTTAAAAGGTATCAACGGCGCGATTGGCAAGAAGCGTGTGACGTATGATTTCCACCGATTGATGCAAGGTGCTACTCTACTGAAGTGTTCTGAATTTGGAGATGAAGTGATTGATAATATGTAATTAAGCCATGTTGAGCAGTTTACTTTTTGTTATTCGCTTTTGCCTGAATACCGCTATTTTGAGTAGCCTCAATTTATAGGGCAAATAGCCAAGTACCAATAGCAAACTGCTTAACATCAACAACTATATTGTATCACAAAACTGGATGTATAGTTATTTGCGATATTATTTGATAGGGTTCTATTTCTGAAACCTCTTCCAGCTTAAACATGAAGGTTAATTATTTAGCAACAGTCACTAACTACCCTAAAATCGGTAACTAATCTGACAAGTAACCAACTGCAAAGTATTCCTTATTGTATGATAATAAACTTTCTGGTAGTACAAAAACAAGAAAACAAATTTACAGTTAACCATAAAAGTCATTATCCCAAATTTACATAAAACACAACATCTATGTATCTATACAACGTTACCTACAAAATAGACCATGATATTGAAGATAAGTGGTTGGAATGGATGCGCCTAACGCACATTCCTAAAGTGGTGCGCACTGGAAACTTTTTAGGACATCGAGTCTGCAAACTTCTAGGTATGGAAGAAGAAGACGGTATTACGTATGCTATTCAGTATCTATGTCCTGACATTTCTACTTTCAACGCTTACCAACGCGACCACGCTCCAGAACAAAAAACAGAACACGCGAGGCAATTTGTGAACCAATACGTTTCTTTTAGTACAATTTTGGAAATTGTGGAATAACCTAGTAGGTCAGGAGTGAGTAAGTGAAGAGTTACAAAATAATATTTTACTTCTTTGCTTTAGTAAAAAATGGAATGAACTTGACTTATGGACCGATATTGTGTAATTGTTGGTTGGTTGGATGAGTTAGTTGTTTTAAGGCGTTACGCTAAACCATTTTTTTAAGTTATCTTTTGGTGTGTTTCTCTTATCATTTACAAAAAAAAATAATCCTTGCCAAATAACCTCATAAACAATAATAAGTTGCGAAAAAGGATTTATTGCGTAATTAAAATTGGACGGATGTATAGTTTACTGGTCAACCCTTTTTCGTCTAATATTCGCTGGGTGTAAGTAGCTTGTCGTTGCGCCAACTGCAAACTATCGTAGAGTAAATCAACAAAAACTACAAAACTATCTTTTGAGATATTAGTGCATCCTGTCCAAAAAATATTAGACCCCACTCCTTCTTTATATAATAAGGCTACCTGTTGAAAAGCCTTCAACGAGTCAGGAAAAATACTTTCTTGAAGAATAAATTGTGTATTGCCTTTACTTGCAATTCTTTTGCAGCTTAAACGAGCAAAAACGTTGCCATTATCAATCAAATAAATACCATAATTCATCTTTGAAGGATTGGCTTGACTGCTATCTTGTTTAGTGGCGATAGGTTTTATAGTGAAATTATTAAACAGTTCGCTACTCTTTTCCGCTGTTTCAAATTATAACTTGGACGATCTTCTTCGGGTAATGCTAAATAATTTTGTGTGGTAGTATCATAAGATTGGATAAAAAATTCATCCAAAGAATCTATCAAAATTGTTTTATCAGTCTGTTGGTTTGTCTGGCGAATGGCAAGCAAATTACGATCTTCGTCGGACTCATAAGCTAGAGAAGGTACGCTAAATTCTTTCCAAAAATACTGGCTATTAAGAGGACACTTACCCCAATAGCCCCCATTTGTGGAAGGTAGTTCCGCTGAAACCGCAACAGCGTGTAACGCTCTATGTCTTGGGCAGTTCGGCGAAAAAAACGATGATTAGACATTTTTTTCAACTTACTGTATAATGCTTTTTGAGTAATGAAATCTAAAAATCGCCGATTATCGCCGATGCGGCTTCTTGCAGGGGTAAGGATTTTGACAACCCTTAAATCTTTTGTTATTTTTATCATGCCAAAGCCTTCTTTAGTACACTGGTCTCGCAATTCCAGAAAATGTGGGTCTAGTGATTCCACGAACACATCTTCCCCGAAAGCAATCCATTGTTCATTGGCGCGGTATTTTTTAAATTGCTCAACAGCATATATATAATGATAACGATCCACTCCTTTGTAAAGCACAGTAAAAACGCCTCTAAAAATTAAGGTCAACAAACAAATAAGAAAAAGAAGCGAAGCAATCAAAAAAGGTAGTCCGAGGAGTTGAAAATCAAACCAGTTTTGGACGTAAGCTACCGTCAAAATAAAAGTCATCAATAAAGAAGATAACGCTAAGCCGTCCCAGACCATCAAAGCATAAAGTATTTTGTAAATCACTTCGTCGCGTTTGGCTGCGGAAGTGGCTTCAAAAGTAGCAATAAAGGTATCACCTGTTTTTTGCTGAAAAGAAATGAAACCATCCACTAGATAGCCTTCTTTAGTAAGCAAATCAAAGTGAGAAGCTACTAAAGCACCAGCTTCTAGGTTAGATTCCATCAAGTCGGAACGAAATTTGTAATGTCCCTTCAAAAAAGGTAAAGCTACACGCTTGATGACTTCTTCAGAAAGCTCTTTTTCTAGCGGTGAATTATTGTTTTCGCTCCCCTGAAGCATTGTTAAATCAATAGTTATTACAAAAAATCTTTATCTAATAATTAATACTGTTTTAACACTTACCACTATGTTTAGTTGTTGCGTAGTTTTAAAATCAGTGTTACAAGGACTAAAATCTTGATAAAATATAGGTATTTTGTGAAATGCTTATGCAAATTTATGACTTCGTCAACACCGACGATGACAACACTTGTTCCAATAATACGCCCAATTCCTCATTGATAATGTGATAGTGATCGCTCTGTAATGGGTAAAAATAAAGATGAGGCAAATCTTTAGCTAATCGCAAACAGGCAGTAAAAGGGACTATTTCATCGTTTTTACTACAAAACAAATAAACTGGAAAATCAGCTTGGCGAAGTCGCTGCTTGAGTTGCGATAAATTAGGGACAAACTCTACGAGAGATACCCAAGTTCCAAACATTCTAGTTTGGCGTGTGGAGGTTTGAAGCTGAACATGAATAAACTGGTAGGACGACTTAGAAATTAATTTAGCTTTGTAAAATATCGAAGCAGCACGAAGTATTTTTTCGGAAGGGTAAAGCCATTGATTCAACTTTTGTCTTATCAACTTAGGAAACAAAGTAGTATTAAAATACCATTTATTGGAAATACCGTCCGGAGCAATAAGAAAAATAGCCTCTACACGATGTTCAAAATGCAAAAACAAGGTCTGAATAATTCTAGCTCCCAAACTATACCCCAAAAAACTAAAATCACTAGCTTTTTCATTAGTAAGTACTTGATTAATTACATCTACTAATTGCTTTTTAGTATAACTATTTGATTTCCAGATAGTTTTTCCATGAAATGGCAAGTCAATTGCCAATACTGTAAAAGTTGTTGTAAGGGCATTTGTCAGAGGTTGAAACGCGGAAGCCTTACTACCGTAACCATGCAAGGCAATTAGGTATTTAGGTTTCGTTCCATACTTGAGATAATTAACCAAGTGTTGTTCTACCAAAATGGTACGCTCAACCATCTGCGATTCACTTTTAAGAAAAAGACCAAAAAAGCGAAAATAACTAAAAATCGCAAAGCATTAGCTCCCTTTCTCCCATTGAGCTAAT
>JAAUTG010000011.1 GCA_012031785.1 Saprospiraceae bacterium | reverse complement strand
ACAGAAATCAGTAGGAACTTTTTGGAATTAAAAATCCTTTTTTATGCAGTAAACCAAAATTTGGAGTATTGTTCAATAAAGGTTTGCAAAAATAATTTATAAATCCCAATTTGTCAACTTTAAGTCACGACAATTCAAAAAATTAACATATAGGAATTACGTCTAATTAAAACTTGATGATTCGTAAATTAATCAAAATGGAGTTGAAGCAGTGACCAACTGTCAATTCTTTTTAAAATCAAGTTTTACAAGAACAGGTTTTAAGTTTTAGTAAAAAAGCATTTCAAATCTTTAATAATAAATAAAATATATTTAACACCACTCTTTTTTTACAAAAAAATAATAATAACTTAACACGTTTTATTCATATTTTATCATTCCATCCTGCTATATTTGTAATAAAATCAGCCAAACAAGTAATGCAAGTTCATGCACGTCGAAGATGTGTGATTAATTATCATCAATAATATTAATATTATGGTACGGCTCATTGGTTGGTTCATCTTTTTAGCATTTACAATTTTAGTCATCAAAGTCCTTGCACTTCCCTCCAATACAGAGGAAGTTCCTCCCAAAATATCATTAAACGCGCTATCAAAAGCGCCTACAACGTATGAAAATCAGGTAATTAGAGTGCAAGCCCATGTTTGTAGTTGTGATTTTTTCATGTTTCGCTCTATTACTTTTGTGGCACAAGATTCTGCTCAATGTCAAGAAAATCGAGTTGCCTTGCTTTCAAATAAAACCCATGACGATGGCGAGGAGATAGAATTTACTGCGAAGTTGGTCATTTTTACTTATAGTTCACGCATAGGCAGCTTGTACCTTTTGAAAGAAACGCAATAGTTGTTTTATACTACTTTTTGCCTTAAAAAATTACTGGCGATTTTTAGGTAAGAGGGAGGAAAATTTCCGTTTTTACCTCTTACTTTTTTCCTGCTAGGCACAAAAAAAGATACACAAAAAAAGTAATTTCAAAAAAATCTCTGTTAATTTTTATTTTTCTATTTGATAATCAAAAATAAATTACTTTTGCACTCCAAAATTTTTAGCTTTAAAGAAAAAGAAGAAGTGAATGGCACACCACAAGTCTGCGAAGAAGCGCATTAGACAAGATGCAAAAAAAAGGTTGCAGAATAGATACTACAAGAAGTCCGCTAGAACGGCTATCAAGAAACTGCGTAGTATCACGGAAAAGGAAGAAGCTGAGGCTTTGCTTCCTAGCATTGTTGGTATGATTGATAAATTAGCCAAGAAAAATACTTGGCATCCAAACAAAGCTGCGAATTTAAAGAGCAGTTTAGCGCGTCATGTGAATCAATTATCTTAAACCTTCGTATAGTACTGCTATAGGTAGTAAGAGACTACTGAATAGGCGCATCTCAATTGCTCTATTCAGTAGTTTAGCAGTATATTCCTACCTTATATTTTTACTTTTTTTTGAGATTATACTAGACTAGTTGTTATAGCTTGCTCTAGATGCTATTATCCAGTTTTAGTCTTTCACGCACTATGTCTCTTTTGGATGGATGTTTTAAAACTTTCTGTTGCTTGTAATACACTAAAAGTTTGTGGTTAAGTTCATTCCACGAAATCCTACAAAAGTTTTAACAACTTATCCAAAATTACAATTATTAGCGTGTTTTATTTTTTAACATAAACCGATATTAAGATGAAGTTGTCCCTGTACATTAGAATTTATCTATTATTTAGCCTATTATTTGTATTAGGCAGCTCTAGTGCGCAAGAAACCTCTATTTTCAAAGCTATATTAAATGGACGACACGTCGTTCAGCCTGTCCTTACGCCTGCGATTGGAGATATTAATGCTAGGCTTGAAGGCACACAACTGGTTGTGACTGGAAAATTTAGAAAATTGAGCAGCCCAGTGCTGGAAGATGGTATTAACATTCAGTTGGGGCTTGCAGGTCAAAATGGTCAGGTCGTATTTGGCATAATCCCCACGCTAAATCAAAATGGGACTGCGGGTACTATTGATGCTTCCCTCAACACTTTTACAGTGAGCGAAACCGTCATCGCGCAATTGCAAGCTCGACAGCTACACCTGGTTGTTCGCACCGAGCTTTATCCTGACGGAGAGATCAGAGGGCAATTGACTACACAAGGGTTAACGGCGTTTGCTGCTAACTTTTTCGGGAGCAACCAAGTACCAAGTGTACCTTCCTTAGGAACAGGCGCACTTCTAGTCGAACTTATCTCCCCTACTCAAATTGTTGTCACAGGGTCGTTCCAAAATTTAGAAGGCAACCTTGATCCTAGAGGTGCTAACTTGCACACTGGTTTGGTGGGAAAAATTGGAAACGTTACCCTCAACCTCAACCCTACGGTCAATCCCGATTTGAAAAGTGGTGTGTTTACTGCTGAAAACAACACTTTTACTATTTCTACTAATCAACTGATTGCGTTAGGAGAAAGAAAAATCTACTTAAATATTTATTCTACAAAATATCCTTCTGGAGAATTGCGTGGACAGTTAGTGCCAATAGAAGCTAGTCATACCTTCCGCGCTTACTTATCACCGAACCAAACCGTACCTATGGTGAACGGCAGTGGTCAAGGAGTAATACTCGCGGAGGCGTATAGTGATACGCTTTTAATTGTCTCTGGTGGATTCACTAATTTATCCAGTCCATTTATCGCCAATTCTAGCAGTCGTCCAGGTGTTTACACAGGTTTATCTGGAGAGGAAGGGGTGTTCACCTTTCCTATTAACCTCTCTGCACTTAGCAACACAGATGCTAATATTGAAGCGACCAATAACGTTTACTTAATGAATACTCAGGCAGCAAGAGCGTTGTTTGGTAGAGGACTTTACGTCAACATCGGTTCATTAGCAAATTTATCGGGTGAATTAAGAGGGCAATTACTTCCAGAATCACAGGTATTTTTAACTGGTATGTTGTCTGGCGTACTGACCGTCCCTACTGCTAACTCTTCTGCCACAGGTAATTTGCAAGCCGAGCTAATGGACAGGAAATTGGTCATTTCAGGAACTTATCAGAATTTGAACGGACAAGCAAGCGGCAGTCCAGTGATAGGAATTGGCTTAGCAGGTATATCGGCGGATTCGTTATTTGCATTGACACCTTCCGATGGAAACACTAACAATAGCAGACGTTTTGAATCCTCAAATAACACCTTTACCTTAACAGAAGAGCAAGTGGCGCAACTTCTTGCAAGAGCTATGCACATTAACATACCTTCCAACAATTTTCCTAACGGAGAGTTGCGCGCACAGTTACTACCAGAAGCAAATACGTATTTTATCGCAACGCTGTCTGGTGCAAGCCAAGCACAGCCAGTGAACACCACAGGCAACGGACAAGTTATTCTGGAACTACGTGAAACACAAATCACAGTGAGTGGAAGTTTTAATAACTTGGAAAGCGATTTCAATATAAATATAGCTGGTGGTGCGCATATCCACAACGGTATCGCAGGAAGATCAGGAGAGGTACTTACACCACTTCAAGTAAGATTAGCCGCGGACAGCAGGTCTGGTAGCTTTGAGGCAGAGAGTAATCAATACACCCTCATTGAAGAAGTAGTAGCGAAACTGCAAAGCCGAGAGCAATACATCAATATTCATTCCGCGCAGTATCCAAGTGGAGCTATTAGAGGGCAATTATTACCTTTCGCCAATAATTACTTTACGACTACACTTTCGGGATTTAATCAAGTGCTACCTTACACTAGCAATGGTGTAGGAGCATTGAAACTCGACTTGTTAGGCAATCGTTTGACCATATCGGGTAGTTTTGATAGTATTGGCGTGATTGCTGATACGAGTGCTGCGCTTTACGTAGGTGCGCCTGGAACTAACGGTGCTTTTGCGTTGCCGCTTGATTTTCTTGCGGAAGGCAGTAGCAATGGAGGTGTGTTCAAATCAGGTGATAATATTTTCCACCTCACTCCAGCACAGTTGAGTGCGTTAGAGCAGGAAAAAATGTACTTAAATATTCAAACGGAGGCAAATCCAACGGGTGAAATCAGAGGACAAATTCTTCACGAACCTAACGCAGCACCCGTCGGAATTACTACATTTGAATTGCCTTTGGATGGAGAAGTGATACAATCACAAGGCGACCCCACTGCAATGATCAGAGCTAAATGGAGCGTGCCGAAGGATAACAATCAACTTTATTATATCTTTCAAACCTCTGAGTTTATTGACTTCCGAGCTATTGATGACGAGGATATAGTGACTCAAAGGAATGGGATACTAGACTTTTCTCTTGCCCAATTGGATAGTTTTTTGATTAACAAAGGTTTGGCACTCGGAGATTCTATTTCAAGATACTATCGCTTTATCGCCTCTGATGGCGCGTTAAGTACAATCGGGAAAGGCAACTTTGTTACGGTAAAGCGAGGCAATATTGTCAGGGCTTTGGGTTCGGATTTAGAGATCAGTATCACTGCACCGCAAGGCTTCTACGAACGCTTTCAAGAAATTCCGTATGTCATCACCCTTGTCAATAAAGGACCACAAGCCGCTAGAGATATTTTTGTTTCCGCCCCCATTCCGAGAGGAATGGCATTTACAAGAGCAGTAGCTACACAAGGAACCTACAACTCGTTTTTTAGATGGTGGCAGTTGGCTCGTTTAGAGGTGGGAGATACTGCTACTTTGAATCTAACGCTTTTTACATTAAAAGACGACGAACCAATTACCAATTTCGTGCAAGTTATTGGCGCATTGCCGCAAGATATAGACTCCACACCCGACAATGGAGAAGCGCCAACCCCAAGAGAAGACGATGAAGCTGTAGTTACCATTTTCACAGAACCAGCTATTGTAGGAGGAGATACAGCGGACTTGTCTTTGACTATTCGAACCACTCAAGACAATTTTACGGTATTTAGTAACACGACTTACCTGTTAGAACTGACCAATAACGGACCTGATAGTGCTGCTAATATAAAGGTTAGCGCACTTATTCCAGAAGGTATGGCATTCACCAGTGCTAATGCTAGTATTGGAAGCTATCGAATTGTGCCGCAAGACTGGGTTATTCCATTTTTACGAAGCGGTGAAACTGCCCGATTAGAACTTGTACTGTTCAGTTTGGTGGAAGGACGACCAATTATCTTATTTGCGCAAGTCATAGAAAGTGACCAAACCGACCCAGATTCTACACCCGCTAACGACTTGGACAACGTGCCGGACGAAGATGACGAAGCCAACGCAGTCATTACGCCTACACGCGGTATTATGGGCGGCGATACCTCTGACTTGGAACTACAAATCGCCATAGATAGAGACAATTACGAAGTTTTTACGAATTATATTTATACTTTTACGCTTACTAACAAGGGACCAGATGCTGCTGCTAATATTTTTGTGGATGCACAGCTACCAGATAGTCTAGCGTTTACCAGCAAAGCCGCGTCCATAGGTACTTGGAATAACTTTTTCCAATACTGGTTTGTCCCTTATCTGGAGGCAGGTGAATCACACACGCTAAAGCTAAATCTTTTTACTTTAGCCCGTCAAACACCAATCACTTACTTTGCACAGGTTATTGAATCTGACCAAATTGACCCAGATTCTTCGCCGAACAATAATTTTGATGGTATTCCAAAAGAGGATGACGAAGCCAGCATTACGATTGGTAATCTTGTTGCTACACCAGGTTTGCTTGCATCACCTGCAAAAATTTCTTTTGAGGGCGGCAAAGTATATCCAGTGCCAGCTCACGACTACATCACGCTACATCTGGAATCTGAAAAAGAACAGAACGCAGAAATAGCAATAGTCACTTCGTCAGGTGCAGTAGCTCAAAAACAACAAGTAACGGTTACGAAAGGCGTAAATATCCTTACTTTTGATATTCGTGCTTTAGTATCAGGCACTTATACCATCTGGGTAGGTGCAAAGAACGCTACTAGAAGCAGTTGGCAGTTTGTGAAAATGAATTAAGCCTTAGTAAAAAATTGCTTACAGATGGAAAGCTATTTGAGGTTTTGGGACTTCAAGTAGCTTTCTGTTTTTACAGTTGGCGATGTTCTATCAGCGTATTAACGATAGACAGGGTGCTGGCTTTTTCTACAATGATGTAGTAAAGCGCCTCAAATACAGGTACTTGCAAACGATAGTAAATAGCTAATTGTCTGCAAATTTTTATGGTTCGCCTGCCTTCCGCCAATTCTAGGCTACTGGCTATTACATCTTCCACTTGCTCTCCCTGTCCGATTCGGTAGCCAAAAGTGTAATTTCTACTTTTTTTACTGGTAGTAGTAGCAAATAAGTCGCCTATGCCAGCCATACTGTAAAACGCTTGCTCACTTGCACCCACAGCTTTACCAAACTCAATCATTTCTTGTAAACCTTTGGTAATCAGTACCGCTTGTAAATTTTTACCATATCCCATGCCTTTCAAAAGTCCTGAACCTATGGCAACTACGTTTTTTAATGCTCCTGCCCATTCCGCCCCTAGTACATCGTGGCTACCGTAGGCGTGAAACTTAGAACTAGCTAATACTTTTTTGCCAATGTCAATCACTTCTTTGTATTGGCTTGCAACTACTGTGGCAGTGGGTTGTCCTAATAAAATTTCTGTTGCTAAGTTAGGTCCAGAAAGACATCCCACTCTTTTACAATTGGTTTCTTTCAAAATAATTTGACTCATGGTTTGCACCTGCCGGGCAGAAAAAGGTATTGCCTCATCCACGTCTGCAATGTCTAGCCCTTTTGTACCATGAATTAAAATATGTTCAGGCGTGAGAAATGGAGATATTTGCTGCATCACCTCTCTGAAATGGGCGGAAGCTACGATGGGGAAAAGTACGTGGCAGGTGCTTGCCATCAATTGTAGGTTACTAGTAGCAAACACATGATCGGGAAATAAAATATTAAAATTTTGGTGCGTTTGGTTAATTTGTTGTACCAATGCTTCTTTTCGGCTGTATATTAATACTTCTACATTGTGTGCCAACAAACTAGCTATTGCTGTACCGAAGCTACCTGCACCAATCACACCAACTCTTACAGGATTCGTTAATGCCATATTTTCTAATTGAGTGTAGTCTGTAATTTTTGCTTTGATAGAATTTTTGAATAGGGGAAAATTAGAAGCTGGACGACTAAAACAGGTAAAATATTCAATTACTTTGAACATTTTAACAGATAAATTTTATCATAAATTTATCATTCAGCTACGAAAATCAAAATGTAGTAAAATTATTCCCTCCAAAGTTCAAGCCCCAACTCTGTAAGGTTAGTTGCTCACAAGTAGAATAATTATCCTTACCATTTTGAGCGTAATATAAGTAGATTTAAGAACACTGATTAGGCTTTTTTCATAATTCTTTTGGAGTTAAAAAATTACGCCAAAATTGGTGTAGTTGCTAAGGATTGGGCTTATTCTTTTTTGCCAACCAATTTTGTTTGAGGAAACTTGAACTTTTCCTGCCATTTTGACATTTGTTGTATTATCTTTGCCATCCTTTGTACTTTGAGGGTTGATTGCTTAGCTTGAATTAAAGTTTAGTGCCTTGAGAATCAAAAGTATAAAGATAAATTAACAGGTGTTCGTCTTGAATGACCACTAAGTAGGTGGTAAGTTATTGGTTGTTAACTTTTTGCTTTCACAGCAACAAGTAAATATTGGCACCAGCAGCTTACCCTACAATAGAAGTCATCAAATAACAAATACACCTCAAAGCAAACGCGAATAATGATGTACGACAATAATCCAACCTTAGAGGGAATAGATAAACACATCTTGACAAATCGTCAGGGAGAGGTACTTTTTTGGGAAAAAGAAGAACCAACCAAAGGCAGTAAGCTCTTCTATATAGAAAGTTATGGCTGCCAAATGAACTTCAGCGATAGTGAAATTGTGGCATCTATCCTTTCAGAAGTGGGCTACGCACCAACGCGCAATGTGGAAGAGTCGGATTTGATACTCATCAATACTTGCTCTATTCGAGAAAAAGCAGAGGAGACCGTCCGCAGGCGGCTTCGGGACTTTGACCTTATCAAGCGTCATCGTCCTGGAACAATGGTAGGCGTGCTAGGGTGTATGGCAGAACGGCTCAAATCAAAGTTTTTGGAAGAAGAAAAATTAGTAGATATTGTAGTAGGTCCAGACGCTTATCGCGATTTGCCTAATTTAATAGCTACGGTGGAAGACGGAGAAAAAGGAATTAATGTCTTTTTAAGTCGTGAAGAAACTTATGCAGATATTAGCCCTTTGCGTTTGGATTCTAATGGCGTGACGGCTTTCATCTCCATCATGCGCGGTTGCGACAATATGTGTTCTTTTTGTGTAGTGCCTTCACGCGCGGACGAGAACGCAGTCGAAATGCGTTCAGCATTTTGGCAGAAGCAGAAAATTTATTTGCAAATGGATATAGAGAAGTGACGCTACTAGGACAAAATGTAGATTCGTACAAGTGGGAAAATCCAGAAACATCCAACTTGGTGACTTTTGCGCAACTATTAGAAATGGTTGCCCAAGTACATCCGAACTTACGAGTGCGTTTTTCAACTTCCCATCCAAAAGACATCACTGATGAAGTTCTTTTTACGATGGCAAAGTACGAAAATATTTGTAAATACATCCACTTGCCAGTCCAGTCAGGAAATAGTCGAGTGCTGGAACTGATGAACCGCACTTACAACCGTGAATGGTACATCAATAAGGTACAGCGTATTTATGAAATTATGCCTGATTGTGCTATATCGTCGGATATGATTACAGGGTTTTGCACCGAAACAGAAGAAGAACATGAAGAAACTTTGAGCATGATTCGTCTAGCCAATTACAGTATGTCGTATATGTTTTTCTATTCCGAACGACCTGGTACGCTTGCTGCAAAAAAATATGCAGACGATATTCCAATAGAAACCAAAAAACGACGCTTGAACGAGATTATTCGCCTTCAAACGCAGGTATCTTTCCAACACAACCAAGCAGACATTGGCAAAACGTTCAAAGTGCTGATAGAGGGCGACTCAAAGAAATCCACAGATGACTTCAAGGGGCGTAACTCCCAAAACAAGATGATTGTTTTTCCAAAAGTAGCTGGCTATGAGGTGGGAGACTATGTTTGGGTAAAAGTGGATGATGCAACTAGCGCAACTTTGAAAGGCAAGATGGTGGAAATTAAGTAACCATCATGCGATAACTCTAACATCAACACACAAGAAACCAATCATTTATACTTAACACCTGATGTCGTGCAGCGCGCTATTCGCATTTGGCTATTTGATTTTAGATTTTTTTTCATGCTTGCATGAAAATCTTACAAATTGAGGATGGTCAAAATCATTATATTTAGGTAAAAGGCGAGTAAAAGCAGATTGCATGACATCAGTTAACACTTTCTTCTTAAAATAATGACAAGTCTTCAATCAATAAAACAACGTTTCGGTATCATCGGTCGTTCAGAAGCATTAGATAGGGCTTTGGACACTGCGGTTCGCGTAGCCAACACCGATCTTTCGGTACTTATCACAGGGGAAAGTGGCGTGGGGAAGGAAGCGTTCTCAAAAGTCATTCATGCCTTGAGCAATCGAAAACATAATAATTTCATTGCAGTTAACTGCGGTGCCATCCCAGAAGGTACTATTAATTCAGAACTTTTTGGGCATGAAAAAGGCTCTTTCACAGGAGCAGCCACCGAGCGAAAAGGCTATTTTGAAACTGTAAACGGAGGAACTATATTCTTGGATGAAGTTGGAGAAATGCCCCTTGATACTCAGGCGTTTTTGCTGCGCATCCTTGAAAGTGGCGAGTTCATCCGCGTGGGTGCTTCTAAAACACTCACCACAGATGTGCGAGTAGTAGCTGCGACAAATGTGGATTTGATGGAACGGGTGAAGAAAGGAAAATTTAGAGAAGATTTGTACTATCGTTTAAATACAGTGCCAATTGAAGTACCCTCTTTGCGCAACAGAAGAGAAGATATTTATTTGTTGTTTAGAAAATTTGCCATAGATTTTGCTGAAAAATACCGCACCACACCTGTCCAATTAGATGATAAAGCAAAGGCAGCTTTAGAACATTATTCTTTTCCTGGCAACGTGAGAGAATTAAGAAATATTGCAGAACAAATTTCTGTGCTTTCTGAAAATAAATTAATTGGTTTAGAGGATTTGCTGACTTACATTCCTAATGCCTTAAAGCGGAATTTGCCTATGATTCCAGAGCATGACGGAAAGGAGGGCGCTACAATGAATGAACGCGAGATTCTCTACAAGTTACTTTTTGATATGAAAGGCGATTTGAATGATTTAAAAAATTTAGTGTTTGAACTGATTCGCCGCAACAACCTCAGTGTGCCAGACATCAGAAGCATGCAACAATTACAGCCTTCCACTTTAGCCTCCAACATGCCTGTTCCTGTACAAAGTCAGGTGTTTTCCAATATGCCTACGAAACCCAACCATGAGGAAGCTACTTCGTCTAGCGATATTGAAGAAGAAACCTACTACAATAGCGATAGTGACGGTAAACCTATTTTAATTGAACATAATACAGAGCTATATAATGATAATTTAGAAGATAGTTTGTCTTTGACGGACAACGAAAAGAATCTTATCCGAAAGGCATTGCGAAAATATAATGGGCGCAGGAAAGATGCCGCCGATGAACTGGGAATTTCGGAACGCACGCTATATCGAAAAATCAAAGAATACGATTTGTAGATCGCTCCAAGATTGAATCAGTAATTTTTTTTCCACATCACTCCATTCCCGAGCAAATGAATAATAAAGTATCGTTTTACTTTTACAACTCATTAATTGTTCAACAACCAATCAGCAGCCTGTAAGCCACAGCTTATTATTCATCGCTTAATCCTCTACATAACCTGTAATCCAGAGGTTTTCTGGTTTGCGCTGATGGTTAAAAAATACCATGATTTTCTTGTGAAAATAGCCGCGACGCTTACCGTCATAAGTCACTTCAATACTTCCAGTAGAATCTGGCAAAATAGGAGACTCCTCCCAAGCTGGTACGGTACAGCCGCAAGTGGTTCTTGTTCCCTCAATCAACACAGGTTGATCGGTGTCATTTCGGAAAGAAAATGTGTACCTGACTTCTTTAGACTTGAAAGTACCAAAGTCGTGCGTATCGGAAGTAAGCCAAGTAATGTTTTCCAATGTCAAAGTGTAAAACAAAGGAAAAAGTAGTACGTAAAATAACATTTTATCCATTTTCTTCAATGATTTCCCAAGTGTGATCCGCGAGCAATTTCACGGTTGCGACGAACTCAAAAGGTTTTTTTCTACCCCATTCGTAAGGCGCAACCATGGAAAGTACATTTTGTCCATTGCTACGCTGGTAAGATGGTAAATTTTACCAATAAGCGGATCAAAATTCATGTCAGAGAGATAAATCTTTTCAGATATTTCTACCCGCTTATGGATGGCTTGCGCTTGTATTACCAATAATTCTACCTGTTGGCGAATTTGGTCTAGTTGCATATTTGTCTGCTCGTGCATAGCAGACACTGCTAGACCTTTGACCTTACCTTTATCAATCGGTTTTATCACCGCACCACCCACTGTGTGGGCGTAAGGCAACAAATGTGGATTTTCGGCAATCTTATCCTTATCAATTGGATTGACAAAAAGTATTTCTTCTTTTTCCATAATTAATTATAGGTTTTTATTTCGGATTAAACAAATTGGCATTATATTCTATTTAAAATTGAAGTAACAAACCACTTTTATTTGACTTGTTGTAATATTAAGGCTTATCACCTCAACTAGGTACACTTAAAGCCATTCAAAACCAACAATTAATCACAATCAGGCGTAATAGTTCATTTAATTGAACGATTTTTGTTCACAAATCAGAGGTTTAAATACTATTTTAACTTCATCAATGAATTTAGAATGGAACAGTTGAGAAAACTAAAATCTCAAGTCAAACAAATGGAAGCCAGTTTACTTAAAGCTCTTCAAAGGGCAAGATTGTGATTGGTGGAGAAACCGATGTACGCGAATTATAGGTAGCTTCTACTGTATTGACCAAAATTAATGCGGATGCCTTTACGCAACACATTGGATTAGGGCATTATCATGGTAAAGCTAGTTTTGACCATTTTAGTCATTTCAAGAGCATCACTTTTGCAGCGACTTGAGACAGCTTTAAGTTTTGCTATCCACCTTATTCGCAGTTGGGAATTAAGATTATTCGTTGGCTATTGCGTTAAAAGCCAATTATTATAATTCATATCTGACACTATAAAGTTAGTTATTTGGTTCTTTTCTGACAAGAATCTTTTGGAAACGATACTGTAAATGATGGTAAATAACTTTCAAAACAAATAATTTGGTACAGATACCTTGAAACGAACTTTTTACATCCTGCAAATAATCGAATAACCAATTTAACCAAATAACTAACTGTTCGAGATGAGCTACTTATCAATAGAGTGCATTACACCAGCTAATCTGGACGCAATATCTTCAATACTACCCATTCCAGCGACTTTAAAGCCCTTTCCTTTTTCATCGTAATAATTGAATACAGGAGAGGTTTCGTTATGATAAACCTGAATACGGTGGCGAATCACCTCTTCGTTATTATCGTCTGTTCTACCAGAGGTTTTTCCTCTATCCAGCAGGCGTTTCACAATTTCTTCTTCTTCCACTTCCAAAGCAATGATGGCATGAACTGCGCTCCCTCTTTCACTCAATAAATTATCAAGAGCTGCTGCTTGTGGAATTGTTCGTGGATAGCCATCAAATATGATACCCTTGACTTCTGGACTGGCATCCATTTTATTTTTCAACATTCCAATAGTCACACTATCAGGCACTAACGCCCCACGGTCTATGTAACTTTTTGCTTCAATGCCGAGTGGAGTCTTATTTCCAATTTCATATCTAAATAAATCACCTGTTGAAATGTGTAACAGTCCGAAACGTTCTACTAGTAACTGTGCTTGAGTTCCTTTTCCTGAACCAGGAGGTCCGAAAAGAATAATATTCGTCATTCTTGACTTTGTTTGTTGATGAATAGGCGAAAATAAAAAATTTGTAATAAAGCGCAAGCGTTTGAGTATATTCACAATCAAAAGGTTTTACGATTTGTTGAAATGTTTTTCAGCAGCTTGTGGTTGAGTTATAAGTTATAAATCAGGTATTATCTTTCCTGTTTGAAAATTATTTGAGCCTTCAAAAGCCTCAAGCAACAAAGATAACCTATTTTGAGAAGTTTAAAACAGTTGAATTAAAAAATTTAACACTTAAAATATCAAAAAAAGGCATCATGTAAGAATAAAAAATTATCTTTGCATCCTGTATTGACGTGTTATACACAGCAATACATTCCAATAGCAACCAGTTCATACACAACTAATCTTCCTTTTTTCAATTCCCTACATTTTTTTGATTTTTTAAACCGATTAGGTTTTGAGCCGCAAGTCGAGAGGTGGAACGACCAATCGCTTTGCTTGCGTTCAAAGCATTAAAAACTTAAATTTATCAACATGAGTAAGCGATTGTTAATCGTTGTAGGAATCCTTTGTTTATGCCTTACCAACAACCTTAATGCTCAATCCAATGCGTTAAAACGCGCTTTCATAACGCATAAACTACGTACCAATTTAAAAGATTTTGTAGCGTATCATCTTGAAAATGAAGCTTTAAAATTACCTACTGATGTAAATTCGTCACTTCCTTCTATAGAGTCCAGAAGTAACGATAATTTTTTGGACGTTACGCCAGAAGCAGAATCAGAACTACACGCTGCTATCAATCCGAGAGACACGAACAATATTATTGTTTGTGCCATGCGCAACGACCCTGGCAACCTAGTTGCTCCACTGACCTTCCCAATTTATTATACCAACGATTTTGGCGCAACTTGGCAACTTAGTGATTTTAATGGCACTTCAGCAAACGACTTTATACTGGGTGGTGGTGACCCCATTTTAGTATTTGATACAGAGGGAACTGCCTATCTTTGCTGGCTTACTTTGAGGTTTCAGTTGCCTTTGAATTTTGGAATTGACCTGCGATTTGCCACTTCCACAGATGGTGGAAAAACTTGGGAAGAAAGCGATACCCCTATTGATTCAGGGGACTTACTAGATGCAGTTGGTGGCGATTTCAGTAAATTTGTGGATAAGGAATGGTTGGCAATAGACCATTCTGATTCTCCCTATCGCAATAATATTTACGCTGCCTACTTGACGATTCAATCTTTTGGAGACAGCTTAGCAACTAACATTACATTCAAAAAGAAAACACCAACTGCTACTAATTTTCAAGATTCTGCAATTCATGTCAATAGCAACGCCTACAAACTAGTCCAGTTTACAAGTATGGATGTGGATAGCAAAGGGCAGATTCACGTTACTTTTGCTGGCACTTTAGATTCATTAAATTGGTCCCTTTACTACGCCAAATCAAAAGATGGAGGCGAAACTTTTACGCCAGAAGCCAAAATTGCGGACTTCCATATTCCGCGCCTTTCTGGTGATGAACCCGAAAGCAACGTGGTAGGTGTGGATCAAGATAGATTGTACCCTTGTCCGCATACGGTAGTGGATAAATCTGGCGGTAATTATGATGGCTATCTGTACACGGTTTGGACTGCAAATGGCGCAGCACAAAAGAAAACCGAAGGATTAGATATTTACTTTTCGCGCTCTAAAGATGGTGGAAACACTTGGGAGGCAGCATACGTCCTCAACGATGACCAACTTCCTGATAGCCACCAATTTTATCCCAAGCTATTGCCGTAAGTCCAAGGGTACTTTAGTAGTAACTTGGTACGACCGCCGCGAAGACGCTGAAAATTTGCAAAACACGCTATTACATGACCTATTCAGAAGATGGAGGCAGCACTTTCGCACCTAACTTTGCGGTATCTTCAGAGGCTGCTGACTTCTCAAAAATTGGAGAAAAAAATGGTGGCTTTGGCATTGGAGAATATACACAAACCCTTGCTACTACGACTTATGGTATTCCCATTTGGTCTGACGGACGCAGCAACGATGGCAACATTGATCTTTACATTGCTTTTGTCCCTTTCAGAGAAGCTGGAGGCGTGGTTGCAATTCAGACCCTAGAAGCTGATTTTGTGTTGGAAGGTCCAACCCCAAACCCAACATCAGGTAGCGCAAGTTTGCAAGTGACGATGAAGCAAAGTGCGAAAGCCGCTATTCAAATCTTTGACCAGCAAGGGAAACTTGTAAAAATACTATTCGATGACATCCTACCAGCAGGTAATCATACCTTTGAAATGGATGGGTGGAGTGCAGGTAATTATTTAGTTACTATTCGCACGGCACAAGGTATAGCATCCAAAAAATTAGTTGTGCAGCCATAATCTATTGAACTAGCAAAATAAAATACTTTACCTTTTACAGAAGAAGTTTCCCAATATTCATGCAATATATCCCTGTGGGGGCTACCGTGAGGTAGTCCCTTTTTTTTAAGCTCTTCTACCCTACTTTTATCTTTTAAAAATAAGCATTCGTCGAAAAGAGAAAAATTCTCAGGAAACTATGAAACCTATTAAAGTTTTTTGTGTTTACCTTTGCATTGAAGAAATCACTCGATGACAATTAAAAATGAGATTTTGGTAAAAGCCGGCGAGCTTTTCCTAAGTTACGGTATTCGTAGCGTAACCATGGATGAGATCGCTGGAAATTTAGGGATATCTAAAAAACATTGTATCAATACTTTTCCAACAAGTCAGAATTGATACAACAGATTATGCTTGCCAAAGTAGAGCAAGATTTGGAGGCATTCGTCCAAATTCGCACCCTATCCGATAATGCTGTAAAAGAAATTCTGGAAATCGCAAAGCATGTGATCCATACCTTGCGCAAGGTATCGCCTGCGCTGATGTATGATTTGCAAAAATACCATCACGAAAGTTGGTGTACGATGAATGATTTGCGCAAAGCACATATCTACACACAAATCAAATCCAATCTTGAAAGAGGGCTGGCAGAAGGTTTGTATCGCAAAGAAATTGATGCAGATATTATTTCAAAAATATATGTGACAACTGCAATGATTATAGCAGGAGATGAGATTTTTCCGCTTCAAGAATATCCAAAATATAAAGTGGTAGAAATGTTTATGAACTATCATATTCATGGCATTGCCTCGCCACAAGGTCTTGCATTATTGGAACTTTACAGCCTTGAAAAAGGTATTGGTTAGCAATTCATCACCCTTAAAAGTAAAAATAAATCATCTAAATCATCCATAATTATGAAGTTTATTCACTTGACTGTTATTGTTCTATGCCTCTCTTTGGCAGTGAATGCTCAGCGTTCACTTTCTTTGGAAGAGGCACTTCAGTATGCAGTACAGAATAGCAACAACGTTCGGTTGGCTCAAATGGATTTGACCGATGCAGAGGCACAGATTCAAGAAGTTCGTGCTTCCGCTATCCCAACGTTGGCAGCTAATGTACAGTACCAATATTTTATTGATCTCCCTAAAAGTTTGTTGCCCTTGTCTGCCTTTGGTGGACCCGAGGGGGAATTTGCAGTGGTAGAGTTTGGCTTGAAAAATAACTTGACCGCTACACTCGATGCCAATGCTATTATTTTCGACCCTAGTGTATTTGTTGGATTAAAAGCTGCAAAAGTGTATCGAGAATTGGTGGTGAAACAAATAGATCAAACCAAATCCGAGTTGCGCTACAATGTAGCAAAATCTTATTTAGCTGCCTTGATTGCACAAAAAAATAAGGAAGTGCTCGATAAAAATATCAGCAATTTGGAGGCTACACTCAATGAAACGCAGGCTTTCTACAAAGAAGGGTTCATCGAAAAACTAGATGTGGATCGTTTAGAACTTTCATTAAACAACTTGAGGGCGCAAGCTGAAAATGTAGGTCAATTTATTGTTCTTAGTCACAACTTGTTAAAATTTCAAATGGGAATGCCGCTTACAGAAGCCATTGAGCTGGCAGACAATATTGATATTTTAGTGGGTAACACGTT
Organism: Saprospiraceae bacterium; assembly: GCA_012031785.1. Lineage (GTDB taxonomy): Bacteria > Bacteroidota > Bacteroidia > Chitinophagales > Saprospiraceae > JAAUTG01. The sequence goes on along the minus strand of JAAUTG010000011.1, from coordinate 16,591 downwards.
GGTAGAAGACATCAATGTAGCTGAAAACCAACTGGATATTACAAAGCGTCCAGAATACGATGTGATAAAAGCAGGGCAAACCCTCAACGAAATGAATCTTCAATCCATCAAAGCAGGACAGCTACCTAGCTTATATGCCTTTGGTACCCAGCAACTTACCTTGCAGCGTGATAATGTTTTTGACGGCGACCAACCTGGATGGTTGAATGCTACTATTGTGGGCGCACAGTTGAAAATTCCAATTTTTGACCACACTAGAAAATACAAGCTGCAACAAGCAGAGGTGGACTTGCAAAAAACACAAATTCAATACGAAGAATTTGTCAATGCTACTAATTTGGAATATGCCAACGCAAAAATTTCGTATTTGAACGCAAAACGCAATGTCACGACTAGCCAAAACAGCCTAGATTTAGCACAATCCATCCATACCACTACACAAGTGAAGTACCGTGAGGGAGTAGGCTCAAGTTTGGAAGTGACACAAGCAGAAGCTGACCTGTACCAAGCGCAAGGGAATTACATCACTTCACTGTATGATTTGCTGGTGGCTAAAACTGACTTAGAGAAAGCATTGGGAAAATTTTAATGAACCGACAGTTGATACCTGAAAAGAAGGTATCAAAAACAAAATCCAAAGAAGTTAAAACGCTTGCTTGGCAAAGTTCATAAAATAAATTCGACTTCGTATCAACAATAAAGAAAAACCTTTATTGGACGAAATAAAAGTTTTATTTTTTAATTATTCCAAGCCTGTTTATAAGGCGTTAATCCATTTTTCTATTTTTAATCATTAATTAAAATGAATCGAATATTCTTTATTATCATATTATTTTCTTTCCTTTATGCTTGTGGTACGTCCTCAACAGAGGAGACCTACCCTCAAGATTTGGAAGGTAAACGTACTTTATTGAAAGAAAAACAGGGCGAGCTGAAAGCTATTTCAGAAGTCGTTAAACAATTGGAATCGGAAATTGAAGCATTAGATTCAACGGTGGCAGACAAATCCTTTGCAGTCACAACACAACCGTTAACAAAAACCACTTTTACACACTACACGGAAGTGCAAGGCTCTATTGAAGCGGACGATTTAGTGACTATTGCCAGCGAAACAGGTGGACGCATTTTAGAATTGCGCATCAAAGAAGGACAAAACGTCAATAAAGGACAGTTGGTGGCAAAAGTAGATTTGGAATCCGTAGAAAAGCAAATTGCAGAACTGGAAACACAATTGGAATTAGCAAACGAATTATACACTCGTCAGCAACGTTTGTGGGAACAAAAAATTGGTTCTGAAGTACAGTATTTGCAAGCCAAGAACAATAAAGAACGCTTAGACAAAAGCTTAGAAACCATCAAGTTGCAATTGAGTAAGTCTAGCGTCTATGCACCTATTTCGGGTGTAGTAGAAATGCTGAACACCAAGACAGGTGAGATTGCAGCACCAGGTGCGCCAATTGCTATGATTTTGAATACTAGCAAAGTAAAAATCGTGGCAGATGTACCAGAAACATTGATTCGAGCAATTCGCAAAGGAGAAAAAGTACAAGCAACTATTCCTGCTTTGGATTGGGAGAATACAGTAACAGTCACTGAAATTGCTAGAACTATTGATAAAAACAACCGCACACTACAAGTAGAAGCCGAAATTACGAACAGCGGTGGTTTGGTAAAACCTAATTTATTGGCAACCATGCAAATAAAGGATTACGAACAGAAAGATGCCATCGTGATTCCGATTGAGTTGGTACAGCAGGAAATTGGGGGAGCAGACTTTGTGTTTGTAGTGGAAACCAACGGTAGCGGTAGAATCGCCAAAAAGTGTATGTAGAAACTGGACGCACTTACAAAAATAATGTAGTCATTGAGAAGGGTTTACAAGGCAACGAAGAATTGGTGGTAAAAGGTGCGCAAACCCTAGTGGATAACGCATTAATAGAGGTCGTTCAGTAACCCATCTTTAAATTATAGATTGTCAATAACTAAAATTTTATGGAACAACAACAACCTAACCTACTCGATAAGAAAAACGACCAACAAAGGGAATTTTTCTTATCCACTTGGTCTGTCAATAACATCACTACTGTTTTTTTGCTTATTCTTGTTATCGGGATTTTTGGAGTTTGGACTTACAACAACATTGCAAAGGAGCAATTTCCAGAAGTTTCTTTACCAACCGTTTATATCAATACCCCTTATTTTGGTAACTCCGCGCCAGATATTGAAAATTTGGTCACTCGCCCCATAGAAAAAGAAGTGCAGGGTGTGGAAGGGGTGAAATCCATTCGCTCCACTTCGGTGCAAGATTACTCGGTAATTACCGTAGAATTTGAAGCCGATGAGGACTTGGACGAAGTGGTACGCCGCGTGAAAGACGCAGTGGACAAGTCCAAAAGTGACTTACCTAACGACTTAGACCAAGACCCATTGGTGCTGGACATCAATTTTTCAGAATTGCCTATCGTTTCGGTAAACGTTTCTGGAGATTATCCTGTGGATGAATTACGTAAGTATGCAGAATTTTTGCAAGATAAATTAGAGGATATTGACGAACTCTCGGAAGTACAACTCAAGGGCGCGCTGGAACGCGAGGTGAAAGTGGATTTAGATTTACTTAAAATGAGTAGCTACGAAGTCAGTTATGGCGACGTGGAGAATGCCATTACAAGTGAAAACGTAACACTTTCTGCTGGTGAAATCGTGACCAATGACTTTCGCCGCGCCATTCGCGTGAAAGGAGAATTTGAGCATGTAGAAGAGTTGAAGAACTTGATTGTAAAAAGCGAAGAACAGCGACCTGTTTATCTGCGCGACATTGCAGAAGTAAACTTCAGCTATCAAGACCGCACCAGTATTGCTCGTTCTGACCAATTGCCAGTTATTTCTTTGGACATCATCAAGCGCAAAGGTAGAAATTTGCTCTTTGCTGCTGACCAAATCTATGCCATAATTGAAGATGCAAAAAATCATTACCTTCAGATTTAAAAATCAGCCTTTTCAACGATCAGTCGGTCAATACGCGCGACCAAGTGAGTAACCTAGAGAATAGTATTATTTCTGGCGTAATCCTAGTGGTTTTGGTTTTATTGTTTTTTCTAGGTTTACGCAATGCGTCTTTAGTAGGATTGGCGATTCCGCTTTCCATGTTGATGGGTTTTTTAATACTTGGCCAAACAGGCGTAACCATCAATATCGTCGTTTTATTTGGTTTGATTCTTGCACTCGGAATGCTTGTGGACAATGGTATTGTGGTAGTAGAAAATATGTACCGCTACATGCAGGAAGGGTACTCTGCAAAAGAGGCTGCCAAATTTGGCGCAGGAGAAGTGGCAGTAGCGATTATCTCTTCCACTGCTACTACTTTAGCCGCATTCTTACCGTTAGCCTTTTGGCCCGGCTTAGTAGGTGAGTTTATGTACTATATGCCATTCACCTTGATTATTGTATTGACATCTTCCCTTTTTGTGGCATTAGCAATCAATCCAGCCGTAGCTGCTCAATTTATGAAAATTGACGCACGCGCAGACGATATAGCAATCCGAAGAAAGCGCAGGAGAAACGCGCTTATAACAGGTATTGGAACTTTACTGCTGGCAGGCGTATTTCATCTGATTGATACTAGCACAGCATCTTCTTGGATGTGGGCAAGAAATTCCTTTTTAATCGTAGGTCTAGTAACGTTATTCAACTTTTTCTTGCTACGCCCATCTTCGTTCTATTTCCAAAACAATATTTTGCCTTTGCTGGAAAATGGATATAGATTTTTTGTAAAAGGTGCTTTACGAGTGCCAGGATTAGTATTACTAGGCGTATTCCTGTTATTGATTTTCTCTATATACCTTATTAGCATTAGAACGCTAAAAATTGAATTTTTCCCATCTGCTGACCCACTTTATGTAAATGCTTTTGTAGAATTGCCACTAGGTTCAGATATTGAAGCTACTGACTTGGCTATCAAAAATTTAGAGCAGAATATTGAAAAAGTGGTCACGCCGTATGGAAAAGTGGTGGAAGCCGTACTAACTCAAATTGGAGAAAATACTTCCGATCCAAACGCACCACCAGAACCAGGTTCTTCACCGAATAAGGCACGTATTACGGTTCAATTCGTGGCTGCTCAAGAGCGCGACGGCATATCTACCTTCGAGATTATGAATAAGATACGAGAAGCCTTGCAAGGTTATCCTGGTATTCAAATTGTGGTAGATAAAAATGCGGAAGGTCCTCCAACAGGTAAGCCCATCAACCTTGAAATTCGAGGGGATGATATCAATCAACTAGTGACGTTAGGTGGAGAAGTTATTAATCACTTCAACAATTTGAACATTCCAGGCATTCAAGAATTGAAGAGCGACATCCAAGTAGGTAAACCTGAATTGGAAATCAATATTGACCGAGAAGTAGCGCGTCGCTATGGATTATCCACCTTCCAAATATCTAGTGCCATCCGCACTGCGGTATTTGGACGAGAAGTGTCGCAATTTAAAGAAGGAGAAGATGAATATCCTATCACGGTGAGACTCGATGAAAAGTACCGCAACAATGTGGATGACTTATTAAATCAGCGTTTGACGTTCCGCAACAACACGGGTAAACTAATTCAAATTCCAATTGCTTCCGTAGCAAGTGTAAAATACACTTCCACTTACAGTGCCATCAAGCGCAAGGATTTGGAGCGTGTGTTGACGATTTATTCCAACGTGGTAGCAGGGTACAACGCCAATGAAATTGTGAATGAATTGCGCGCCACTATGGAGAATTATCCATTGCCTACTGGATTTTCTTATGAGTTTACAGGCGAGCAAGAGCAGCAAGAAGAGACTTCTGCTTTCCTTTCCGCAGCTTTATTGATAGCCGTATTCCTAATTTTAATCATTCTTGTTTTGCAGTTCAATTCCCTTTCTGCTCCATTTATCATTCTATTGACTGTACTTTTCAGTACCATTGGAGTTTTAATTGGTTACGCAGTGTTTGGTGGTAATATTTCGATTGTATTCACAGGCGTTGGAATTGTCTCCTTAGCAGGAGTGGTGGTGAACAATGCCATCGTACTGTTGGATTATACTAACTTGCTCATTAAGCAAAAACTAGATGAACTCGGTTTGAATCATCCGTTACAGTTGGCAAAAGAGGATGTGAAACAAGCAGTAATTCAGGCAGGTTCAACACGTTTGCGTCCTGTACTTTTGACCGCTATCACTACAATACTTGGTTTGATTCCACTTGCCATAGGTTTCAATTTCAACTTCTTTACCCTAATATCAGAATCGGACCCAAAAATCTTTATTGGTGGGGATAATGCTTCTTTCTGGGGACCAATGGCTTGGACTGTAATTTATGGTTTGACTTTTGCTACATTCTTGACGCTGGTAGTTGTGCCAGTTTTATTTTGGTTATTCTACCGCTTAAAATCTTACTTACGCGGTGGGAAATATGCAAAAACAGCGTAATCACTAAGGTTACGCAGTTAGATTGGTAATTTGTAAGGGTATTAAGCGTTCGTTTTAAAGTCTTATGCTAGACCATTTATTGAAAGTTATTCCTTTCAATAATACAACTTTGTTGAACAACCTTACCACTAAGCAATCAGTTGCGTAACCTCTGTAATCAATACGATACAGAACTACAGCGGACAGACGAGCAAAGCCGTTTGTCCGCTATATACTTTCGCCTCTCCACCTATCTTCTACTTCTATATTGCCTAAAATCACTTCTTTACTTAAATAATTCCAAATAAAATTAAGCGTAATCCAATCAAAAGCGGACAAAAATTCAACTTTTACAAATTGAAAAATAATTTTATCGTATTTGTTCCCTATTTTAGATAAAATCTCAACTAAATTTTTCTTTTCTTTGGGAGATTTTTAATAACTCATGTTACAACTGGTTATTTGGTTGTAAGGTTATTTGATAACGTTGTATTTTTTTGAAAGGATAACTTCTGGAGATTATGGTACAAATGCACCAAATAAACGAATAACTTTTAGAAAATGGTTTGGCATAACGCCTCTAAACGAACCTCTAATATCCTAACAGATAACCAGTTGTGTAACATCATTCAATAATAGCAGGTTTTTTAGCAAAACGATTCATTTATGTCGGCTAACAATTACAAACGCGAGCCTTTATGGTACAAAGACGCGATTTTCTATGAGTTAAATATTAAAGGTTTTTGTGACAGCACAGGTAGTGGTATTGGCGATTTTAAAGGATTAATTTCCAAACTAGACTATCTCGAATTTCTAGGCGTTACCACGCTCTGGGTACTGCCTTTCTATCCTTCTCCGCTACGCATCGATGGCTATGATATAGCAGACTTACTACAATATCAATCCATATTTTATGGCGATGTAGGTGACTTTAAGAAATTTTTGGATGAAGCCCACAAAAGAAATCTAAAAGTAATCACAGAGTTAGTGATTAATCATACTTCTGACCAACACGAGTGGTTTCAGCGAGCCAGAAACGCACCAGCAGGTTCCGTGGAGCGCGACTATTATGTATGGAGCGACGACCCAACTAAGTATAAAGATGTGCGTATTATTTTTCAAGATTTTGAAACCTCCAACTGGACTTGGGACCCTGTAGCAAAGTCTTATTATTGGCATCGTTTTTATTCCCACCAACCAGATTTGAACTATGATAATCCAGCAGTACAAGAAGAGATTTTTAAAATCATGGACTACTGGGCAGCGATGGGTATGGATGGTTTTCGTTTGGACGCAATTCCTTACCTGTATGAACGAGAGGGCACAAACAGTGAAAACCTACCCGAAACGCACACCTTTCTGAAGAAGTTGCGCAAGCACATGGACGACAATTACGAGAATGTACTCTTTTTGGCGGAGGCGAACATGTGGCCAGAAGATTCTGCTTCCTACTTCAGTGATGGCGATGAGTGCCAAATGAATTTTCATTTTCCTTTAATGCCTCGTATGTATATGTCGCTGAAAATGGAAGAACGCCATCCAATCACAGATATTTTTGAGCAAACGCCAAAGATTCCAGAAAACTGCCAATGGGGTATGTTTACGTAACCACGATGAATTGACGTTAGAAATGGTGACGGACGAAGAGCGCGACTATATGCGCAAATACTACGCCGCTGACCCAAAAGCGCGCATCAATTTAGGGATTCGTCGTCGTCTTGCCCCTCTGTTGGATAATGACCGCAGACGCATTGAGTTAATGAATATTTTATTGTTCTCTCTGCCAGGTACGCCTGTGTTGTATTATGGAGATGAGATTGGGATGGGGGATAATTTTTACTTAGGCGACCGCGACGGCGTAAGAACACCCATGCAGTGGAACGCTAACCAAAATGCAGGTTTTTCGGAAGCAAATCCGCAATCTCTCTATCTTCCTGTCATCATTGACCCTGAATATGACTACAAATATATCAATGTTGAACGCCAGCAGCGCAACACGAACTCGCTGTTGTGGTGGATGAAACGCACAATGGCAACGCGCCAAAATTACAAAGAAGTATTTGGAAGAGGTGAAATAGAGTTTTTGACTCCTGCCAATAGCAAAGTGCTGGCTTTTTTAAGGACTTATCAAGACCAAACCATCTTGGTTGTAGCCAATTTATCGCGTTTTGTGGAAGGAGTTTACTTGGATTTGTCGGCTTATGAGGGATATTCTCCAGTAGAAATTTTTGGAGAAACCACGTTCCAACATATTGCTAAAGAACCTTATTTTCTGTCGGTAGCACCGCATGGTTATTATTGGTTTTTACTAAAACCTGTAGAAATGCTTGCGATTACCGATAAAATGCTGAAGTCTCCAGAAATTTCTGCCGCCAGTTTTAAAGCGTTATTGCAACAAAAAGCATTGACTAAAGAAGTATTACCAAAGTATTTCCGTCGCGCCGCTTGGTTTGGTAATAAAGATAGAACCATTGAGGTGGTTACTTTGAAGGAGCAAATCCAATTGAACGATGATTATGCTATCTTGTTAGTGGAGGCTACATTCAGGACAGGTGTTCCCGAACTTTACCAGCTACCCGTTAGTTTCAAACCATTAGGCGTAGAAGACGATGTTTGGCGCAAAGAAGAAGTAATTGGGATTGCCTCTGTGGGTTCGCAAAGTGGTATTTTGTTAGATGCTTTCCACGATGAACAATTCCGTTTAAGTTTTTTAAATCACGCTAATGCTTTGTTGAATCACAAGGACTTGATTGTAACCTTCCCCGATGGTTTAACAGTGACAGATTCCACGATTCGCCGCGCCACTGCCCAGTATGTGTCTATCGCTTATAAAGAAGGCTATTTTGTAAAGTTTTACCGCCGCGTGGATGAACAACCTAATCCTGACTATGAGCTTAATTATTGGCTAACTCATAAAAAAGTATTCCCTGCTGCACCAGAATTACTGGGAAGCCTAATGTTCAAAAAAACAGGCTACCACACTTCATTGGCAGTTATTCAGCCTTTGATTGCGCATCAGGGCTATGGTTGGGACTATGTGACGGATAGTATCAAACGCATGGTGGAAAAAGTGATGGTTAATGCAGATAAACTTACACTTAGCCCCACTCATATTAGCAAATTCGATACCCTCACTTACGAAACACTCCCAGCGTTTTTGCAATCCGTGATGGACTATTCCTTCGTAGCGAAAATACAACAATTAGCAACGCGCACTGCACAGATGCACCTTTCCTTAGTAAATTTATCCAAACACGGGGACGCTTCATTTGAGCCAGAATTGTATTCTTTGCATTATCAACGCTCTTTGTATTCAGCACTCAAATCTCTAGTCAGAACAGCAATGAGCGCCCTCAAAGCAATTATGCCGAGCCTAGACGGGCATCAAAAAAACTTTAGCTAACCAGGTCATCGGAGTAGAGGAAAAGATATTAAGCGACTTCAATCGTATCTATGTTCATAAGTTTGAAGCTTCCAAAATTCGCATTCACGGCAACTTTCACTTGGAACAAGTAATGATGGTAGGCGACGACTTAATGATTGATGATTTTGATGGCACTTACGACCGAGCTTTCAGCGAACGCAAGTTGAGAAAATCACCTTTAGTGGATGTAGCTACCATGCTGCGCTCTATTCACTATGCTGCGTCCAGTGTTGAAAACCAGCACAATGACCATGCTGCGGTGACTGCGCTGCTACCAGTTTGGTACGAAAGTGTATGTAGCTTCTTCTTGCAAACCTATCGTCAGGAGGTAGATGCCGCTAACATTCCAGAATTTATACCTGATAATACAGCAGATTTCAGCATTATGTTGGAAGTATTTATGCTGGAACGCGCTTTGAAAGAATTACAATACGAATTGAGCCATCGCCCAGATAACCTGACGATTCCATTAAAAGGTATTTTAAGTTTGGTATCTAAATAAAAAAAGTTTTATGATATTTGGTCTTTAGCAGTTTAGTATTGGGTTTTTAGCTGCCTTACTTGAAGTTTTTTGTAAAGTAAGACTGGATAACTAGCTGTTATAGCTAAGAACCAAAGGCAGCAGGCAATAGCATAACGTAAGTTTTAACAACAGCAGTGTTAGAATATTTTAGTGCAACTAAAACTAGCTACTAAAGACCAGTTTCATAGTGTAAAATGGCAAGCTAAACCTTGAAAGCGATAAAACGTTCTATGTACCAATAACAGATGTTATGTGGTTGGTTATTGGCTAGGAGATATGTATGTTTGTTTAGAGGCGTTATATCAAACTATCTTTTAAAATTTATTTGGTCTTTTACTCCGTTATCAAATATAATTTTACAAAACAATTTCAATACCAAATAACCGATTGAATAATATAAGTATTTAATCGCCCTCATCAATCATTAAATGCCACGTTTCATCATTAATCCCTATATCATGCACCATATTGATTTTATTACAATTGTCAAATATGCTTGGATAGCTTACGATTCTTCCCGCGAAATTAAGTCGGTTAGTGACATCAGTGCGAAGGTTTCTACGAACCATGTATATAAAATCATTTTCACTAATAACGATTTTGTGATTGCGAAGATGTCATACTTCGGAAAGTATGAGCATTTTGTGGAAGACCATACCATTATCAATGTGCTGGCAAATAATTTACCTACGCCATTTGAGAATTTTCTGGCGCGCTCCTTAATTCGACAAAACGAACTTTTCGTCCATCGCATTAAGAATAGCTTGATAGATGCTTGGGTTGTTTTTTATCGCCCGATGCACATCCAAAAAATGCTACCTCGCCGCTTGGACGCTACGCATATCAGCACTTTAGGGGAAGAGTTTGCGCATTTCCATCAATCTTGCTACGAGGTAAAAAATACACTCCCCACTTCCTCCAAAACGCTCTACACGGACATAGAACATCTTTTAGAAATTTTAGAAACTAGAGATGGAAAATACGAGCATCGCGGAAAAATAGAGCTGATTAAAGGACAAAGTGATTTATTTTTTGAACATACAGAACGCTTAGGACTAAACACCTTAGACAAAATTCCTGTATTTGTAGATTGGAATATTGGTAATTTTTCTGTGACAGATCAAATAAACTTTTTTCTCGCTGGGACTATGATTGGTTTAGAATGAGTAGCCGAATGTTAGACTTTTACTTTTTGAGCCGTATAGTTTCCAATGTAGGCGACCGCACAGTTTTTAGCTACAACATTGAAACCTTAATGGAGGAACGGTTTTTATTTTTCCTCAAACATTATCATCAGTCTATCCACTCCTAGAAGCAGAAATTAGATTGCTACCTGAAATCTATCGCTTTTTTATTCTCAATTATGTGATTAAAGACGGGCGGTATTTTTTTCACGAAATTTATGCGACTAAACTACAACGCGAAGCCTATGAAACCTATTTACTAGCAGTGGAAACCTTTGACGCAGAAAAATATTAACCTACTTAGGAATATGACGAACAGAGAAGAAGAACCAAGCATTTAAACGGCAATCTTTCCAAAATATTTAGCTGTAACAAAATGAGAATCAGAAAGATAACACTTCGTAACCTCAACTCGTTAAGACTTACCCAAACAACTGGAACCATTCAGATTGATTTTACTACTGCCCCTCTGAATTATGCGGGTATTTTCGCTATTGTGGGCGACACAGGTGCAGGAAAAACAACCATTTTGGATGCTATTACCTTAGCTTTATACGGCAAGGTACATCGCAACGACAACGAAAAAGAAATTATGTCCTATGGCAGTACAGAAAGTCTGGCAGAAGTAGAGTTTGAGTCAAATAAACATATTTATCGCTCTAAATGGACTTTATGGAAATCGCGCAACAAAACAGATGGCAATGTACAGCCTGCCAAAAGAGAACTTTCTCGTTGGGACGCACAAACAAGCAACTTTAAAATTATTTACGACCGCGCCAGGGATTACGAAATCAAAATACAAGAAATCACAGGGCTGGATTACAACCAGTTCTGCAAATCAGTTTTACTGGCACAAGGCGATTTTGCTGCGTTCCTGAGGGCAGATGAAAAAGAAAGAAGCGAACTCTTGGAGCGCATCACGGGTACGGAATACTACACCAAACTTTCTCAGGCAGCTTTCGAGCGACACGCAGAAGAAGAAAAGCAACTAAACCAATATAAAGACCAGTTTCAACAACTTCATGCGCTACAAACCGACGACCCTTCCTTAATACAGCAACAACTCGATACCTTTACACAACAAGCAGCGTTGCACAAAAAAGCATTGGAAGAATTACGCCAACAACTCCAATGGTTGCAAAATCTGTCTGTACTTCAAGCAAAAGTAGAAGAATTAAACAACCAGATTCAGCAAGTGCAGGAAGCCCAACACGCTCAAGCCAACCAGTTTGAAAAATTAGCAAAGCACCAAAAGGCAAGCCCCTTCCAAGCACAGCTTCTACGTTTGAACGAAATGATTGCAGAACGCGACCAGCTAAAAATAACGATTGCAGAAAGTAAAAACACCCAAACCGTACTGCAACAGCAATTGGAAGAAGTACAAGAAAAATTTGATGCCGCCCACCAACAACTTGATACTTTACAAAGTCAACGCGACGAGCAATTGGCACGCTTTGAAAAAGTAACTCAACTCGATGTTAATTTGCAGCAGAAAAAATTGGAACTCACCCATTTACAAAAAGATTGGACGACTAAAAACAACAAACAACAAAAAGAACAACAACAACAGCAACAACTTTTTGAAACCCATCAAAATACTGAAAATCAAATTCTTGAACTAGAAATTTGGCTAAACAAGAACCGTGATTGCGAGGATTTAGAACAAGATTTACCTACTTTAGCATTGCAGTTGCAGCAAGCCACCTACTTGGAAACCACTATTGCCAAACAAAAACAATCTCAAGAGACGTTGGGCAAATCCCTTCTCGAAAAGGAAAAATCGGAACACCTCCTAGCAAAAGAAGTCTCGGACGCAAAGGCTTGTGTAGCAGATTTCATGAAAGATTTATTAAAAATCGTCACGCCACAGGAACTAGAAAAATTCCCGCAACGCACCCACTTAATAACCTATAAAAATAGCGCAAATACAACAAATAAAAGAATTTGTAACCCGCCTACAAGGATATGCCGATACCCAATCTGAATTGGATGATTTAGACAAACAGATGCAGCGCGTTCAGCAAACCCTAGATAAAACCCTAGTTACCTTAAAAATAGAAGAAGCACAATTACCTAACCTCCAAAAGCAATACGAAATTAGCCAACGCCATTACGAGTTAGAGCGTGCTTTTTCCAGCACTAACTTGGAGCGAGAACGCAGTAAACTAGAACCTGGCGACCCTTGCCCAGTTTGCCGTTCCACACAACATCCATTCCGCGACCTCGATTGGAATGAAACCTACGTGGATGAAGCCAAAAAACAAGTTAAAGACGGCAGAAAAAGCACTGGAAAACCTGAAAAAGCAATTGATTGCTTCGGAGCAAGCAAAAGCAGTGGCAACCAATCAACTAACCCATTTAACTGAAGCCCTGAATACCAAGTCCATCAAACTACTTCAACTTCAACAACACATTCAGGAAGCAGCCATTACCGAGACCATTTTTTGGGAATTAGATGCTTTGCACACCCAAATTGAAAATTATCAAATCCAAATCGTGCGATTGGAACAAAATTTCGCGCAACTACAAGAAGTGAACGCACGGCTGGAAGTACAAGAAAACCCGACAAGCTAGTGCAGAAAACAAACAAAAAGAATTGATAGCCGCCATTCAAGCAGATATTAAACAATTCAAACAACTAAAAGAACAACAACAAGAGGCAGATGCAGAGTTACGAAACGTTCTAGCTACGGCTCAAACCTACTTATCAAAATACCGTGCAACAGACCAAAATCTGCAAAATGCACACTCAAAATTACAGGAACAACTCGCTCAATTTAAAGCCACCCGCGAGCAGACTCGGCAATTAAAAGAAAAGCGAAGCCTACAACAACAACAACTCCAATCCATTGCTCAACAACTACAAGAACGCAGCGAAAACCTACAACAACTTCAGCAACAAACGCAAACTTTAGAAACGCTTTTGCTAGAAACACAACGCGAGCGCACTCAATTGTTAGGAGACAAAGACCCACAGCACGAAAAAAAGGCTTTCCAACAAATATTACAAGCCACCGAGCAACACTGCGAGCATTTGCGCATCCAAACTCAAACGCACCAGCGAGAAATCGCCGCGCTACAAGCTACTCAAAATACTCACAATACACAGTTACAGCAACTCCAAGCGCAAGGACAACAACTACAAAACACCCTATTAACCAATATCAAAGCCAACGGATTCCATCAATTAAATGAAGTAAAAGCCGCGTTGCTTTCTGAAGAAATAGCTAACAACCTACAACAGCAAAAAGAAAAATTAAGTCAACAATACACCCATTCTCAACAACTTCTACAACAAACCCAGCAACAACTTGTGCAAGAACAAGCCAAAACACTGACTTCAGCATCAGAAAATACAATCTTGACAAAACAAACCGAACTAGAACAAAGCTACCAGCAATCGCTGCAAAATGTGGGCAGCCTGAAAAAACAACTCGAGCAGCAACGTACCCTCATCGAGCAATTGAAAACACTACAAAGTAAGTACGAGCAACAAAAAATAGAATACCAACGCTGGAAAAAGCTAAACGACGTGATTGGAATGAAAAACGGAAAAAAATTCCGAGTTTTTGCACAAAGCCTTACCTTGCAACAACTTGTTCATTACGCCAATCAGCACCTAAAAAAATTAAATGACCGCTACTACATTCGCAAGCGCGAAGGGGAAGCCTTAGAACTAGACATTATTGATCTTTTTCAAGCCAACCACACTCGTTCCATGAAGACCCTATCAGGTGGCGAAAGTTTTCTAGTTAGCCTAGCAATGGCACTCGGACTTTCCGACTTGGCGGGACATAATACTCAAATTCGTTCACTTTTCATTGACGAAGGCTTCGGCACTTTGGATGAAGCCACCTTAGAAATCGCCATCACTACACTAGAGAATTTACAAGCTACCGGCAAAACCATAGGCATCATTTCGCACGTAAAAGCGCTCAAAGAACGCATTTCCACTCAAATACAAGTACAAAAAAAAAGCCAATGGATTCAGCGAAGTCAAAGTAGTAGGATAGATTTATTGCTCACCGCTATTGCCATAGCAGGTGATGTTTTCTGGTTCAGCGTGTGGCGAAAGCTGAAAACACAAAGAGAAGGGGATTTGAATCAATACAGAATCGTTCATACTTAAATTTAATTCAAAACAATGCTACTAAAACTTGGAACGATTGGTATTTAATTACACTGGCGGAATTGAAACATGGGGCTTACAAAAGACAAAAAACCGATTGCCGATGTTTCTTCACATCGGCGCAACCTATCCTGCTCGTTTCCTAACGCGCCAGCCGCCACATGCGCTAGGAAACGCAAAAAATACCTGCGGATGGAGCTAGGAAACTCCATCCATCAAAAAAAAATCGCCGAAGGCAAACACATACAAAGGGTTAAAAAGAGTAAAGCCTGCTACCACAGGCTAAAGGGCAGCGCGTTAAGTCCTGGACACAACGAATTATTACTTGAAACCAAATTTAATTTCCCGATATGTTCTTATTTACATCACTTTAACAACAAAATATTCATAATTCTTTTTAAATTAACTATATTTACCTATATTACATTCAATTTCAAAGTCAATAATTCATAATAAAATTCTATGTAATGAAAAAAATAACGCTGTGCCTTTTTGTTTGTATGCTCTTTTTCGCTGCCTTTGGTCAACCGCAAGTACCATTTCATAGCGGCGTAAACTTGACAGGCTGGTTTCAAGTGGGGAGTGCTCGCCAAATTCAGTTTAAAAAATACACCAAAAAAGATTTTGAACAAATAAAAAGTTTAGGCTTCGATGTCATTCGCTTACCCATCAATTTGCATTTTATGACCGATGGCGCACCCAATTATCAACTCGACCCCGTGTTTTTAGGTTTTTTAGATGAAGTCGTAAACTGGGCGGAGGACTTACAAATGCACTTGATATTCGATAACCACACTTTTGATGTTGGCACAGACACCGACCCAAATGTTGGCATTATTTTGGAAAAAGTATGGACGCAGATGGCAGCCCATTACAAGAATCGCTCCAATTACATTTATTACGAAGTGCTAAACGAACCGCATGGCATATCTGATTTGCTTTGGAATCAGATTCAACAAAAAGTCGTGAAAGCTATCCGAACTGTTGATACCAAACATACTATTATTATTGGTCCAGCAGGTTGGAACAGCTACAATAACCTCTGGGCAATGCCCAACTACGACGACAACAATTTGATTTACACTTTCCATTTCTACGACCCGTTTCTTTTTACGCACCAAGGTGCGTCGTGGGTTGGTCCTTCCATGGAACCTGTCACCAATATTCCGTTTCCCTATCAAGCCAACAGAATGCCATCCGTCCCCAATTCGGTTAGAGGAACTTGGATAGAATTTGCTTACAATAGCTATCCAACCGACGGAACTGCCCAAAAAGTAAAGTCATTAATTGACATTGCCGCTAATTTTAGCACTACGCGCAATGTTCCAATATTTTGTGGAGAATTTGGCGTTTATATCCCCAACAGCAATCCGACAGAAAGGACAAATTGGTACAACTTGGTGCGAAATTACTTGGAAGAAAAAAATATTGCTTGGACGATTTGGGACTATCACGGTGGTTTTGGCTTGTACCAACCCAACGGTAACGACTTTTTTGACCACGACTTGAATGTGCCGCTTCTCGAAGCCTTGGGCTTGAATGTTCCGCCGCAAACTCCTTACGTGCAACGTCCAGACAGTATTGGTTTCCCCATTTTTCGAGACTGCATTGAGCAGTATATCTTAGAATCCAGCTACGGGTCAAGTGAATTGGATTTTTACAACAAAAACCAACCCTTTGAGGGCAATTACTGCATCAACTGGGCGGTTGCGGAACAATATGGTATTATCGGATTTAATTTCAAACCAAATAAGGATTTATCCAAATTAGTTGCTGATGGTTACGGCTTGACGATGATGGCAAGAAGCAACCACCCTACCCTACAATTGGATGTTCGATTTTTGGATACCAAGACCAGCGCAACGGATCGCCCCTGGAGGCGTAGGTTCACCCTCCGCTCGA
>JAAUTG010000150.1 GCA_012031785.1 Saprospiraceae bacterium | reverse complement strand
AGAAGCAATCATCGCCCTCGCCAAAAAGCACGACGTGGAGATGATTCATCCAGGGTACGGGTTTTCTTTCCGAAAATGTACAATTTGCAAAACGATGCCGTGAAGAAGGCATCATCTTTATCGGACCGTCCACCGAAGCCATGCAACAATTGGGTGATAAAGTAGCAGCTAAAGAATTGGCACGGCGAATCGGTGTTCCTTTAATTGAAGATAGTCAACAACTTTTAACCAATCTTCATATCGCCAAAACGGAAGCTGCACGTATTGGCTACCCTGTAATGGTTAAAGCTGCTGCTGGTGGTGGTGGTCGTGGAATGCGCGTCGTGCGTAGCGAGGAGCAGTTAGAAATAGAATTTGATGCTGCCAAAAGAGAAGCTAAAACCGCCTTTGGTGACGACACTGTTTTCTTAGAAAAGTTTATTGAAAATCCTAAACATATAGAAATACAAATTATTGGTGACCACGAAGGAAACATAGTTCACCTTTACGAACGCGACTGCTCTGTGCAACGCCGTTTCCAAAAAGTAGTAGAAATTGCACCTGCTATCTCCTTGCAGCCTTTCACCAAAGATAAACTTTACACTTATGCACTTCGTATTGCGCACGAATGCAAATACAACAACGCAGGTACTGTGGAATTTTTGGTGGATAAACAAGAAAATATCTACTTTATCGAAGTCAATCCTCGTGTACAAGTAGAACATACCATCACGGAAGAAATAACGGGTATAGATATCGTTCGCACACAGATACTCATAGCCATGGGCTATCCATTACACCATAAAAGTATTTATATTGCCTCTCAAAACGATGTGCAAATCAGTGGTTACGCCATTCAATGCCGCGTTACGACGGAAGACCCTGCTGAAAACTTTAAACCCGACTACGGCACATTAATAGCTTATCGCTCTGCTGGTGGAATGGGAATTCGCTTAGATGCTGGCTCCGCTTATCCAGGTGCGCAAATATCACCATTTTTCGATAGCTTACTAGTTAAAGTAACCTCCTGGGGAAGAACCATGCGCGGAGCTTCGCAGCGATTACACCGTGCGCTTAGAGAATTTCGCGTGCGTGGTGTAAAAACCAATATTGACTTTTTACTAAACTTGCTCCAAGAGGAAAGCTTTATACAGGGTCATGCTACGGTCAACTTCATACAAGATAATCCTCAGTTGCTCCAATTGCCTCGACGTGCGATCGCGGTACAAAACTACTGTTGTATGCAGCAGAAACTATTGTCAATGGCAATCCAGATGTGAAATATATAGATACCCAAAAACAATTCAGAGAACCCATTGTGCCAAAATTTAACCATCAAAACCCTATTCCCGATGGCACGCGCCAAAAACTACAAACACTTGGTCCAACTGGCTTCGCGGAATGGATAAAAAGTCAACCACAAATCTATTACACGGACACTACTTTCCGAGATGCGCACCAAAGTCTCCTAGCCACCCGAATGCGCACTTTTGATATGTTGCAAGTGGCGGAAAGTTTTGCGCGCCATCATGCAGAAGGGCTATTTAGCATGGAAGTTTGGGGTGGTGCTACCTTTGACGTGACACTTCGATTTCTGCATGAAAGTCCTTGGGAGCGCTTGCGGTTACTTCGAGCCGCCATTCCAAATATATGTTTCCAAATGCTCTTGCGTGGAGCTAACGCTGTGGGCTACACCGCCTATCCAGATAACTTGATTCAAGATTTCATCATTCGCACAGCCGAAGAAGGCATTGATATTTTTCGTATTTTTGATAGTTTGAATTGGGCAGATTCCATGAAAACCAGTATTCAAACCGTCAGGACGCATACGAATAGCGTGGCAGAAGCCTGTATTTGCTATACTGGTGACTTAACCAGTCCTAACGAACACAAATACACGTTAGCGTACTACACCGATTTAGCAAAAGAGTTGGAAGATATGGGGGCGCATATCCTTGCCATTAAAGATATGTCTGGATTGTTGAAACCTCACGCCGCTGAAGTGTTGATAGGAGCATTAAAAAATACAGTGAGTATTCCCATTCATTTGCACACCCACGACACAGCATCCATACAAGCTGCCACTTATCTTAAAGCTGTGGATGCAGGCGTGGACATCATAGATGTAGCTTTGGCATCTATGTCAGGACTAACCAGTCAACCCAACTTTAATTCAATAGTAGCGATGCTGGAAAGCCATCATCGAAGCAATCCCATAAATATAACTTCCTTGAATCAGTTTTCAAACTACTGGGAAGCAGTGCGCGAGTATTATTATCCATTCGAGTCCGAATTGCGTGCTGGGACAGCAGAAGTATATGAAAACGAAATACCAGGTGGGCAATATTCTAACTTGCGTCCACAAGCTAGAGCTTTAGGACTGGAATCGCAGTTTGAAACCATTAAAGCGAACTATAAAATTGCCAATCAACTCTTTGGTAATATTGTCAAAGTTACACCATCCTCGAAAGTAGTAGGTGACATGGCTTTATTTATGACTGCTAATCAATTGTCCAAAGAAGATATTTTAGAGCGCGGTCATACCCTAGCTTTCCAGATAGTGTTAAATCATTAATGCGCGGTGACCTAGGACAAGTGGCGGGAGGATTTCCTTTGGACATTCAAGCCATCATCTTAAAAGACGAACAACCTTACACCGAACAACCTAACGCCCATTTGGCACCCATCAACTTTGAAGTTGAAAAAGCGCAATTCGCCCAGCAATTTGGCAAACATTATAGCCACCTCGACTTTCTGTCTTACAAACTTTACCCAAAAGTATTTGAAGAGTACCATAATTTCCGGGAGCAGTTTGGCAACGTGCAAAACATACCTACACTAGCCTTTTTTTACGGAATGCAAGAAAACCAAGAAATTATTGTCGAAATAGAGCAAGGAAAAAGTATCATTATCAAATACCTGAATAAAACCGAAGCCAATGAGCAAGGTCGGCGTTTAGTGTATTTCAGACTTAATGGACAAACTCGTGCAGTAGAAGTACAAGATAAATCCGTAAAAGTGACAACCGTGGAACACAAAAAAGCCACTACCGAAAAGCATATTGGCGCACCATTACAAGGTAATCTTTCCAAAATAATGGTCAAGGTTGGAGATAAAGTGCAAATCAATAGTCCGCTTTTCGTCATCGAAGCAATGAAAATGGAAAGTACCATCACCGCACCAGTAGAAGGGGAAATTGCAGTCGTCCATTTGACTGATAGAACAATGGTGGAACAAGGTGATTTGGTAATTGAACTACGATAAAAGTAACTAGATTACTAAACTGTTAGGAGGTGGAATTGTTAATGCGTAAAACATCAAAAAAGTATTAACAATTTCATCCCCAACTACCTTTTGCATCTACAAATCAACAATCTATGACACAGATTTCATCCAATGCTACGCTTTTTACAAATTCTTCTTACCCATCTTTTGGATTGTTTTATTTGGGGCTAGTACCGTAGCCGTTTGGAACATTAGTGCTGCTCAACTGTCCGATATTCGTACTGCCAAAATTCAACTACTCGCGACCGTGCTATATTTTTTAGGAATTTTTCTCTTTTATCTATTCACGCTGCGCCTCAAGCGCGTTGAAATAGACACTACACACATCTACGTCACCAACTACTTCAAACACATTCGCTACCCTCACCAAGATGTTGAAAAGATTGTAGAGAATAAGCGATTGGTATTTCCAAAAGCTGTACTTATTCTAAAGGCAAAAGGCTCTTTCGGTAAAAAAATTGCCTACATTCCTATTCGAGGAAGGTTAAATGACTTTTTAAACGAACATCCAAAAGTTGCTCTTCAATTGGAATGGAAGTAAAAATATAAATTGTTTTTTGGGTGGTTTACCAATTGAAATGGGAAGAAGCGGCTAGAAACTCCAAAAACCAGCACTAATTTCATATTTCCATATCTTCCACCGCAAAATGACTTTGTACTCGTTGGATAATCAGCTCCACCAAGCGCCTGCGCAATTCTTTTTCTTCCAGACTGTAAAGTTGCCATTCACTGATCGTAAAATGCCCAACTACGAGACCGATCAGCATTGCCTTGAATTTAGCATCTTCTTGAATACTGTGCCGAATATACTCCAATTTCATTTTATCAGACAATTGGTGAAAAGTGCCTTTTCGTAGCTTGATGTACTGATGAAATATAGCAACCAAAAGCTCGTGCTGCAACTTCAAGATTGGACGGAGCGTCAAATTTTGAAATTGTTCTGACACACTAGTGGAAGTATCTTCGATGAGTGTGGGGATTTTTGGACGTAGCTGCTTCAGTAATTCACGTGACATATTATTCCTTTTTCAAGACTGTACCCGTTCCTAGCGGATCAGTACCTCCTATAACCACCTCCTGCACACCTTGTTCAATAGCAGCGAAAGCATTATCCAGTTTAGGAATCATACCTGCAAATATTGTTCCATCTGCTTTGTAGTTCGCGTACAAACTTGGGGTGAGTTGCGGAAGGAGAGAACTTGGGTCATTAGCATCTTTTAATACCCCTGATTTTTCAAAACTATAAATCAGTTGCACCTCAAAATGAACCGAGAAGGCGATAGCCAACTGAGCAGCAATCGTATCTGCGTTAGTGTTCAATAATTGTCCTTTTTTATCGTGTGTGATGGCACAAAATACAGGTGTGATTTGTAAAGCCAATAATTGATTTAACATAGTCGTATTTATCTGTACGACATCGCCTGCAAAGCCGTAATCTATTGTTTTTACAGGGCGTTTACGCGCTTCAATACTATTCAAATCTGCCCCACTCAAGCCCAAAGCATTGCAGCCGTATGCTTGTAACTCACTGACAATTGTTTTATTGGAAAGACCAGCGTACACCATTGTTACTACTTCCAACGCAGCAGCATCTGTAACGCGCCTTCCTTCTTGCATTAAGGGGGTAATATTTAGTTTTTCGCTCAATTCACTGGCGCGATTACCACCGCCGTGTACTAATATTTTTTGCGCCTTTCCACGCCGCGAAATCAGCTAATACTTGTTGCCTGCGCGAGGTGTCTTCAATAATTTTACCCCCTATTTTCAAAATTGCAAGTTGGTGCATGATTTTTACTACAAGTTATTATAAAAATCAAAAACCATCTTCAAATCATCTTCTTTAGAAACCGACAGGCTGTTCTGCTCTATGAAAGTTTTAACAGCTTCTTTATGATTTACCATTATTTGGAGGAGTTGATTCATCGTACAAGAAAAAGGAGCTAAATCGTCATTAGCCTGTTTTACATAGAACTTTATCGTTTTTTTTCCAATCTGTACAGTTTCTCGATGATTTACTTTTTGCTCCAAAGTAATTTTCTTCAACAGGCAGATTTTTCCCTCACTAAGCAATTGGTAGTATCCATAATACAGTCCACCATCATCACCTTGCGTGGTTGCCACCATTAGAGCCTTATCTTCGAAGGCAATTCCCTTGATAAGATTGGGATAAATCGCCTTGATTTTATCTTGTTCCTGAATTTGTAATTCATCATCAAGAAGGCGATGACGAGCAGTTACTGCAAATACCTCTCCTTTTTGGGAAACAAGGAAAGCAGGCTCCCAGTCATTCCAAAAAGCATTTCCATTCACTTTTTTTTCTAAACTATTTCTAGATAAGAAGAGAAGCTGCGTTTGGTTATTTTCCTTACTCCAAGCAGCTAGTTGCTTAAATCCGTTCAAGAATTGAATTTCATGTTGCCCTTGCAACGTAAAAAATGAAAACAAAAAGAATAATACCCCGAATCCTAACCACTTATCCATATCTAAGAGTTAACATGTTTGAAATTATTTTCTAACAATATGGCTTATATATTCTTTACTTTGCTAAAGAAGAGAGATATAATTTGCTAGAATTTAATTTGCAAAAATGAAATAACAATTTGTAATTTACAAAGACTTAACATTCTTTTGCAAAAAAAGTAAAAAATGACAACTCATACGTTCAATTAAATTATTAAGTAGGTGTGATCATTAAAGCGACTCTTCCAACCTCTTGAATTTGCTGCATATTGCTACATTTTTAAAATTGATGATACCTACGCATTTTTTTGAATCACGTCCAAAGAAACGTCAAACTACCAACAACGATAATTTGTTCTTTGACAATTTTTATGACTATTAAACAGTAGTTACAGGGAAAATGTCATAATTTTATTTATTCTTTGGACATGAGCAATAAATAAAACGTCAATTTACTTTTACAACCTATTTTAACTCATAAGTTAGACGCTCACTACGCCTACTTAAAAATAATGGTTCGTTATGCAATTAAAATTTCGATACCCCATCGTGATTCATATTAGTTTGTGGCTGTTAGTGCTTGTTGCGTTGATGTGGTATCAAGGCTTTGAAGATGGCTTTTTTTACGTACTCCTAAATAATTTTTTGATTGTACTGTGCTATGCGATATTAGTATATTTCAACCTCAACTATTTAATTATTAACTATTTACTAAATAATAAATTTTTACAATACAGTGGATTACTACTCTTGTCATGTCTAGTCATTACAACACTTCGAGAGTTGATGCAATACTTTTTATATGATTTAGCGGGAGATACTGACGCTAAAGAATTTCTATTAAGCACCCTTAATCTTCAACTATTGCTGGCTTTTCTGGTAGTAGGAACTTCTACGATTATTAAAATTATTGGAGATTGGGTGCGACAATCTAAAGAACGACAAGAGCTGCAAACACGCACCATGCAATCAGAACTTCGGTTCTTGAAGTCGCAAATTAATCCCCACTTTTTGTTCAATACCCTCAATAATTTATACGCACTGACGCTAAAAAAGGACGACAAAGCACCAGAAATTGTGCTCAAACTTTCAGAAATGATGCGCTATATGTTATATGAGTGTAACGAAAGGCGTGTGCCGCTTAAAAAGGAAGTCAATTACATTCGCAATTATTTGGATTTGGAACAACTCCGACAAGGCGGCAATATTGCCATTAAATTTGAAGTGAATGGACAAATTAAAGACCAGCAGATTGCACCTTTGATGTTCATCCCTTTTTTAGAAAATAGTTTCAAACACGGTGTAAATAATCTTTTGACAAAAGGTTTTGTGAATGTTGTGCTAAATGTGGATGAGCAACACATCAATTTTTTCATAGAAAACAGCAAGGCGGATATGATTGTGCCTCCCGCCCAAAGAAGAATTGGTGGCATAGGGCTAGTCAATGTCAAACAACGCCTTGATTTACTCTATCCTAGTCATTACGAGCTAGACATTGACGACAATCCTAAATCCTATGCAGTAAATCTGCTAATTGACTTATAGTCAATAAGATATAGTTAAGAATAAAAAAGTTTTATTTTTGGTAAAATATTCTTGCCCTTTTTTTCATTATTAGAACCGAAATAAAAAAAACAAAAACACTTCAACAGTATCGAATAAACGCACTACCATTTTTACATATCCTTTTTAATCCTTGACCATTTTTAATGTTGGTCTAATTTTTCAGGTCTATTTTCAAACATTATGGGTTGCTAGAATGCAAATCGTTGTCAATCAACTTTTTTGCATACAATATTAGCGTGCTAGTTACTAAAATTTATGATTAATGAGGTTTTCTACATTTTCCTTTTTATTTCATTTTGTAATGCTTTTTGAGTGGGTTCAAATAGCAAACACTTTTTTTAATGTGTAAAAACCTAGTTATTATGAAATATGCCTTGCTTGTAGTGAGTTTAATGAGCTTTGCACAAATTGGATGGATGCAAAGCACTGAAATTACCACCATAGAAACTGGTGAAACCACTTTGGCTGCCACCGAGCAGAAGAAGAAAATTAAAAATCAAGAAATTACAGAAGAAGATCAAGTGCGATTGACTTTCGAAGGAATCAGTGCTGGCGACCTGACGATGGCTAAGAAATACTGGTTTCCACAGATGGCATTTCGCTACAACAAGGATGGTGAAAACGCACTTACCTTAGCCATTCAGTTGGATAACGCCGAAATAGTGACATGGTTAGAAGACCATTCTATCATCAACTTAAAAAATAAGGCTGGAGAAACACCACTCACCTTAGCCATCAAAAAAGGGAATCCCGAAATTATAGAAATCATTGTGCAGCGTGCTAAAGGCTCTTTGCGCAACGAATTAGGAGAAACGCCTATTGTGTTGGCAATGCAGCATTACGACCGTTTAGATTTTATTCAAACATTAATTCAGCGTGGTGCGGATCTTAATATGCGCTCCTTGGGGGTAACACCCTTGTCAAAGGCGGTAGAGCTAAACAAGCTACCTATTGTGGCAATGTTGCTCAAAAATGGTGCAGACCCTAATATGCCGAATACAGACGGAACCTTACCTATGACAATTGCGGTGGAAGCCAACCGCGAAGCTATGGTAGGGATGCTGTTGTTCCACAGTTCTCAACCCCAAAAAGATGCAAATTGGAAGAGTAAACTCGGTGAACCCCTTTTGGTCACTGCTGCCAAGAGTGGACAGGCAATTGTTGTTAAAACCCTCTTAAGCTATGGTGCGTACCCCAACAGCACAGATTATATGGACAACACTGCACTTTTGATGGCAGCACAACAAGGAAACACAACTATGATGCAAGTGCTAGTAGAAAATGGAGCAGACGTAAATCATATCAATATTTTGGGTATTACACCTGTATTAGCTGCTGCCGAATCTGGGCAGTACGCCGCGGCTAGTTACTTAGCAAACAATGGTGCTAATTTAGAAACCAGAAGTTACGCAGGTTTAGCACCTACTGATTTTTATAGTTTTTCTGGAAATACTAATACTACACTCCCGGATAAACCCTAAGCCAGTTTGAAGCCGAACTGTGATGTAAAAAACCCTGTAACCTAAAATTTGTAAAGTGTAGCGGTAGCACAAGGGGCTTCATAGCAATATGCTGCCCCCTTGTTTTTGAAAGTCAATCTGAATACGCTGATTGCGGCTGCATAAAAAATCAATACTCATCTTAAAGCCACCCTCAAAATTAGGGGTTATCTTGCTTCTTGTACTTAGGACTTTCGTAGTATTTTTTTTTAAATATGTAATTATTCGATTAACAGCAG
The DNA here is from genome assembly GCA_012031785.1 of Saprospiraceae bacterium. Classification (GTDB taxonomy): domain Bacteria; phylum Bacteroidota; class Bacteroidia; order Chitinophagales; family Saprospiraceae; genus JAAUTG01. Next base: position 1,984 of record JAAUTG010000150.1, on the reverse strand, counting down.
TATCTTAAAATAGGATTTTAGAAAAACTACGGAATTGTAAAATTTAACAGCGTTTAAATTCAAATACTTATTCAAATTAATTAAATGTAAAAGTCATACCTAGCTTCATATACGGTAAACGAGAAAAAATGTTTTTTTATAGTAAGCGGTTGTAACTACTAAATTAATATTTCTAAAATTGGTAGCTGCTGCGCGTTGGTAGATTTTTCAACCTGATTAGTGTTGATTAATCAATGTGAACTACTTAGCACAATTACTTTGAGGAAATACACTTATTTTTTATTCAACACCTATTCAAAAATCCCTTGTAATTGAGTGACTAGCTGCAACAATATCTATATTCAATTTGTAGTTTAGTGCGATAACTTTTATTTTGCATTTTTTTTAAAGGACGCTCAAACGTCCAGTTACAAGTAACCATATCCATAACATGAAGAAACAGTTGTTTTTATTGTTCATTTGTTTGAATGTGTTGGTTGGACTTAGCATGGCTCAACCCGAAAATTGGTATAACCTAGACCCTGAAGATGATAAAATACCAGGTGTGAGTACGGAAAGAACTTACGAGCGTTTGGTACAAGGTAAAAAAGGGGCTACGGTCATTGTTGCTGTCTTAGATTCTGGCGTGGATCCTGAACACGAAGATTTGAGAGAAGTAATGTGGGTAAATGCGGATGAAATTCCGTTCAATGGGATTGATGATGACAAAAATGGCTATGTGGATGACATACATGGCTGGAACTTTATCGGCGGCAAAGACGGGAAGAACGTGGAATATGACAATTTGGAAATGACTAGATTGTACCGCAAATATCGTCCGAAATATGAAAATGCGGATTCTACTAAATTAAACAAAAAAGAATTGGTAGAATTTAGACTTTTTAAAACATTAGAAGCCGACTTACAAACCAACCAACAAAAATTTTCAGAAGGAGCCTTCTATGAGCCATTCCTAAACGGGCTAGATCAAGTGAAAGCAATGGTGGGTAAGGCAGAGATTACTGCAGAAGACCTTGATAAACTGGATAGTAGCCAGCCGATGATTGGTCAAATTGTTCAAATTGCTAAGCAGTTGATGGCGCAGCAAGGCATGAGTTTTCAACAAATTTATGACGAAGTAAAAGGAGCTAATGATTACTATGCTGCTAAACTGCAATATCAATACAATCCTGACTACGATCCACGAGATATTGTAGGCGATAATTATGCAGATTCTAATGAACGAATTTATGGAAATAAAGACGTTCGAGGACCTGATGCCTCCCATGGTACAGCAGTCGCTGGTATTATTGCTGGCGTTCGCAACAACGATATTGGCATTGATGGAGTAGCTATTAACGTCAGAATTATGTCTGTTAGATGTGTACCTGATGGGGACGAGCGCGATAAAGACGTTGCCAATGCTATTCGCTACGCTGTTGACAATGGTGCATCTATCATCAATATGAGTTTTGGAAAAGGACAGTCTTGGGATAAAAAAGTAGTGGACAAAGCTGTAAAATACGCAGCAAAGCACGATGTTTTGTTGGTACATGCTGCAGGAAATGATGGAAAAGAAAATTTCATCACTAACAATTATCCTAACGACACTTACGCTAATGGAAAAACACAAGCTGCCAATTGGATAGAAGTGGGGGCAACCTCGTGGAAAGGTGGCGCAGAATTAGCCGCAGAGTTTTCTAATTACAGCAAGAAAAACGTGGATATATTCGCACCTGGTGTAGATATTTTGGCAGCCAAACCAGATAACGAATACGCAAAAAATAGTGGTACTAGCTTTTCTGCACCAGTAGTTTCAGGTATTGCCGCCATGATGCGTTCTTACTTTCCAGGCTTGACGGCAGAACAAGTAAAAGAGATTTTGATGTCTTCTTCCATCAAGCCCAAGGGGAACGTTAATAAGCCTGGCACTGGCGAATCTGTATCTTTGAAGATTTGAGTGTGAGCGGTGGTATGGCTAATGGCTTTCAACGCAAATGATGAA
>JAAUTG010000149.1 GCA_012031785.1 Saprospiraceae bacterium | reverse complement strand
TAACTAATTTAGCAAGGTTATTTTTTTGTCATTGTGAAACGAATTTACGGAAAATAACGTTATAAACAAAAAACTAGTAAAAACATGAGACAAATTACCTTTTTATCAGTATTGTGTTTGTTGCTTCAATCTTGCACTAAAGATTTAGGTTCAATTGAGGTAAGCTACATGAAAGCTACCGCCATTTACGGGAATTTGGATGAAGTAAGAAACACACCTTTACTGGAGCAAAGCAGAGTAATAGATAATCCAGGAAAGATTTTTGCGTCCGAAAAATATTTGTTGATTGGAGAGGAAGGCGAAGGGATTCATTTATTTGACAATACCAACGAAGCTAATCCAACACCAGTATCTTTTTTGAATATTCCTGGCAACCGAGAGTTTTTCGTACAAGGCAATACGCTGTACGCAGAAAGCTTCTACGATATGCTCAAAATTGATCTTTCTGACTGGAGTCAACCGCGCATCGTGGACAGGGTGAAAAATGCCTTTGCTGAGGAGTTCACTAATGCCTCAGGGCAGACTTTGATTGGATTTGATTACCAGCAAGTAACAGAAAAATTAGATAAAAATGGTGGTCTTTACCAGATGATACTAACTAACAAAGACATCCTCAATTCAACTATTTATTTTGATTACACCAATCAATTAATTCCACCGTCAGTTGTGCCAGCTTCGTTTGCCGCCAGTGGCGACCAAGCTCTAGGAACGATTAATAGAATTGTGCGTTACCATGATTTTGTATATGTAATAAGTAGGACTAACTTATTGACTTTCCGCGATAATGAATCTTTTGAATTGTTGCAGGTACAAACTATCAGCGACAATATGGAAACTATTTATCCGCATGATAACCAAATCTTTATTGGCACGCCAACCAGTATGCTTGTTTATGGTCTTGATAATCCTGAAAATCCTAACTACTTGTCTAATTTCCAGCACGCTACTTCTTGTGATCCAGTACTTCCAGTAGGTAAAGTTACTTATTTAACACTTAGAACAGATGACTTTTCTGATGTGTAGGTAGCATTAATGCCTTGCTGGTATTAGATATTTCCGATATTCGCAGACCTGTACAAAAGCAAGAAATTGGGATGAAAAGCCCTTATGGAATGGCTTTAATTGGGCGTAGCCTGTTTGTAGGGGAAGGGAAGAACGGATTAAAAATATTTGATGCTACCAACAGCACCAGTTTATCGTTGTTGAAATGGGATACAAAAGTAGAAGCGTATGATGTGATTCAACACCCTACTAGAAAAGATTTGGTATTAATTGCTGGTCCAAAAGGTCTGGGACAATATCAAATTGACAACAACAACACCTTGAGTTTACTAGGTTGGATCGCTTATTAAGTAACATCGGAGTTTACTACTGGTCTTTGGTTAATTGGCTTTCAAAGTCTTTGGTGATATAGCAAAGACCAACTAACCAAAGACCAAAATGGGTCACATCGGCAAATAATTGCTTACACAAATGGGTATTTTCTTTAAATTTATATGGTGCTGGCTATCAATGTTATTGGTGTTTGAAGGTCTAAACGCCCAATCAACAACCCCTGAAAAAACAATTATTAACCACAAAGAAGGTTCAGTTTTTATAGGCCAGGTTTTGTCAGAAAATTCTATTCAAACCATCTTACTCCTGAGCACTGGGGATACGATTCATATTCCCAACAGCAAGATTAAAAAAATACGCGAGCATATTATCGTGTACAACGGCGGTAAATTTCATTTTACCCAAGGATTTTTTTTCGGTTACAGCAGTGGGTTTGGACTATCCAACAACCTTAGTTCTTCCTCTAGCCAAGTAGAGTTTTTAGCAGGATATCGAGTAAACGAAAAAATTTCTTTTGCAGCGGGCGTTAACAGCAGTAACCATTTTATTCCTATTGACGATTTTACCTTCGAAAGTGTTCGATACTTACCTATTTACGCGCATTGCCGCTACTATCCTTGAAATGGCGTATCCGTCCTTATTTGTTTAGTCAATTAGGTTATGGATTTGGTGTTAATGATGAATTTTCAAATGATATAACAAGTGGAGGGGTATATTTTGAGCCAGGAGTTGGAATACACTTTGCCTCGCGCAAAAATCTTCGATTTATTATGTCACTAAGTCAGCATATTCAGCGAGGAACAGGGAGCATACAGACCTTTGACTTTAGTAGTAACAACTCCATAGAGGTCAATTACAATTTGCTATTCAATAGAGCTGTTTTTAAAATTGGAATGGAATTTAGATGAGATATTGAATAATAAAAATCAATCAAGCCGCTTCGACTAGCAGCAGCTTGATTGACCCTTTTGAAAATTTTGAACACCTTACAACAACTCCTTTGCTTTTTCCAAAGCGACTTTTAAACCACTGGCATCTTTACCACCAGCCGTTGCAAAGAAAGGCTGACCACCACCACCACCATTGATATATTTCGCTAACTCTTTGATGATGTTACCTGCATGAAGTCCCTTCGTTTTTGTCAACGTTTCACTTACTGTGACCAAAAGTTGAGGCTTTTCTTCAATTGATGCGCCAAACACAATTAGTGCATTTCCTACTTCTTTTTCTAAGTTGTATGCCAATGTTTTCAGTGCTTTAGCATCCGCCAAGTCTATTTGGACTGCTAAGAAATTAACCTCGTTGATGGCTTCAAATTGACTGCGCAATTGTCCTTGCAGAACTGTGGCTTGAGCCATTAATAATTGTTCAATTTGTTTTTGGAGCTTCTTATTCTCGTCTTGTAATGCTTGAATACCTTTTGTCAGCGCAGGAGCTTTAAGCATCTCTTTGCTTCGTTCAATTCTTGCAGTTGGTTATTAACGTAGAGTTCGGCTGCATTTGCAGTCACTGCCTCTATTCTTCGCACACCAGCCGCAACTGCGCCTTCACTCAAAATTTTGAAATAGCCAATAGCTCCTGTGGATTTGACGTGGCAGCCTCCGCAAAGTTCGCGGCTAAAATTTGATCAAAAGTACATACATACGTACCTGATCGCCATATTTTTCACCAAAAAGCATGGTAGCTCCAGCTTGTCTAGCTTCCTCAATAGGGATGCTGCGCGCTTCTTCAAGCGGAATATTTTGACGAATACGCTGATTGACAATTAATTCCACTTTCGCAATTTCCTCTTCACTCATCTTTTGAAAGTGAGAAAAGTCAAATCGTAGATACCCTTCATTATTCAAAGAACCTTTTTGCTGTATGTGGCCGCCTAACACTTCTCTGAGTGCAGCTTGCATAAGGTGTGTTGCGGAGTGGTTATTTTCTGTTAATTGACGCTTGCGCTTATCAATTTCTCCACGTACTTTGGCGTATATGTTTTTAGGCAACTGCTTGACATAGTGAATGATAAGGTCATTTTCCTTTTTTGTATCTAAGACAGGTACGCCTTCGTCTTCAAAATAAAGCCAGCCTGTATCACCAACTTGTCCACCGCCTTCTGCATAAAAAGGAGTTTTGTTCAACACAATTTGATACTCTTCTCCTTTTTTAGTGGTTACAGTTCTGTATTTAATAACTTGAGCATCTTCTATACTCGCCAAGTCATAACCAATAAAAGTCACCGCAGGCTCATCTAGCAGTGTGGTCCAATCCCCAACCTGTTTTTGTGCATCAGCTCTGGAGCGTTCTTTTTGCTCCTGCAATGCCTGATTAAAAACCTATTTCATCCACAGACCTGTTTCGCTCCGAAGCCAACAGTCGCGTTAAGTCAATTGGAAAACCATACGTATCGTAGAGTTCAAAAGCCGCTTGACCTGCAATGACGCCATTATTTACTTCCAATGTGTCAAAACGACTCAACCCATCCTGCAAGGTGCGGAGGAAAGATTTTTCTTCTTCTAGCACGACTTTACTGACAAAATCTTGTTGTGCTTTCAACTCTGGGAAGACTTTCGCAAACTCATCTGCCAGCAAAGCCACGATTTTGTAAATAAAAGGTTCACGAATATCTAGGAACGAATAATAGTAGCGAATCGCTCTGCGCAAAATACGTCGAATGACATAACCAGCACCAGTATTGCTAGGTAATTCGCCGTCTGCAATCGTGAAAGCTACTGCACGAGTGTGGTCAGCAATGACACGCATAGCAATATCTGATTTTGCCTCCAGGTCATAACGATAAGTATATTTTTTTTCCAGATTCTTGCTCAATAAAACGAATAAATGGAGAGAAAATATCAGTGTCGTAGTTGGAAGTTTTACCTTGCAACGCCATTGTCAAGCGTTCAAAACCCATTCCAGTATCAATATGTTTGTCAGGCAATTCTTCCAAACTACCATCTGCTTTTCTATTGAATTGGATGAAGACCAAGTTCCAAATTTCTACCACTTGTGGATGGTCATTATTTACTAGTTCCTTGCCATTTGTTGTTGCACGTTCTTCTTCGCTGCGCAAATCCACATGAATTTCCGAACAAGGACCGCAAGGACCTGTATCCCCCATCTCCCAAAAGTTATCCTTTTTATTGAAGTATAAAATTCGGTCTGGATCAATCCATTTTTTCCAAAGATTCGCTGCTTCCTCGTCTTTGGCTAACCCTTCTGCCTCGTCTCCTCGAAACACAGAAACATACAGGCGGTCAGGTGATAAACCGTATTCTTTAGTTAACAATTCCCAAGCCCAATCAATAGCTTCTGTTTTGAAATAATCCCCAATTGACCAATTACCCAACATTTCAAACATGGTATGGTGGTAGCTATCAATCCCCACTTCTTCCAAGTCGTTGTGTTTGCCACTTACGCGAAGACATTTTTGAGTATCCGCAATTCGGCGGTTATCAGGTATTTTATTACCTAAAAAAAGTCTTTAAATTGATTCATTCCAGCATTCGTAAACATCAACGTAGGGTCGTCTTTGTTTACAATGGGAGCGGAAGCAACAATTTTATGTTTTTTAGATTCAAAGAAATCCAGAAACTTCTGTCTAATCTCGTGAGATGTTAATATCTTGGTCATTGCTTGATTGTGTTGTAAGGAGAGTGGAATGAGAAGCAACCGATAGATGATTTACAGCCTGACAATGATGTTTGTATAAATTATCTATGGCAGCCTCCTTTTGTTATTTTGTATTAAAAAATCGAATTTTGGCTACTTTATTTAGCCAATTCTGCATATTGCTAGAACTGCTACCTGCGAGTAATCAACTGGTGGCAATGCTACTTTATTCGGCTATTTTTTCTACTGGCTGCTCCTGCCTAACCGTTCCTTTTTTTGTTCCTTTTTTAGCAGTAGCAGGACGAATATTACCATAGCTTCCAGCGTTAATTTTCCCCTTCTTCGTGCGCTTATCTCCTTTTCCCATGATGAAAAATTAATGTAGTTTATTGATTGTTCTATAACAAAGCAGCATTCAGAGCCATTTCGTTACTTGATTTGAAATTCCTAAAATGCGGCGCAAAGTTACAAAAAGTAAATTAAATTACAGGAACTACTGTTGAGAACTTATTTTAGCCCAACTTGTAGTAGAAATAAAAAAACAGATAATTACCTGTGAATAGGTATTTTAAAAAATGAAAAATAAACCACAAGTAGCATTTTGCTAAAACAAAAAAAATGCCTTATTTTACAGTCTAGTTGAGGCGTTGTTTTATCAAAAACAAGGTTGAACTTTGCATTAAAATTTAATTTATTTAACACACATATCTTTTATGATACGCCATTCTTTCCTAGTCTTTGTCGCTGTTTTTGCTGTATTACTTTCGTGCTATTCGGAGGCATTCACTCAAACAACTACAATAACGCTTACGCCTACAGATGATGCTTTTTTTTCAGGGTCAACAATTACAAATATGTCTGAACTGAAAATAAAAGCTGGCAAACAAAATAGTTATTTAAAGTTCGATATTCGTGGTTACACCATCGTGAGTGCGCGTTTGGAATTTACTTTTATAGGAGACGGATTTGGGGGAGAAATTCAAGTTTTTACTTGTAACTCAGTGGATAATGCTTGGAGCGAACTTAGTGCTTCTATCAAGCCACAACGCAATAGTGATGTACCAAATGGAGTTTTAAACGAGCCTTCCTACGAGCTATTTAAACCTTACACTTTGAACTTGAGCACTATTCCAACTAGCGAAATATGGACGCTTTCAGTCTTGAGAACTTCTGGTGCGCAAGGGAATAGAATTGCCTCTAAAGAGTACAGCGATGCTGCTTATCATCCAAAACTCATTTTAGAGATAAATGAAAATAGTACAGGCGGTAATGGAGGAGGAAACACAGGAGGAGAAGTAGTGAAAACTGATAGCTTGTGGAGCGTAAAATCAGATGGCATCATATATTACGATGGTGGAAATGTGGGCATCGGAACGGCAAATCCATTGACAAAACTAGTCGTGAACGGCGAAATCAGAGCTACTAAAGTCCGCGTGAAAGGTAACATCAACCTTCCTGATTATGTGTTTGAGGCGAATTACGATTTGCGTTCCATAGAAGCCCTAGATGCCTACATTCAACAACATAAGCATTTACCAGACGTACCTTCTGCTGAAGAAGTGGAAGCAGAGGGGCTTTCTTTAGGAGATATGGACGCGACCTTATTGAAAAAAATTGAAGAATTGACACTTTATATTATTGAATTGAAAAAAGAAATTGAAGCCTTAAAAGCCTCCAAGTAACTGCACTCAAGACTATTGAAAGCAACAGGAAAAGTAAACAAACAAAAAATATATGGCTGTAAGAACTGTCATTTTTGACCTTGGTGGAGTCTTAATAGATTGGAATCCACGCTACTTGTATCGAAAAATATTTGAAGACCAAGAACAAATGGAGTATTTTCTAAGTCACATTTGTACTTCCAATTGGAATGAAGAGCAAGATGGTGGTCGTTCAATCAAAGAAGCAACAGAACTGCTTATCAATCAACACCCTGACTGGGAGACAGAGATTCAAGCCTTTTATGGAAGGTGGGAAGAAATGCTAGGTGGTGTTTTTGAAGATACGGTCGAGTTGCTAAAACGCATTCATAAAAGTGGCAACTATCGGCTATATGCTCTAACCAATTGGTCGGCAGAGACGTTTCCAAGAGCTTTGGAACTATACGACTTTTTGAATTGGTTTGAGGATGTACTGGTATCTGGAAAAGAAAAGATTAAAAAACCAGACCCACTCATTTACAGATTGCTATTAGACCGATTTCAAATCAACCCGCAAACGGCTGTTTTTACAGATGATAACTTACGCAACGTACTGGCAGCTAGAGCGGAAGGAATTTCAACTATTCATTTTCAGTCTGCCACTCAATTGGAAGCAGCTTTTAACGAAATGGGAATGAAGTTTTAGTAATTGTAATGATGGCAGCTAAGAGTTTAGAAGCAAATTAATGATAAATTTTGCTCTATTACCCTGTTACAACCAAATGTAAAGCGATAATTATTAAATTTTACCAAAATGATGATGCCTTACCTTACGATTTGGAGTGTTATTATTTGCTTGAGTATCTCTACGCTGCAAGCACAAAGTCTATATCCGACTATTTTGACCGAAAAAGAACGCGCTGTGGTTATCAACGAGGTGTTGGACGATAGGTACAATAATTTATTGCCTCAACTAATGCGACGCGAAGGAATTGATATGTGGATTCTCATCTCAAGAGAATATAATGAAGACCCGGTGATGAAAACAATGCTTCCCGCCGAGTGGATTTCTGCGCGAAGAAGGACAGTAATGGTTTTTTTCGACTACGGGAAAACCCTTGTTGCCCTCCGATGCCAAAGATTACGACCAAGTGATGGAAAAATTAGCCATTGCACGCTATGATGTAGGTTTGTTGAAAGCCTCATGGGATCTTAATGTTTATCCAGACCAATGGGATGCCCTTCTGGAAGCTATTATTGAGCGCAACCCTAAGAAAATAGCCATTAACGTATCTCCTAATTACGCGCACGCCGATGGTTTGAGCCACTACGAATACGAACAACTTACCAAAAAATGCCAGAGCCTTATAAATCGCGCATTATGTCCAGCGAACGATTAGCAGTAGCATGGCTAGAAACGAGAACGGAAAGAGAAATGGCACTTTATGAACATATTGCTGCTATTTCACATCAAATTGTTCGGGAGGGTTTAAGCGATGCTGTTATACAACCTGGCGTTACTACTACCGAAGATATTGTTTGGTGGTATCGTCAGCGCATCAATTCTCTTGGGTTGGACACTTGGTTCCATCCTACTGTGGACGTGCAGCGTGCAGATACTACTCGTTTTGATCATCTTCGCACTTTTTCTAAACGGCCCCAAGGAGAAGTAATTTTACCTGGTGATTTACTGCACGTAGATTTCGGTATCAGCTATCTACGTTTGAACACTGACATGCAAGAACATGCTTACGTCCTTAAACCAGGTGAAACCCAAGTGCCAGAGTTTCTGCAACGCGCTTTTAAACAAGGGAGACGCTTACAAGATATTCTAACTGAAAATTTCAAAACAGGGTTGTCGGGCAACCAAATTCTTGCCAATGCACTGGCACAAGCCAAAGCCGAAGGCATCACTGGCAGTATTTATACCCACCCTATCGGTTCGCACGGACACGCTGCTGGTCCAACAATAGGGATGTGGGATAACCAAAAAAATACACCTGGATCAGGCGATTATCCACTCTATCCTCATACCGCTTACTCCATTGAGTTGAATGCCTCGGTCTCCATTCCAGAGTGGTATGGCAAAGTGATTCGGATTATGCTAGAGCAAGATGGTTACTGGAATGGGACTTCTTTTAGGTATATTGACGGTAGGCAAGAATCTATTTATCCTGTTCAAAGAAGCAAACAATAGGGTTGAAGGTAAATCATGCAGTTGGTCTTTAGTAATTTAGTCTTTGATGATTTGAATAGGCACTATTTCCTAAAAAATTAAAGACTAATGCCTAAAGACCAATAAATTACTTTTTAGGTTGTCCTCCATTATACATAAAGAAAGATATACCAAAGTGCTTAAAATTTTCTTTGGTCGTCGTATTTTCTACTCCATTCAATTTATTATCCAATCCGCTCACGTCAAACTCACTCCAAGGTACCCACACAAAGGGCTGTATAGAAATAGCGAAAACCCTATTCAAACGAAAAAAAGTGCCAAGATAGAATCTGCTACTCCATCCATTTTCTAGCACAATAGTTTCTTGTTGCGCAGTACGAATTTTAGATTTTTGTCTAAAAACATCATAATTAAGGCTGCCCCCTAATAACACGTTGACCGCTTGCAACTCTACACCTAGCGATAAAGAGCGAAATGTAGTGTTGAGGGTAGAAGTGGAGACGGTATTATTAGCTACATTCAAACTTTCGGCTTCATCTGTGCGAAAACGCTCGGTCCAAAGACCTTGCAAACTCACAACACCCATGCGATAGTTAGCACCTAAAGTAACTCCATTCAGTACCTCCAACGCAGGAAACGCTTGCAGAAGGCTATCTTGCCCGACATTATATCTTGTAATAATCTCATTATAGTTTTCTGCATTTGGAAATCCTCCCATGTAGCCCGCCACCAAATTGAGTTGAGCAGTTAATTGAACCCCCAACATCAAACAAAAAACAATACTTAATCCTTTATTCCTCATGGGTAAAGTTGATTTTAAAGCACAGATTTATCAATATACCAACGCAAAGGTAGAGAATTGATTGAGGCTGGCGAAGACTTGATGAATAAATTTACACTTATTGTGTATTTGCCCACTAAGTTAGCTTGAAAATACAGCCTCAATAGCTTCCAATAGTTGTTGACAAGCCCATACAATCTGTGCTTCTTGAATAGGAAGTGGTGGGGCAATACGAATACTTCGACTATTAAATAAAAACCAATCTATAATCAACCCACGCTCTAAACACAGTTTTACTACTTGTTGTACAGTGGTGAAACTATCCAATTCCACTGCTATCAACAGCCCAGCACAGCGTACATCTAAAATAGCAGGATGCTTCAAAAGTCGTTTAAATAGGTTCGATTTTTCTTCTACCTCTTGTATCCATGTTTCTTCTGTCAGCACTTTTAGATTGGCAAGTGCGGCTGCACAGCAAACTGCATGACCTCCAAAAGTCGTAATATGCCCTAATATCGGACGGTGCGCTAACACTTGCATCAATGCCTGATTAGCCACAAAAGCACCAATAGGCATACCGCCACCCATTGCTTTAGCGAGCAGCAAAATATCTGGTACTACCCCATATTGTTCAAAAGCCCACAACGTACCTGTTCTACCAAATCCAACCTGTATTTCATCCAAAATCAATAAAGCCCCTACGGATTGGCAACGTGCATAAAGTTGTTGCAAATAATCAGGCATTGGTTTCCTTACACCCCATTCTGCTTGCACCGTTTCTACCACTACTGCTGCTGTTTTGTGGAAATACGCTCCAAGCAGGTCAAGCAATTAAATTCTATGTGTTTAATACCAGGCAAAAGCGGATAATAAGGTTGCGTGAAGTCGGTAGGCGACATTAGGCTGGCAGCTCCTTGTGTGCTTCCATGATAAGCATATCGGCAGGCAACAATTTCTGCTCTGCCAGTGGCGCGTTTAGCAAGTTTCATAGCACCTTCTGTAGCTTCTGCACCAGAGTTGACAAAATAAACACTACTTAGACTAGCTGGTAGTTGAGCAGTTAAGTAAGTTGCTAAAGCTACCTGTGGCGTAAGAACATACTCGCCATAGACCATTGTGTGCAAATAACGTGAGGATTGCGCATGGATGGCAGCTACCACCGCAGGGTGACAATGCCCTATACTACTGACACTGATACCCGAAATTAAATCTAAATACGATTTACCTTGATAGTCATACAAATAGACGCCTTCTCCACGTTCAATTTCCAAAAGCAATGGAGTTTCACTGGTTTGTGCCAAGTGTTGAAGAAATAACTGGCGTTTGGTCATAATTCTTACTTTTAGATTCCTACACTCAAGCTATGATTCGTGAGTTTAGTTATGATTTTCAACGTAATTTATTGATAAAAAATGAGTTGCAAAAAAACAATACTCTACTTATTACTTATCACGTAGAAATAATGTCACACACAAAAATAGCTAACTTTTAGTATATTTTACGAAGGA
>JAAUTG010000148.1 GCA_012031785.1 Saprospiraceae bacterium | reverse complement strand
GATAGTAAAATTCTGTAAAGACCCTTCGAATGGAAATTCTGCATCCACGCTATAAGCGAAGTAGCTAGAGTCGGTAATAAAGCCTCTGGCTACTTGATTAGGATCGGAAATGGCATCCAAATCATAAATCAAAGCTGTTGGTCCAGCGCGAATAATATCTTCCATGTTTGAATTTTCGGTATCGAAAACAAAAGTGCTTGTTTTGACCTGTCCAACTTCCTCAAAAGTGGGATAGTTAAAAGAAAATCCATCCTTCACGAATGCACTTTCAAGCGGCAGAATACTATTGTCCAAAGTGATAACATCAAATTTCTCTACTCGTGCGATAGCAGGAAAGCCGAATGAATTTAAAATATTAATAATGACACGCGGATTTTTAAAAGCTACTTCTCCTCTTGTCCAACTGTCATAATAATCAATATCTAAGGTATCTTCGTCGCTTTCAAAAATTTGTGAACCTAAAAAACCTTCTGCATAGTAGTAGTCAAAATTTTTAGGCACCATCAAAAAGTTACTTACTTTCAGTAACTCTCCTGTGGTCTGTTTGGCTTGATATTGAATAAACAACGAATCGTTTTTAGGAACAAATGTGGCATTTTCTAAATCAAAAAATTGAAGAGGCAATGTGGAAAAAGAAAGCAAGTTATGAGTTTGGGAGAGTGGTATTCCATTTTTTGAAATTTGAGGAAGTGTCACCACAATTTCTATGGAATTGGAATTACTGTTGAAAAAAGAATACTCCAGACGTCCTTTTTTAAAGACTATTTTTTCCACATCAAATTCTAAGGAAGAAGCAGGAAATCCAATTAAAGTATCTAACACCGGGATAATAGGCGGTAGCGAGCGATTAATTCTGTCGAAAATCTCATCGCTGTTTCTTATGGTTGTATCTCCGCGATAAAAAAAGCGCAGTAAACCATCTGGGTCAACTAACAATGTACCTTGTTCGTCAAGATCATCAAGCAGTTCGCTCATAGAAAGTTTGCTATTGAGGAGTGGGAAAGCAAACACTGCCTCACTTTCTGCACTTTCCAAATCTTTGAGGTTTTCTACATCCGCACAGGAAATAAGTAGCCCTAATAAACACCATCCTAGTATAAAATAACGCATAGTATGTTTTTTTCCAGTTTTTAAACCATGTCGTATTGGTGCTTAAAAAAGACCAAATGACACAAAATGTACTGGGAACATTAAAAAATGACTTATTCAAAAAGCAACATTTGTAATTAACGCGGAAACTAAAAAAATATTTAGCGTATGTAATTTATGATACCTCAATGAACGTTTAGCAAGCAATAAAAATTAGAAACATTCCTTTCATAAAAAACTCAGCTAAAACGGTTTGTTCTATTTCTCTTAAATTTTACGCCTACATCTAATACCACTTCCCGTTCTCCGAGTAAATAATCATGGTCATGCAAGATCATCTACTCGTACTTTGCCATCCTTACGACTTTTGATGCTAAGGAAATTCCACGCTATTGAACAAAAATGGTCAAAGAATGATTTTTAGTGTGTTGATAACTAATGTTAAGCAATTTGACGCTTGCGTTTGTATATTTGCTTTTTAAAACGTTCTTCATCATTACATTGAGAGCAAACGAATTAAAGTTGTTCCAGATAATTTAATTTGGGCAAAAAGAAAATCAAAAATACCAATAACCAAATATAATCTTAACAAGAACTATTAAAACAAAATAAATATAATGACAAGAAAGTTGTTGTTGTTGATAGGTTATCTTTTTAGCGCAGTAGCATTATTGGCACAGGTAAGTTTCACCGCTTCCACAAATGCCAAACAAGTCACGACTTACAGCTATTTTGAAGTAAAATTTGTGTTAAACAACGCAAGACCAGAAGCTTTTACGCCACCTTCTTTTGGCGGATTAGAGGTGATTAGTGGTCCAAGCCGCTCCACCAGCACCACTATTATCAATGGTGTGTATTCTTCTGAATCTAGTTTTGGGTTTGTGTTACAAGCCGAAAAAGCAGGCAAAATAACGATTGGAAGTGCAACTGTGAAAGTGGATGGTAAAACACTACGTACTGAACCACTCACCATCGAAGTAGTGGATGGAAAGAAAATGGAGAAGAAAGGTAGTAGGGCAGAAGAAATATTTTTGGCTGCGGAAATACCCGTCAAAGAAATTTACGTGGGGCAGCAAATTCCTTTAGACTACAAAATATATACGCTGACGGATATTAATAGCTTCAATATATTAACAGAATCTGATTATCAAGGTTTTTACGCCGAAGATGTGCGCCGTTTTGAGTCTAGTATTGTCTCGGAAGTCATTAATGGCAAACAATACACCACGAAAGTGCTGAAAAGACTAGCTCTTTTTCCACAACAGACTGGGCAGTTGATTATTGAGCCAATGCGGATGCAGCTAGGTATCAGCCAAGGCGCACCCAGCAATCCGCGGGATTTTTTCTTTAGCCCAGAGTTAGTTCGATTGGACGTAGCTTCTGAACCGCTTGAAGTGACCATAAAATCGCTACCCGAAGGCGCACCTGCTTCTTTCACAGGGGCGGTTGGAATATATAGTTTTGCTTCTTTCGTACAGAATACTAGAGTAAGTACGGACGACGGCTTACCCATTCGGGTAAGTGTCAATGGAAACGGAGATATGAAGCGAGTATCGCCACCTGTACTAAATTTAGGCGATGCCTTTGAGGTATATGAACCCAAAGTGCTAGAAGAACGCATACAAGAAATTGATGGAGAAATACAAACTAGGCGCATTTATGAATACATCGCGCTGCCCAAGATACCAGGCGATTACAACATTAAAATAGAATTTAGTTACTTCGATCCCGAACAGGGAATTTATCAAACTATTTACAGTGAACCTACTTTAGTGACGGTAGTGAAAGGGTTAAACCCTGTGGCAGAAAGGCAAAGTAGTGTCGCCGCTTCAACGGTTCAAGAAGACATTCGATTTATTAAAACACAAGCAACACTGCGCAAAAAATCAACCATTTTTTTCCATACCCCACTTTTTTTGGACAGGCTTGGGATTACCTTTTTTGCTATTGGGTGCTTTGGGAATAATGAAAAATAGACAACAGCAACGTAGTCTTATTGCCCCAGAGGTGTTAAAAAATAAACAGGCACAAAAAGTGGCACAAAAACACTTATCTCAGGCAAAGCAGCACTTGGATAGCCAAAACAGCCGACAATTTTTTGATGCTATCTCTAAGGCTATGCTAGGCTACGTGAACGACAAACTCAACATTTCTAATGCACAGCTCACTAAGGACAATGTAGCAGAACGATTAGCTACGCTGCATGTGCCTTCTGAACGCATTCATCAATTTATGCAACTAATGAATACCTGTGAAATGGCACTTTTTGCGCGTCAGGATAGCCCTGAAGCGATGCAGACTGTTTACAATAATACTATTGATTTACTAGTGAATTTAGAGAAGGAAATTTTGGATAATTAATATGTGGATTAGTGTAGCCCCCCTTGTCTTGTTTTTTGTGGGTATTACGATGGTCATCCATTTCTTTTTTGCCATTCTTGATAAGCATAATAGGCAGCACCAATCGCTCCTGCTTTGTTTCTAAACGCTGCTAATTTGATAGGGACATCCACCACGATTTGATCCTGAAATTTATCATAACGTTTGCTTACACCACCTCCTAGTATGATTAACTCAGGAAAAAGTAATCGCTTCATCATCACTAAATACTTATTGAAGCGTTGCCCCCAATCTTCCCAAGAAAGATGACTGTTTCGTCGAGCTGAATCAGAAGCATATTGCTCTGCTACTTTGCCCTTTAGTTCAAAATGTCCAAATTCGGTGTTGCGTACCAATTGCCCATCTGTGAAAAGTGCAGAGCCTAAGCCAGTGCCAATGGTAATAAGAAGCACTGTTCCCATTGCACCCTTTCCAACGCCAAATTCCATTTCGGCGATACCAGCCGCATCAGCATCATTGATTGCAATGACAGGCATACCTGTTGCTTCTCCTAGCACTTTTTCCACGTTCATACCTATCCATGCTTTATCAATATTAGCAGCCGTAAGTGCTACTCCTTTCTGGATGACTGCTGGAAAGCCAACACCTATCAAACCATCTTTCCAATTCAAAAGCTGCACTAATTCTTTAAAAGCAGTAGCAACTGCCTCTACTGTGGCTGGCTGGGGCGTTTGCTATGCGCAATCGCTCTGTGAGTAGTTCTCCTGTCCGTATGTTGATAATAGCACCTTTGATTCCAGTGCCACCAACGTCAACGCCTAACACTTGATTTGTTGCATGAGTTGAATTTTGATAAAAATTTGTCTTGAGGAGGTGTTATAACCGATGTTAGGCTATTGATATTTAGAAATTTAATCTTTTGGTCGTTAGCTTTTTTGCACGAACAGTTTCCTTTTGAAAAGGAGTATCTAAAGGATTTTTGTACATTTAATTTTGAATGGCTAAAGACCAAAGATTAGAGGACTAAAGACTAAACCTAAAAACTCATCGCTTAACAATTACTTAATCACTGTCACCTTCATGATCACATTTTCAACAGGACGATCACGAGGGTCTTTTTTTCACTTTTGCAATTTCATCTATCACCTCTAAACCTTCCATCACTTGCCCAAATACAGTATAAGCACCATCCAATTGTGGTGTTCCACCAACTTCTAGGTAGCTTTTACGCTGTTCTGATGAATATTTAAAGCCCATTCTTGATTCTATAGCATCCAAAGCCCCATCATTCGCAGGACGACCTTGTACAATGTAGAATTGAGAACCAGATGACTTTCGAGCTGGATTCACGTTATCCCCAGTTCTTGCTGCTGCCAAAGCTCCCTTAACGTGAACATGCTTGGAAGGCATAATTTCAGCATCCACTTGATAGCTTGGTCCACCCATTCCTAATGGCTGACCAGCTTGCGCTGTTTTGGAGTCTGGATCTCCACCTTGAATCATAAAGCCATCAATCACTCTGTGAAAAAGCAAACTATCATAGAATCCTTCCTCTGCCAATTTAATAAAATTATCACGGTGTTTAGGTGTAGAATCGAATAATTCGATTAACATATTGCCATAAGTCGTTTCAATTTGGACTAGGCATTTATGTGGTGCTTCTATCACGATACGTTGTTTAGTTACTTTTTCTTTTTTGCCTTTTATAGCACTCAACATGACTTCGTAGTTGCCAGAAATCAAATAGCGATGAGCGGGCGAAACCAAGCTAGAAATGTCACCATCTCCAAATCGCCATTGATAACTTTCTGCTTTTTCTGATTGGTTGCTGAAAGCTACTTTGGCTGGAGCATCTGCTTTCTCAATAGTGTAGGTAAATTTTGCTGTCGGTCCACAACTTATCAAAGATAGAGCAATGATACCAAAAGTAAAAACAGGAGTGGTTTAATTGACATGTAATTTAACATTGTTAATTGTTGAATATTTGGTTGATGCTTAGGATGTTGTTTGACATAAAAAATATCGAAAATTCTTCAATCATTTTATAAACGGCAATAACAATTGCAATACAAACAGCATATCTCACTCAGCACAACGCTATTTGATTCGATACCATCGTGGTCAACTGTCTTTCTGTCCAGCAAATGTATAGATTTCTATGAATTTTCTTGCTCACTTCTTGATGGAGATAAATTTCATCTTGTAGGTGGATTTAAAATCACCCTTTTTGATGTTATCCAGTTTTCGTTTAATCAATCGTTTCTTGAGCGGTTTTAAGTGTTCTACAAATAAAACGCCGTCAATATGGTCGTATTCATGCTGAATCACTCTGGCGTTAATACCCGTAAAAACTTCTTCGTGTTCCACAAATTGTTCATCCAAATAACGCAAACGCAACTGAGCAGGTCGCTCCACATCACCTCGAATTTCTGGAATACTTAGACAGCCTTCTTCATAAGCCGATACCTCTCCGCCTTCTTCAAGTTTTTGTGCATTAATAAACACTTTGCGCATTCCCTCTTCTCTATGGTTTTCTTCCATCATATCGAAAGTGTCTATAACAAACATGCGAATCGAAAGCCCAACCTGTGGTGCTGCCAACCCTACACCGTTGGCGTTTTCCATAGTTTCCCACATATTTTCAATGAGCTGTGGCAAATCTGGATAATCAGGACTAATATTCTCTCCCTTTTTCTTTAATACGCCGTGTCCGTAGGCATATATAGGTAAAACCATCAATATTCGTTTTAGTCTATCAATTTTAATTATTCCTTAATCTGGGAACTAATTTAATTCAATTCGTAATTGGTTTTTATGGTTTAGAGTCATCGTTGTTAATAAAATTTGTTGTTGCTCTATTCCCAACAGTCACTAAGTGATTATTTGATAGGCGTGAGCGTATAGCCTTCTTTTTCAAGTAATTGTATAACGCCTTTTTTACCTCCCAAGTGACCTGCGCCGACAGCAAAAAATACGGCTTTGTCCTTCATTTGGGTTTTCATTTTGGGAATCCAATTTTCATTGCGTTTGGTCAAAAGCAATTCTTCATATCGCCCAATCCCTTCTGTGTCACTAGACATCATACTTTGCATCGCTTCAATATCCTGTGATTTATAGATTTTTGTCATTTCCTCTAAGTCATCACCTCCTGAACTTCCTACTTTGATGGATTCCACGAGCATCTGTGCTTGCACATCGTAGGGAATACTATCGAAAAGCCCCATTTGAAATTCCATAGTTTCTAAACCTGAAATCGGTTTTTTTTGTTTCTTGGCGTTGTTCATTAATTCTAATTCGTAGGAAACAGTCTTGCCCGATTTCATGCTTTCTGGTGAGCCTTCTCCAGATGCCATTGCAGACAAGAACATAGGTTTCATGCGCTCTGCAATAAAAAAGGAAAGTTCATCTGATCAAAATGATTTTTCACCATTTTGTATTCTTCCTCTGAAAGTAAATCGCGTAAAGAAACACCATTATCCATATTGATGTTTTTCATCACAGAAAACATAGCACCAAGATTCATCATATCATCTATCTTGATTTCAAAGGTGACTGCTTCGCAACTTGCGAAAGCCTTCTGCATTTCTTCGGTGAAGAAAAAATCATCCTTGTCTATAATATGTATAGTACCAAATAGATAAGAAGGCTTATTCAAGCCATTTCCTGTGATTTTCCAAAGTAATGAATTACGCGCTTGTGCTTCAGCAGATGTAGCGTCTTGTTCTATTTTGACTGCAAGCGAGTCCTGCCCCAAAAGTTGAGTGTTAAATAGAATAAGTGTAATTAATCCATAAAGCAATTTAAATACTTTCATAACAACAGTTATTTTTGTCAGATGAAACCAAACAACGCTTAGTTGCTCAAATAGTTGATTTTTTAAAATTAGGCTTTACTATTTTTAGACGTTTATTTTAGGGTTTGTTTACAGTTGATTCACTAATAATATCTATCAAACTGCTCCACTAAATCCATGACCAGTTGAATATCTTTGAAAAAGTCTCTAACTAATTCAAAACTTACAATAGATTTAAACAAGTAAGGTTCTAGGAAGTCATTTGGTTCGCTAAAAAAATATTAATTGTAGAATTGACGAACGATATGTAAATATCTCGTTCGGTACTTACCCTGTAATTTTCTATCATTTCTTGTACCTCGTCAGGTAACACTCTTTTGATTGCACCGCCTTCTGGCAATTTCGCATACGTCAAAAATGATTCTAAGTAAGGTGCGTAAAACAATTTATTATCAATATTTTTTCCACCTTTATCCAGCAGTGTTCTGATAGAACGAGCTAGAAATTGTCGCTTACTTCTTGGCAGAATAATTAATTGTCCTTCAATGGCATCTTTTCTATCCAAATGACTTGTTAAAAAAATACCTTTGAATACATTTTGCAGTTTTCCATGAACGAGAGAAGATTCTTGTACCAGTAGTTCGCACATTTCAAAGGCTAAATTACCTATACTACCTTTGATATAATCTTCTCCTTCATACACTTGTGCTTTGGTTTCAAAAATACCAGCAGATAAAAAAAAGGGATTTTGGTAAAAAGTATTTAGCCTCGTAAGAAAGCGTTCCATAACTCAAGCTATCATCTATAAAATCTAGTAACAACTGCACAATTCGAGGCTTAAAGTTTTGCCGAAACTTTTGTGCTTGATAAATTAGCCATATTATGTAAATAACAATAGGAATTGCAATAAGTAGGGTAAGCGCCAGTACACCAACAAATAACTCGAAAGCAATAATACCAAGTAATATCACAAAAGAAACGATAAAAAGCCTGATTAGTCGCTTTCTATGTAACTCCATTCGGATTAACTCTGGATGAATGGTGTGGTTATAATAGATTCTAAAATCTTCGAGCCGCTTTGTAGATGCCATGCTACGCCTTATTGATGAATAGCGATAATGAGAATAAAGAGAAAAACGTCAAATCCCATCATCGGAACTGACCTTGCACAAAAATCACGTTTAATCCTGTTAATCATTTAGCCCATTTTCTTCAAAATACTGAATTGTTTTTTCTATCAGCAACTGCTCTTGCTCAGTCACACCTTTCAAAAGAAAGGGCTTTACTGCTCTCCAATGGGGCCAGCCATCGGCATCTCTGCCTTCAAACTCGTAGTAGCCTTCATAACTTAGCAACATACAGACTGCAATATGAATGAGATCCTGTTTTTCCTCTTTAGTAAATTTTTCTTTTGTTCGTCCCAACTCTTGAATACCAATCAAAAACAATACTGCATTCAAGTCTGGCAAAGTATCGCGCTTCATAGTATCTTTTACATAATGCCTTACTTGTAACCATTTGAACTCCAATTCCCATATCTCCATATCTGCGAATAAACTTTGTGTGGGATAGCCCCGTTTGTTTAACAGTTAGCGATTGGTGAACTTAGCCAGCTAACCGCTAACTGTTTTTATTATTCCACGGTTAGCAACAATTTATCAATGTCTTTCATTAAGCGATTGACATCTTTTTCATCTGTCCCATCTGCAAAAGCGCGAATGTGCCGATTCTTATCTACAAGCAATAATCTACCACTGTGATCAAAACCTTCTGGTGCTTCAGGGTCTTCAATGGTAATGCTAAAGTAGTCATCTGCGATAGCATAAATTTCATCACGATTGCCAGTCACAAAGTGCCAACGACTACTGTTAACTCCTAAATTAGCAGCAAACTCTCGCAATTTACCGACTGTATCTCGCTTTACGTCAATAGTATGCGACAATAGCAATAGATTAGGATTATCTGCGTAACGGTCGTAAATCCGTTGCATTTGTTTTTTCACTTTCGGACAAATAGTTGGACAAGAAGTAAAAAAGAAAATCTGCAACGTAGATTTTATCTTTAAACGTTTCATTCGTCACCACTACGCTATCTTGATTAACAAAAGCAAAATCTGGAATTTGATGACGAACTAGTTTTCCATCTATTTCCTGCTCCTGCCCCAAAATGGGTAGCGCGTCTTTCGTAACCTTATCTTTTTCTGAAGTACATGCTATGGATAAGTATCCAAACAGTACGAAAACAATCATATATCTCATCATTATTTTGCACTTGTAAGTTGTTCTAATAACGTTTTACCAGCCGCAATACTACTTAACATATCACTTTTTACAGCTTCTACTTTTACCAACTCCTCACTCAAATAGGTAATAATTTCTTCATGTGGCTTTGTTTGTAATCCCTCCAAAGTTTGAAGGCTACTCATCCACGACATCATACCTTCGTGAGCATTTTCCAAATTACTTACTGCCGCAGTCACATTAGTTTGCAAAGAATCGGGTAAATCACTTAATGCTTTCAAACCTCTTGTAATTGCGTTCAATTCCCCCATCTTGGGCATCACCTCGTCATGTACTTCCCTCACTTGCTGATAAAGCGCTTCTTGTTCCTTCAACTGCTCAACCTTGTTTGCATTGTCATTGCAGGCAAATCCTAAAAATAAAGCCAAAATAGCCAGTATTGGTCTTAAAATTCTCATTGTTTTAGTTTAGTATATTCAAAAAAATCTTTGTTAATTTGAGTGATTCTGTCCAAAACATCCTCTCTGCCAATTCGTTCATTAGCAGAAGTCACAAAACGTTCAGGAAGTTCGTCCCAATGCGCTAATAAGGCTTTTTCAAACGCCAATTGATTTTGCATTAATTCTTCTTTTTTTGACCTATCCGCCTTAGTGTAAACAATGGCGTATGGCACTTGGTTTTCTCCTAACCTATTAATAAACTCAATATCAATTTGTTGTGGAGGCACATTCACATCTATCAATACGAAGGCACAAAGCAATGTTTTTCTATTCCGCAAAAAATAGTCAATCATTAGGCGCCATTTGTCGCGTGTTTTTTTGGAAGTAATCGCGTATCCGTAGCCTGGCAAATCCACTAAATACCAACTATGGTTAATTTCATAATAATTCAGCATCTGCGTTTTTCCTGGTTTTTTTGACGTGTGCGCCAATTCATTTCTGTTGCAGAGCATATTGATGAGAGAGGATTTTCCTACATTTGAGCGTCCTATAAACGCATATTCTGGGCGTTCGTCTTTTGGACAAAGCTCCAATCTGGGATAACTACCTATGTATTTTGCTTCTGTAATAACCATGATTTATTTATTGAACCTCATCCTAATTGATCCAATTGCTTTTGGATGCTAAATAAAAACAACTGTATGCTCATTGTCGTTTTACTATGTCGCTAAACATTTGCGCGAAGAAAGAAAAAAAAATGACAAAAAACGGACGGGGGAGCAAAAAATCATGTTGAAGTTAGTTTTATTTTAAAAAAGAAGTCACAAATTTATCAACACTTCAACAAGCATACTCGTCTGACTATTAGAAACTTATATTAATATACAGCGTAGGAAGGTTTTCATCTACTCATTCATCCCGTCGGAAAAAGAGTTTAACATTTGTAACGTAGCTCATTTTTAGTGATGAGTTGCAAGTTTATGATTTGATGGTACGAATAAGTTGTAAAAGCAAATTATTTACTTATTAATAATACCTCCACCAAAACAGGAAATTCTAAATTAACAAAAAAGTGCCCCTTTCTAACGAATCAGAAAGAGGCTATCCCAAAAACCGATTACATTTTTGTAGTAACAGTAAATACTAAAAAGAATATAACAGTATATGTAGTGCAACAATATCAACTGTTGACAAAGTAGAAAATATTTT
>JAAUTG010000147.1 GCA_012031785.1 Saprospiraceae bacterium | reverse complement strand
GAACCAATATGCAGCACTTTCGTCGTAAGATTTTTCAATATCAATGGTGACTACATCCAAACGTGGACGCATGATTTGCTTTACTGGTACGTCGCCGAAAGTGATAATTCCTTTCAAAATATCTACTTCTTGTTGAGAGCCTTTTTCTTGACTCACTGTTAAGTCAATCGCTTCGTCAATATCTTCTTTACTGGTGACATGTCCTAGGCGAGTAGCAAGTCTAGTTTCTAACCAATTGCTACCAGTAACTAGCAACTTGTTAGGGATGTAAAACAAGGTAACTAAAAAACTCATAGGAGTCACCATGAATTTGGAGAGGCTGATATTGAAGCGATTAGCATACACCTTGGGGGCGATTTCTCCAAATAAAACCAGCATGAAAGTAACGCCAATCACTGTAATGCCAATGTTAAGCGCCTCATTAGCCACAATTTCTTCAGGTAAAATGCTGTTAAGCACCAAATTGGACAGGATGACGATAGCAATATTGATAAAATTATTACTAATCAGAATGGTTGCCAACAGCTCGTTGCGATTTTTTAATAAGTTTAAGATTAGCTTTCCTAAAGAGGTTGCTTCTTCTTCAAGGTGCTTTCGGTCGTTGTAGGTCAATGAAAAGAAAGCAATTTCAGAACCAGAAATCATAGCAGAACACATCAACAAAACAACAATTCCTATTAAGCCACCTATTACTTTTGGCTCTAGTATCAACAAAGGCAATAGCTCTGATAAAAAAACCGACGGTAGAGGTTCTGTTTCCAAAACATTCAATTTAGTTAACGAAATTAGTGTCAAGATTTAATATACCCTGCATCTCGAACACTCAGACTGATTATTAGGCTGTTGGTTTTTAACTTTTGACCTTGAGTTGATAATTTATGGAAGTGCCACTCGAGGCTGACCTCCAGTAATTAAAGACTGTAAGAATTGCAACTCATAACATTCAATCGCCAAAAACCAACTGCCAAAGCAAAGGTACAAATAATATTAACATTTGACGTTACGCTTTTGCTATTCGCTGTTTGCCCAAGTACAACTTATTTTGAGCAACTTTGAATTACAGGTACGTTATGCTAACATGAGAACACCTTTTTTATTTTTAAAGCAAATGGCTAACCGCGCAAAGTGAATCAACACTTAGAACGGTAAATCGTCATCTGCTGCGGAGGCATCCGGGAAGTTATTCGTGGCTGCCGTTGGGTTCATAGGAGCTTCATAAGATGTAGTATATTTTGGGGCATCGCTTGGAGAAGGAAAGTTGTTATTGCTTTTAGCACCACCTTCTTTAGCACTACTTACTATCCTGAAGTAACTAGAGACAATGTCTGTGGCATAACGATCTACCCCATTGGTATCCTGCCATTTGCGTGTAGTTATTCTTCCTTCCACATACACCAAGTCACCTTTTTTTAGAGAGGCTACAGCTCTTTCGGATAGTATATTCCACGCCACTACGTTGTGCCAATCAGTTTTTTCTTGCCAATTTCCAGCCTCGTCTTTGTAAGGGTCGCTGGTAGCTAAACTAAATCTGGATACAGAAGAACCATTATCAAATTTTCTTACTTCTGGGTCATTGCCTAAACGACCTACTAATATTACTCTGTTAATCATAACATTGTTTGGTTTTGAATATTTAGTTAAAGGTAGGACGAATTTGGAAATTTTTCAAGTCTGGAGCATAAAAACTTTGCGATTTTAGTTCCGCTACTAATCCTTCAGATATTTTGTTGCGTACTTCGTTCATGACATCGTTTCTGGATACTAAACCAATTTTTTAACGGTGTAGCTCACTTCAATAGGCTTTCTTTCACCAGGAAACCCCGCCACCTGCCATGTGCTTTTGGTATAATAATGTTTAAAAAAGGCACCCAGCTCATATCTACTACAAAGGAATTTATTCTTTGAAGGACTAGCTCTTCTTCCGCATTTTCTGTGTAACAATGTTTGCGGTTTCCCCAATTAACAGCAATACTATATTCATCGGAAAATACTTTTCGGTCTCCAAAATCGTTATCGAATACATTTAATCTGCTATCAAGCGTGAAGTTAGCATTAATAACATTCCATTCGCTGCAACCCCAAAGTACAATAAAGACAATGAGTAAAATTTTTGCTAGGATTTTTCCTTCCATTGGTGTTCGTATTTTTGTTAAACTTACGCAAAAGAATGGTCAATTCGCAATGAATTAACCACTCTTAAAACAAACACCTTAGATATGATATTGTTAGATTATGCTACATTTTTTTGCAAAGGCATAAACTTTTGAGAGAATGCCCTAAAACCACTTGTAACTTTTACTCTTTCTATTGCTTGAGTTAGTGATATTTTGCGTTGGTCGTAGTCCTCTAGTATTGATTTTTTAACACTAACTTCTGCTTGATTAGGTACTAAGCCATGCACATGCAGTTTAAAAATTAGCATTTCATCTGATTTTAAGGACTTGACGGTGCGTCCGTATTCTATGACGTTTTCTTTGAAGGTTTTGATAAAAATATCGAACTGCCTTTTTAAGGCTTCTTGTCGAGCTTTTTCTGCTGTTTCAATTTGCTGCCGTGTCATTTGATCTTCTCTATCAAATTCATCGTGTTCTTCTGTATTGTGCAAATTGAAATTCAGCACCACGCCCAAGCCTTCTACATAAGTATATTGATTCATGTCCGATAGTACAACGGTTAAGTTAGCGTTGTCTTCCTGATAAATACGCTCAAAAATAGTAATCAATCGTTCTACATCAGGATTACTTACTTCTTCATCTCCCCTTTTCGTGACTTTGATTCGACTTATAAATTCTTCTTCATTAATTTTTAGAGATTTATAGTCTTCAATATCCTTCTTCAAAACTTCTGCTGTGAAGGTGGAGCGACGAGCTTCCACAGGCGGACGACCATCTATCCAAGCCAGCGCGTAGTTTTCTTCAAAATCATCTACAAAAGTGAGAAGTATTTTTTCTTGTACCTCCAATTGTTTGATGAGTTGGGCATATTCCTTCAAAAAAGTGATAGCAATGCTTTTTACATTTTCATCGAACTTGTTCACAATAGGTCATTGTATTCCTCTGTAATTGTAATGCTACCTGCGGTTAAACCTTTGGCACGAACTCTTGGCGAGGTGATTCTAATGTTATTCTTCCCAAAACCCAGTATCGTGGCTTCTGCGCTGGTACGAATAGTGAAAATCACGCCGTAGTCCTCAATGTATGCACCTTCTACGGTTTCTCCCCAATCTCCGCCTTCAAATTGTTCTCTAGCGATAGACTGAAGCATAGCTTCTGAAATCTCAATGTCGTTGTTCATCTTAGCTGCATCAAACGACTGTCCCAGCAAATGGCTGTTAATAAACAGCAATCCGAAAAATAAAATAATGTATTGCATCATTGTTGAGTTGTAAATAGTACGACAGTATTGCTTAACACAAACAATACGCCAAAAGTGAAAAAATAAAATATCCATAACTGAGGCTATGCACATTGCTTTAAGAAGGCTTTTTCATGCTTTCATGGGAAGCCCATACCTTGAAGATGCTCCAAGCCATTGTACTCAAGCCAAGGTGAATAGCAAAAGCCCATTGCGTAGCATCAGTCAATAAGTGTAACGGACGAATGGTTTTTTAATGGTTGACCAATCGTATCAAATCGTTAATGGTTTTTTGCTGGTGCAATTGCTCCTCTTGAAGTAGAATGATAGCATGTTCTACGTATTCCAAATCTTTTTCGCGTTGCTTCTGGAGTTCTTCCCAAAGTTGTTTAAGCAAAAGGCGTATCTCTTGACGTTGTTCCAAAGACATGTCTTGGAAATTGGTGACTATGCGTGGAATATTTTGTTGATACTGGTTGCTCACTGCCCGTACCAAATTTTTGTTGTTGCTTTTTCTGATAGCCATTTAGTTCATCTTCTAATGTTGCCATCAATGCTTTTTCTTTCCAATCCATTTGTCGCCCCAATTGTTTTTGAATAGAGTCCAATAATTCAAAGATTTCTGCGTTGCTATCCGCAATTGCAGCTTCTATCATCGGGGCGCAATCCGTAGTTGGAGTACGCTGAAATATTTGCTCATCATCTGCCACGTTGTAATTCCCGAAACAATCACAGCACCAGTATTTTGAAACTGAATACGCGGCTGTGTCCCCCAAACAAAAGCAATCAGAGAGGCTGCTACTGCCATCCACTTGATCCAACTCATTGGAATTGTGGGCGTGGCTCGAATAGTGACTGTTGTATTAGACGGGCGTACCTGCTGGACATCTGACAATAAGCGTCGGGTAAATTGCAATTCACTTAATTCTGCTTTCAACGTAGGATTATTTGCCAACTGAGCTTCAAAGTCAGCACGTTGCGTCGTAGTCATTTCCCCGTATAAGTAATCTATCAACTGTTCATTCATAATTATACTCCTTTGTTATACGGTTATTCAATAAAATATTTCGCAAATTTTTTAGTCCATAATAAAGCCTCGACTTTGCTGTACCTTCTGAAATGCCAAGTGTTTCAGCAATTTCTCGGAACGTTAAATCTTCATATTCTTTCATCAAGATAATCGTTCTTTGTTCCTCTGGTAGTTGCTGCAATGCCGCTAATACCACTTTTGAGCGTTCAGTGCGATGATAGATTTCATCAGGTTGTTCTTGCACAGGTTGAAATTGGCGTTGAATGAATTTTTCTTGAGCTTGATGAAGTGTTTTACGCTTTCTGCTCTCCATGTGACATTGGTTAATCACAGTTCGGTACAACCAATATTTGAATTTAGAGGCATCCTCTAAATGGTGTAATTTTCGATGAACTGTCACGAACGTTTGCTGACACACATCCATTGCCACTTCCTCCTCGCCAAAATATTTCCAAGCCATGTTATAGACACGTTCATACCAAAGGCTAAACAACTCATTGATTGCCTGTTGGTTGCCGACATGGGCTTTCCCGATTAGGTGCTCACTATGCTTCTCCAGATTCATGGATGGGTGTGTTAATCGCTTGTCAGGTAGTTCGCTATTTGCATTTGATTATTTGCTTATTTCAAAGACTGCCAGCATATACTGTTGAAGCGTTCCAACGAAACGCTTATAGTTTCGGCAAATGGTGAATAGCAAATATCCAACAGCGCAACATCAATCAGTAATAATACCTACAAGAATTGTCATAGAACATTAAAACATTGTATGCTACAAAAGAACTTTTTTATCACTCAATCTATTCTAAAGATGCGAATGAATAAGGAATAGTTTTATGTGGAAAATATTTTTTCGTTAGAAACCATAAGGATTGACATTCCACAATCCGTAGTTGATAAAACAACATGATAACAACCGATAAAAAAGATATTCGAGGTATTGCCAAGAGCGAATTAGAAGCTATCTTTCAGCAAATGAATGAGCCGCGCTTTAGAGTAAAACAAGTGCAAGAATGGCTTTGGCAAAAAGGAGCAAACTCTTTTGAAGCCATGACTAATTTGCCAAAAGGGTTACGCGAAAAGTTAAGTCAACATTTTGTCATTCATGCAATTACAATGGACAAGCAGCAAAATAGCTTAGATGGAACCATAAAATCGCGTTGGCGCTTGCATGACGGACATTTAGTAGAATCGGTGCTGATTCCTGTACCAGAAGATAATCGCTTTACCGTTTGCGTATCTTGTCAAGTAGGTTGTAGCTTGACTTGCTCGTTTTGTGCCACTGGGCGTATGAAAAGAGTACGCAACTTGGATGCTGCTGAAATATTCGACCAAGTAGTGCTAGTCAATCAGCAGGCTTTGGAGGTGTTTGAGCATCCTTTGACAAATATTGTTTACATGGGTATGGGTGAGCCTTTGTTAGCCTACCGAAATGTTATGGAGAGCATTCATTATATCACCTCACCTGAAGGATTGGGGATGTCTCCCAAACGCATCACGATAAGCACCGCTGGTATTGCAAAAATGATTCGCCAATTGGCTGACGATCAGTCAAAAGTGAATCTAGCCCTTTCTCTACACGCCGCCGATGATGAAAAGCGAAATAAAATAATGCCGATTAATGAGCAAAATAATTTAGCTGCCTTGATGGATGCACTGGAGTATTTTTACCAAAAACAGAAAATCGCATTAGCTACGAGTACATCGCCTTTAAGGATTTTAATGACTCTATGCAAGATGCTATAAATTTGGCACAGCTTTGCAGAAGATTTCCCGTGAGAGTGAATATTATTGAGTATAATCCTATTGAAGGTGTAAACTTTGTAAAAGCTGCCGAAGATAAGATAGACCGCTTTGCTCAGTATTTGCGCAAAAGGAATCATGGTGACTGTGCGGAGAAGTAGAGGAAAAGATATTGATGCTGCTTGTGGACAATTAGCAAATAAAGAATAAATTATGTTGACAAGTTAGTTGTTGGCAAAGCTATTTAATGGTGTTCTAATTTCTAAGCCTTCCAAATACTTAACTGTAAACAAAATAAAAGTTAACCACTTGGTCTAACTGCTAATCAGCACTAATTTTCATCAAAAGCGAAGCACAAAAGTAAAATGCACCCTATAATTACTTTATTGACCAATACTTGCGTAAATTGCAGCCGAATTTGAAAAAAAATTAACTACCATGCAGCGTCTTACGATTATTATTGTTTCTTGCATCCTATTTGCAAATATAGTTTTGGCACAAGTAGTTACCTCAAACATTTATCTATTTGACCTCAAAAAAGTCAGTGATAGAGAATTTCGTTTCCAAAACCCGCGTTACTTAACTGCTTTTAATGCAAAGGGTTACAACAACCAGCCACGCTTTTTTAACAATAGTGAACTCTATATCACAGTGCAAACGCCTCAAGATAAGCAAGTAGATATTTATTTGCTGGACTTAGCTAGGCGTTCAAAATATAAAGTTACAGAAACGACAGAATCGGAATATTCTCCTACCTTAATGCCTGATTTGTCCAATTTCTCTGCTATTCGGGTAGAAGCAGATGGCAGTCAGCGTTTGTGGCAATTTCCTTTAGACCGCTTGTCAGATGGTAAACCTGTATTAAAGTACGAAACAAAAGTAGGGTATCATCATTGGTTAAATAGTCGTCGAGTAGCCTTATTTTTGGTAGGCGAACCAAACCAATTGGCAATTGCAGATGTTTCTACTGACCAAGTGCGTTCAATTATGTCCAACGTGGGGCGTTGTTTTCAGACAGATCCAAAAACTGGAAACATGGCTTTTGTGCATAAAGTAACGCCACGTAATTGGTACATCAAGCAAGTAAATACTTACGAAACGAATACTCAAAGTGAAACTGTTACTACCACTTTATCGGGTAGTGAAGACTTTGTCATTCTAAGTGATGGTACTTATTTGATGGGGAGTGGTAGTAAGTTATTCAAATATCATCCTAGTTTTGATAACGAAAAGGGCTGGCGAGAGATAGCGGATTTCAAGTTTTATGGTATTCGTAATATCACTAGGTTGGCGATTAGTAACGATAATAAATTAGCCATCGTGAATGAAGAACGTGCAGGTGGATTCTAACTGTTTTCATTACTTCATTTTTCGTTGCCAAATAAGCTATTTATAGTAGTAAGTGAACAGGAAATTATTTTGTAGTAGCCAATTAGCTAAAAGATAGAATCTAGTGTTGAGGTGGCTTCGAGTTACTTTAATAAATTTTTGTTCTTTATTAATGACTTATGTATTACGAAAAAAGTTTGTGTTTCCTGTACTTACCACACCTTAAGTGTGATGGGTTTCTGATAATTATAGAAGTTAACAACAAAGAATTGGATGAAAAAGGCTGTCAAAAAATAAATACGGTTAGTAAAATAACTCCTAAAGCTAGATAATTGACAGCATATTTGTTGTTATTCTGTGTAAGCTAAGGACTCATGATGCTAACAATCAATACAATTTTGTAAATCCGCTCTATATTATGACACCTAAGTCAGTGGCATTTTACACATTAGGCTGCAAGTTAAACTACGCTGAAACCTCTTCTATTGGAAGGCTTTTTGAAAAAGCAGGTTATTTGGAAGTTGATTTCCAAGAGGGGGGCGGATATTTATGTCATTAATACCTGCTCTGTCACAGATTTCGCGGATCAAAAGTGTAGAAACATTGTGCGTAGAGCCTTGCGTTTAGCTCCTCATGCTTTTGTAGTGGTGATAGGTTGTTACGCTCAACTTAAACCTGAAGAAATAGCTAACATTCCAGGAGTGGACTTGGTATTGGGAGCAGCAGAGAAGTTTCAAATGCTCGACTATATTGATGCGCTTTCCAAAACTCCAGACAAAGGCATGGTGCGTGCTGGTGAAGTGCAACGAGCTAATAGTTTTGTAGAGGCTTTTAGTTTTGGAGATCGAACACGCTCTTTCTTGAAAGTTCAAGACGGCTGTGATTACAAATGTACATTTTGCACCATCCCGTTGGCGCGAGGCAAAAGCAGAAGCGATACTTTAGAAAACGTCGTAGCAAATGCACATAAAATTGTGGACATGGGCGTGAAAGAAATTGTATTGACAGGTGTGAATATCGGTGACTTTGGTAACGGAACGGCTGTTATTGAAGGAGAAAAAGCAAAAAAAGAAGCCCTGTTTATTGATTTAATTCAAGCACTTGACCAAGTAGAAGGAATTGAACGTTTCAGAATTTCTAGCATAGAACCCAACCTTTGCACAGAAGAAATAATTGCATTTGTGGCGCAGTCACAGCGGTTTATGCCCCACTTTCACATTCCACTGCAATCTGGTAATAACAAGCAACTTAAAGATATGCGCCGACGCTATAAAAGAGATTTGTATGCGCAAAGGGTGGCTACTATCAAATCTTATATGCCACATTGTTGTATTGGTGCAGACGTAATCGTGGGATTTCCCGGTGAAACGGAGGAAGACTTTTTGGAAACTTATCAGTTTATTCAAGGGTTAGATGTTTCTTACCTGCATGTGTTCACGTATTCTGAGCGTCCGAATACGCCTGCAATAGATATGTTGTATCCTGTTTCGATGCAAGAGCGCAAGCGTAGAAATGAAATGCTAAATATACTTTCCGAGAAAAAAAGACGATTTTTTTATGAGCAGCATCTTGGAACAGAGCGAAAAGTGCTTTTTGAAGCCCATAAAGAGAATGGATTAATGTCTGGATTCACCGACAATTACATCAAAATAGAAATGCCACTTGAGGTAGATGCGCTTAACACAATTGAAGCAGTAGCATTACAACATGTTAATAGTCAGGGAATAATGTTTGCTTCCTCACTAATTTCAGTGGAGCAGTGAAAAAACTTAGACTTTTGATGAATACGCATGACTTTTATCGAAAGTCTAAAAGAAATATCAAAATATGAAAAATCACTCCCAACGTTTAGGAGAAGCTCCAATTCCAAAATTACTACTCGAACAAGCTATTCCTGCTTCTATTGGAATTTTAGTGATGTCTATTTACGGTATTGTAGATACCATTTTTGTAGGACGATTTGTAGGTCCGTTAGCAATTGGAGCTACGACGGTGGTATTTCCTATCACTTTGCTTATTGGCTCTATTGGTATGGCTATCGGTGTTGGGGGGGGCTTCGATTATATCTAGAGCATTAGGCGCGAAAGATAATGAAAAAGCGGATTTGGTTTTCGGTAATCAAGTAGTGCTGACACTAGGATTGGCAGCTTCTATTGTATTGTTGTCCTCTTTTTTTATTGACGAAATATTGGGCATATTCGGTGCAAAAGGGGAGTTGATACCACTTTCTAAGGCGTACTTCAAAATAATCATTTTCGGTATTCCTTTCCTCGCTTGGGGCATGATGTCTAACCACGTCATTCGGGCAGAAGGTCGAGCAAGAATTGCTATGCTCACCATGTTAATTCCTGCGATTGCTAATATCGTTTTAGACCCCATCTTTATCGTGTGGTTTGATATGGGGATTGAAGGTGCAGCTTGGGCAACTAGTATTTCTTATATTGGAAGCGCATCTTTCACAGCTTGGTATTTTTTTAAAAGGAAAATCAGAATTAACATTAATACCAAAGAAATTTTAAGATTAAATTTTTTCTATTGTAAAAAGAAATATTCAGCATTGGAATAGTCACTTTTTGCGAGGCAGGGTACAATCGCGCTACTTTTTGTGGTACTTAATCAAGCCCTGTTTAAGCATGGCGGCGAATTAGCGATTTCCGTTTATGGTATCATCAATAGAGTAATGCTAGTTGCCAATTTTCCAGTTTTGGGCGTTACGCAAGGTTTTTACCAATCGCAGGGTACAATTTTGGTGCAGGTAATC
Source organism: Saprospiraceae bacterium (assembly GCA_012031785.1). Taxonomy (GTDB): domain Bacteria; phylum Bacteroidota; class Bacteroidia; order Chitinophagales; family Saprospiraceae; genus JAAUTG01. The sequence goes on along the minus strand of JAAUTG010000147.1, from coordinate 981 downwards.
CAGGAAGAGTAAAGAAGGCTATCAAAACAGCTACTTTTTATGGTACTGCTATCGCGCTGCTTATGTTTGTGCTGATCATGGCTTTTACGCCTGCCATTGTATCTATTTTTACACAAGATACAGCATTGCTCGCACAAACTCCCCCAGCCATACGAATGGCTTTCTTGGCGACACCCACACTTTGTATTCAGTTGATTGGTGCAGCTTATTATCAAGCCATAGGAAAAGCAGTGCCAGCACTCTTGTTGACATTAACCAAACAAGGATTCTTTTTAATTCCTTTACTGCTCATTTTACCACCCATTTTTGGCATTAATGGGATTTGGTTTTCTTTTCCAATAGCAGATTTGATGGCAGCGTTGATTGTTTCCCCAATACTTGCGTATGGGAATAAAAAAGCTGGTTGCCCCAAAATCAACCAAAGAACAACCTATTCTAGTGAAAACTCACGCAGCTACGGACAAATGAGCAGGTGAACCTTTCACGATGTTGGCGTAGCAAACCACTTGAGCGATATAATCTGTCAGTGCAATTTTTTGCTTACATCTAACATTAAGTCGAAGCAAGTATGGTCTTTTGAAATAGGACCTACTTTCAACTTGGCATCTATCAAAGTGCTAATATACTCAAAAGGGGTGCTGCTCTGTGGGTGCAGTACAAGCAGGGTATCAAAGGATTGTGTTACAAAATTTTCTACCGCTGTACCTTTTGGTATGTTTATCCAATTGATATTTCTTCGATTGAAATAAGGGAAAGGAAGAGATTTTTCTTTTTCTCGGTCATTGAAAAACGCGAGAAGGCTTACTTTTTGCCTTGAGCTTCTAGTTCACTGGCAAAATCCAAACTACTTCTACTCGTTCCTGTAAAGTAGCGTCAAACAAAATACCAACCCATTTGGAGGAGGCTAAATTAGTAGGTTTCCTCTTGATTGGTTTAGGTTGTTTTTTCAAGGAACGTTTTGTTGAGCAAACGCTTTAAGCT
>JAAUTG010000146.1 GCA_012031785.1 Saprospiraceae bacterium | reverse complement strand
GTCAGAAAAAGACCTGACTTAATTTTTTAATACCGCTTTTTGGAATAACTATAAGCCTGAAATATTGATTAACAACCTATGAAAATGTCACTCATGTTGTATTTATGAAGTCATTAAATAAAACAGGCGAAACCCAATCACCTAGATAAGCAAGTCAAATGCGCTCCATCACTTTTTGATTATCAAATCAAATAGTTACAAAATTTATTTAAGACATTAATAGCATTACAATTTGCTGATTATTAAATTATTATAATTTATATTAAGAAAATTTTTATAGCTTTAAAGTAATATCTACCCAAGCTTCTTCGTTCGATAGGCGCAAACGAAGAAATAATATTTATGGGAATTAATTCACTACTGCTCTCCCTATTCATAGTTTGCTGTTGCTTTCAAACCTTAATCGCTCAAACTGCACTGCCAGATTGTGATGTCCCGTATATTGACCCACAGGACTCTGAATTTAGTAATGGATTGGCTAGAGATACCTTGGTGTATTTGACTTATTTTGAAAAGGATCAACAGCAACGCGCTTACTTTATAGACATCAATGCTTTTGGCGGACAGCAAGTAGATAAGGCAACCGTATATGCTATTCTGCCCGATAGCACTCGAAAAGCAGTTGGAAGGCTCTCATTTGGCAATTGTGCGAACTGTGTGCGCGGATTCGCATTTGTACTAGATGACTCCTTGATGGTTGCAGATGTACGAAGCGATTCAGAAATGTCACTTTGGTTAGCATCTTTTGGACAGCCCGCATTTTCACTGACCGGCAACTTACAAACCTTAGCAGGCGTAGGAAGGATTAGCGGTACTTTGCCTTTTTGCGCGATTGGGATGGAGGTGGAATACGATATTTACAATAACCTAGCCAACACAACCACAGAATTTTCAACGCAGATTATATGTCCAATTGCCGTTCATTCCTGTGCCATCGCCTTAAATGCTACTCCAAACTGCAACACGAATCAATTGCAATTGCAAGCCATTCTACCTAATGCTTGTTTTTTCACCTGATGCCCATGTAAAATGGTTCAATCTAAAGGGTTGGGAAAGCCATGAATCGCAGGCACTACTCCCCTTCCGTGGCAACGAGGGCTGGTATTATTTTGAAGTGGAAGATGCGTGTTGTAAGAGGGTAGATTCAATTTGGGTAGAAGCGGTTGAATTTGCAAGCAGTTCAAGTGATTTGAGCAGTTGTGTTGGACAAGATGCAACACTAGAGGGTTTTGGTGGGATTCGTCAGTTTTGGAAACTACCGAATGGCGATTTGTACGAAGGCAAGAAGCTGGAAATTACCAACACCACTGCTCAAAATGAAGGAAATTATATTTTTCATGCCCTCGACGAAAACGGTTGTGAAGATACAGTTCAAGTTTTTTTACAAATCATCACTCCCGAAGTGCCTCAGATTCAGGTGGGTAATACTTGTTTGGGTGATACTGTCATTTTTTTTTACTGAACGATTCGGCTTTTGTGCAAGCCACTTGGCAATCTCCCAGAGGAGTAGTGCTTGAACAGCCTGTACTTTTTGACTTACAGGCTTCGGATTTTGGTACATACCTATTGAAAGCCAAAGATACTTTTGGGTGTGTGGTAGAGCAATCATTCGATGTGACTGGAAGCAAGCCCCCAGAGGTACAAGTCACGCTAGAGCCAATCTGCGATACTGTTAAAGTAAGTCTTTCACCAGATAGTTTGTTTTATCAGTGGGAAGCCGGCGTAATAGGTAGTACGTTTGCTACCACTAGAGCAGGAAATTACAGCGTGGAAGCAAAGTCATCAACTGGATGCAAAAGCACGTTTATTGTGGAAGTGCCAAGTGCTGATACTATTGGATTTGAGGTAGTCATTCAACATCCTACCTGCCCAAATGACCCGACAGGAAGCCTTGAAATTATAACAAACACGCCTGATTTACCAATGATTTTTTCTATTGATGGCGGTAACGAGTACCATTTGTCGCCTCGTTTTGAACAGCTTTTTGGTGGAGATTATCAAGTGGTAGTGCAAGATGAATTGGGTTGCATCAAAACTAAGTCCGTCAAAATCGAAACACCTGATACATTAGCCATACAAATTTTGACAGATAGCGCCTTGATAGTGCGTCCAAACACGTCCATTCAACTGAACACGACGCAACTGGGGCAGGTCAAAACGTTTCAATGGCTACCTGATGACATCCACCAAGACATGCCAAATATCTCTTTTTTGGCAACCGAAAACATGGATATTCGAGTAGTGGTGGAGGATGAACGAGGCTGTCTAGCCTCTGATGGCGTATCGCTGACTATTGCGTTAGGAGAAATTTATGTTCCCAATATTTTTTCGCCTGATTTTGATGGGGTAAATGATTTTTTCACTTTTTTTAGTGACGATACATCTGGCGAAATGATAGCAGAGTTGCGTATTTTTGATCGCTGGGGAATGCTAGTGTTTGAAACAAAAGAGATACCACTCAATAAGTCAAACTTCGGTTGGGACGGCAGCTACTTGAATAAGCCGCTCGAAAATGGTATTTTTACTTATCACGCCATGGTACGGTTCGGAAATAACACGATTAAATCTTTTAAAGGAGAGGTCACATTGACACGAAAAAAATAACCCTGCCACACCAGCATTTTAATATTACAAAAATGAACATACGCATATTGACCTTATTTTTTTGTCTTACTTTCAGCACTCTTTCCGCGCAATTTTTTGAAGGCGGTGTGGAAACTTTAGTAGGTCAAAGCTACACTACTTTTGAGGGTAATTTGAGCAGTATTGTTGGGTTTGAATCACTGGAAATCACTGAGGAGCAAATTGACCAAGCGTTTACAGACTTTGGAATAACCGCACCGCGTTGGGTGCGAGATTTGTTTCCAGGCATTCGTTTGGATGTCAATCAGGAGATTGCTAAACAACTTAGCCGTCAAAACAGTGCTGTGCGAGTTTGGGGAAGATTTCATTGGTTTGGTGCCAGTTTGATGATTGGAGAGCCTCGTTTGGCAGAAAAAGCTGCTTCCAAAAAATGGAGTAACCAGCTAAAGTCGTTGCGTCTTGCAATGAATGGCGAAACCGAAGCCCTTGCCGAGCATCTTGCGCTTATTGCAGTGGCAGAGACGCAGCAAGTAAAACCTTTTTTTGCTAAACGTTACGATTTAGACTTTTATGTGCATTTGAAAAAAATGGTATTTGGCGATGATCCGTTGCTGGAGTGGGGCGAGCAAGGCTATTTGGATGCAAGCCTAGTGACAGGATTACGCCTAACCGCTGACCCTTCGCCTGTGGTAGAATTGGGAAGCATCTTATTTATTAGTGAAAAGTTGGATAGCCTATTGGAAGGCGGCTTACTACGACCAGTAGAAAATACTACTGACCAGATTGCACTCGCGGTACAAAGTACCGTTTTTGGAAAATTTAAAGACCCCCGCGTAGTCACTTCTATGGGATGGTTTGTGCGCGGTGAATTGCCTGCACACCTTACACGAAGTTTCACTGTGACGGCAGGCGCAGAAGTAGGGCTAAGCAAGCACCTCGCACTAACTGGCATAAAACCAATGTTTTCTGCATTTGGCTTTGTTGGACTAAGGTGGCAAATTGGAGGATAAGAACTTGAAACTAAACATCATCAAGCCTTTATTGCCAACCCATTTGCTACATATTTAGCATCTATGCTTTGGTGAGATAATACAGCGAGTACGTTCTGTACTGACTGCATACACATCTCTTGAAAAGTTGTTTTTGTAAGGCTGGCTGCGTGTGGCGTAATCAGCACGTTAGGTAGTTGCAACAATGGCTCATTAGTTAACGGAGGTTGAATTTCTAAGACATCGCTGCCAAAGCCTGCAATTTTTTTCTCTAGCAGTGCTTCCAACAAGTCAGGCTGATGCACAATCTCACCACGCGCTGTATTGATTAAAAAGGCACTTGGCTGCATTTGCTCGAAAGTACCTTTGTTGAAAAGATGCTTGGTTTCTGGTGTCAAAGGCAAATGCAAACTGATAAAGTCTGAGGTTTGAAGTAATTCCTCAAAGGAACGCGACTTAAAAGGTACATCTTTTGGCACTTTTTCCCAATATGAAATTTCCATTCCAAATGCTTGGGCTAGGCGCGCTACTTTCATTCCAATATTACCCAATCCAATAATACCAAAGCTGTTTTCCCCGTATTTCATCACCAGTGTACTGGTTGCGAATCAACCAGTTGTCTTGCTTCACCGCTTGCACCAGGGTGTATGCCTGACGCTGTAACATCAGCATCAGCATCAAAGCATGTTCAGCCACAGTGTCTGCGTTGCAACCTGGCACATTTAGCACTTTTATGCCCCGTCGGGTAGCTTCCTCCACATCCACATTATCCAGTCCAACACCCACTCGTGCTACGGCGAGTATGTTGGGGCAAGCAGCCAGCAATTGCTGATCTACTTTTCCCCTACCTCGTGTGATGATAGCATCTACTTTTGTTCCGTCAAGCAGCGCAGTGTTTTCTATCACTATTACTTCACGCTTCAACCGAGCCAAAGCTGCTTCCGAAATCGGCTCTAACAGCAACACTTGCTTCATCATAAAGTCATTCTTATTGATTAGACGTTTTCAAATTGCATCAAAAATAAGTACAAACACCTCAATTGCCTAACAACGGTACGCCAGCCAAACCCAAAATATTTATTTCCACTAGCTTCTGACGAAACTGAACATCACTGATGCGGTCGCGTATTTGCGTTTCAGCTAAGATAGCTTCGCGCACGTCAAAGTTGGTAGCACGACCAGATTGATAAAGCTGCTGTGCTAAAGTAGTATTAGTAGAAGCAGTTTGTAAATTGCGTTGCTCCAAATCAAGCTGATTTTGCAATGCGAGATACTGTTGATACAACAATGCAATATCTGAAGTGAGGTTGGCAGTCAAGTTTTGCTGCGATAAGCGGATGTTTTCTTTAAATATTTCGGCATTAGCAATATCCTTGCGCACGTCTCTACCTGGAAAAAGATTGTAAGTCAAATTTAGCCCAATAGTAGGTCCAAAACTACGGTTGGAGAGTAAAAATCCAACCTCTGCTCTGGAGAAATTATAGTTGAATCCTGTGTTGACAGCCACAACAGGATATAGGGCAGCACGCTCCTCTTTGATTTGCGTTAATGCTATTTGTTCATCAAATTGAAGAAGTTTTACATCAAAGTTCTGATTGAGTGCCATTTGCGTCAACGCTTCCAACTTAGGTAAAATAACTGCTGGCATTTCTGTGGGTACTTCAAATATGGTATTTGCATCTTGCACCAATAAGCGGTTCAAAGAAATTTTAGCCTGTTGCAACTGGTCGAACAAGTTGAGTAACGCAGAACTATCTGCATTCACGCGATTGGTAGTTTGCAGCACTTCTAGACTAGTGCCTGTTCCAATTTTTACTTTATTGGCAGCCAAGTCGCGTAAGGCGATATTGAGTAAAATGGCTTGTTCTTGTATTTCAATCTGTTGTGCCACGCGAACAATCGAAAAATAAACGGTTTGAATCTGTGTAGTTAAGTCTTGCATGGCATTTGCTGTGAATACTTGACTGCGCTGCTCTAACAAACCAAGCCTTTCTTTAGCTGCAAACATACGATACCCATCGAAAGCAGTCCAATTGAGTTCTAATCCTGCTCTGAATACCGTATTGCCAGCGCCTTTTCCCGTGCGTTCATCGCCAGAAAAGAATTTCTGTACTGTGTTGTTACTCGTGTAGCCTGTACTAGCGTTTACACCAACAGTAGGCAAAAACCTGCGTTACCATAGGTGTTGCTATTGGTGGCAATCACTTCACTATTGCGTGCAATTTTGACACCATAGTTGTTAGTAAGTCCTGTCTGGATGGCTTCTTCTAAGGAAAGAAGCGGTTGTGCTGCCGCAAAAACAAAACTAAGACTGCACAACACGCTTATTGAAAAGATTATTTTGTTCATTTTTTCTTGAAATAAGTGTAAATTGCTGGAATCACAAACAAAGTTAAAAATAGCGATAAAATCAAACCGCCAATAATAGCTACCCCCATTGGAATACGGCTTGTGGAGGATGCTCCCAACGCCAAAGCAATAGGTAGCACGCCAAGTACAGTAGCCAAACTAGTCATCAAGATTGGACGCAAGCGCAACGTGGCAGCATCAATAACGGCTGCTGCGGTAGAAAGTCCAGCCTCCTTGCGCTGATTTGCAAATTCAACAATCAAGATACCGTTCTTTGTCACAATTCCGATGAGGACAATAATACCGATTTGACTAAAAATATTGATGGTATGCCCAAACATCCACAACGCCAGTAACGCACCAATTAAAGCCAAAGGAACAGTAAACATAATAACTAAAGGATCAACAAAACTTTCAAATTGTGCTGCTAATGCCAAATAAATCAAAACTAAAGCAAAAAGAAATGCAAAGTATAAACCGCTAGAACTTTCTTGAAAATCCTTAGAAGCGCCTGCCAAAGCGGTGCTGAAAGTTTCGTCCAACACTTCTGATTTGATTTTATCCATTTCTTCGATGCCCTGTCCAAGCGTGTAGCCTTCTGCCATATCCGCAGACACTGTGGCAGCAATATAACGGTCGTAGCGGAACAGCGTCGGTGGGTTAGATTCTTCGTTGAATTGCACTAAGTTACTCATTTGAATCAAGTTACCTATGCTGTTTCGCACATATACGTTACTCAAATCACTAGGCTCGTCCCGAAACTGTTCAGCGGCTTCTCCCACGATTTCGTACTGTTTTCCGTTGCGAATGAAATAACCAATACGTTGACCACTGTAAAACAACTGCAAAGTTTCAGCAATATCGCGCACAGTCACTCCTAAACTTCTTGCACGCTCGCGGTCAATTGTAATTTGTAATTCAGGTTTATTGAATTTTAGGTTCAAATCCGTCACAGAAAAAATAGGACTTTCTCCTGCTGCCTCCATGAATTTTGGAATGTATGCCTTGAGTTTTTCAAAATTAGTTGCTTGTATCACGTACTGCAATGGCAAAGAACGCCCAGCACCACCAGCTTCTATAGTTTGCTGCTGCGCAATAATGGAACGCGCATACGTCAACTTGGACAACTTTGGATAGAGACTTTTTACGATTTCATCTTGTGTACGCTCGCGTTCTTCAGGGGCTGTCAAACTCATAAATATAAAGCCAGAATTAGCAGCGGAAGTAGAACCAAAACCAGGCGAAGTCACTGCGATATAAGCGCGTTTTTCGGGTAGTGTATCTACAATTTTTAGCACCTCCATCATGTAATCATCCATCACTTCGAAGGTCGTTCCCTCTGGTGCGGTAGCTAGAATACGAAACCCGCTTTTGTCTTCTAAAGGTGCTAATTCAGTAGGTAGCGAGTTGATAAGGAAGTAAATTCCCACAGCCGCTGCTAAGGAAATGACCCAAGCCAGCCACCGAACACGCATAAATCCTCGTAACATCCAATTGTAGCCATCAGTCATGCCAACAAAAAACTTTTCTGACGTTTGGAATAGCCAAGATTGTCGTTCCGTCTTTTTTAAGAAGCGCGAACTCAACATCGGTGTAAGGGTCAAAGAAACAATGGTGGAAATCACAATAGCTCCAGTTACAACTAAACCAAATTCACGGAATAGTCTTCCTGTAATACCTTGCAAAAATACGATGGGAAGAAACACAGCTACCAGCGTAATCGAAGTAGCAATAATGGCAAAATAAATTTCTTTTGACCCTTCATGCCCTGCTTGAATAGGGTCTTGTCCATCTTCTATTCTTCGATAGATGTTTTCCAGCATGACGATTGCATCATCCACGACTAGACCAGTGGCGAGCACGATGCCCAACAAAGTCAGTACATTGATGGAGAATCCAAAGATATACATTACAAAAAAGCAACCAATTAAAGAGATTGGAATGGCAAGCGTTGGGATTAACGTGGTGCGCCAGTCGCGCAAAAACACAAAAATAATCAACACGACTAGACCAAACGCGATTAAAATTGTTTCTCGTACTTCTTCCAAAGCCATACGCACAGGTTTGGTATTGTCAAAAGCATAGCCCACTTCAATATCTGCTGGAATATCTTTTTTCATTGCCTCTACTCGCTCATACACTTGGTCTGCGATTTGAATATGATTTGCTCCTGGCAAAGGAGTTATTGCCACACCTGCCATTTTTTCGATACCACTGCCACGCAGCGAAGTTTTCAAATTGCGAGGTGCTAAACTGACATTGGCAACGTCTTTCAATTGCACAATCACGCCATCCGATTCTCGAATCACCATTTCTGAAAACTCCTCTGGCGTACTTAGTCTGCCAAAAGTACGAATAGTCAATTCCGTGCGCTCTCCCTCAATTTTACCAGAAGGTAGCTCTAAATTCTGGCGTTGAATAGCGTTTCTCACATCCAACGGTGTGAGGGCATAGCCAGACAACTTATCAGGATCCATTTCGATACGGATGGAATAGCGTTTTTCACCCCAAATTCTAATGCTTGATACGCCACTAATGGTCTGCAACTGCTCCTTAAAAACGTTATTAGCGATTTCCGATAAGCTCAATAAATCGCGGTTCTTGCTTTGTATGGTCAGTGCCATCAGCGTACCTGCGTCAGCATTAGCTTTTGTCACAATTGGTGCGTCCACATCGGGCGGAAGATTGCGCTGCGCTTGCGAAACCTTGTCGCGCACGTCATTAGCAGCGGCTTCCAAATCTGTACCAATTTCAAATTCCACGTTAATCGTGCTTCGACCGTCCGCACTTGTAGAGGATAAAGAACGAATACCCTCAATACCATTGATACTTTCTTCCAATGGCTCTGTGATTTGTGTTTCAATTACTTCTGCATTTGCTCCTACATAATTAGTAGAAACAGAAATAATGGGCGGCTCTACTACTGGGTACTCCCGCAAACCCAAATACGTGTAACTAATAACCCCAAAAAGTACAATGACAATCGAAATAACCGTCGCCAGTACGGGCGGTCTCATACTCAATGATGATAAACTCATAGCTGTGTATTTTTTGACTCTACGACCTTGTTTAATTTAATTAACACGCCATCAGAAAGCGACAATATGCCGCTTGTAATAATAGTATCTCCTACTTGCACACCTTCCAGTAATTCCACCTCATTAGCAAGTCGTTCACCTGTTTCTACTAAACTCGCAATCGCTCTACCATTTCTAGCAATATAGACTTGTTTGCCCTCTAAAACGGGAATAATAGCATCCGTAGGCACTAGAATAGCCTTATCGTCGCGTCCAGTGACCAAATTGACCTTTGCAAACTGGCCAGGTTTCAATAACCCTTCATTGTTGGTTGCAGTGGCGCGTACTTTAAAAGTGCGCGTCGTAGGGGCAATTTCTGTGCCAATTGCGTAAACTTTTGCTTGAAACGTCCTAGTTGATCCTACTACTGTAAACTCTAAAGGTTGATTTGTTTTTACTTGAGAGATGTAGCGTTCTGGCACATCAAACTCCAATTTGATAGGATTTACTTGTTGCAAGTCAATAATAATGTCATTGGGTGTCACGTATGCACCTTGACTTACCTGACGTAAGCCTAAGACACCCGAAAAAGGTGCAAGAATCTTCGATTTTTCTATTTGAATATCAATAATTTTAATTTCCGCATTGATATCATCCACCCGATTGTCCAAACGATCCATCTCTTCTGCGCTGATACCCTGTATTTTAAGTAACTCTTTGCCTCTCGCTACTTCTTTTTGTGCCAAGTCCAAATTGACAAGCAGTCGGCTACGCTGTGCTAACAAATCGGAATCCTCAATTTTTGCCAGTAATTGCCCACTTTTCACTGACGATGATTCCTGGAAATTCAGCGTTATCAGTTTTCCTGCGCGTTCTGGACGCACTTGCACGGTCTCGTTTGCAATTAAGTTACCTGTCGTATTGATTTTTTGGTCTAATGAGCGGTGCTTTACTACAAATCCGTCCACATTAAACGTTCTCGGTCCACTAGGGGCGGTTGCAGCAGCCGTTTCTTTTGCATCTTCCTTGCATCCAAACAATCCCATCAAAAGTCCCCATAAGCACGCTGCATAAATACCTTGTTTCATATTCCTTAATTTTTCATAATTGAATGACAAAGCTAGTATAAAGTTCAAAATTCAATTCTGAAGTTTTTTTGAGGAATAGAACGAGCGGGATGTGAGTAGAAAACTATCTTAAAGCAGTGGGATGAATAAAGTAGCCTGAATGAGAGCGATGCTGATTTCACAGATGTTTTTTTTGTAAAAAAACACAAGATAGACAAGCTCATTGAAAAAACAATTTCAGATCAGTTTAACATTCTTAGAAAAATAGCCTAATAAGATTAACCCAACTTCTCGGAAGTCATTTGCTAGTATTTTTAATGGATATTTAAAATATCCTTGTTTAAATTCTGCCGTTCCTAAATTTTAATAAAATTAAATGATATATTCGTACTTTACATCGGGGATAGCTGGCTTTGTAGCTTCTTGCATCCCTGCCGTTATTTTGCGAGAAAAGCAAAAACAAATGAACAAATAGTTTATTACATGCTGTAAAATGTTCAACTAGGCAGACCATGAAAAATAAATTCATCTCTACCAGTGAAGCGTTGCAAAAACTGCAACATTATTGTGCTTATCAGGAGCGTTGCCACCAAGAGGTTCGGCAAAAGCTGCTAGATTTGGGGGTGTATGGCGACCGACTAGAGGAAGTGATGGTAGCTTTGATAGAAGATAATTTTCTGAATGAAGAACGTTTTGCCCGTACTTTTGCACGCGGTAAGTTCGAGTTTAAAAACTGGGGTAAAATCAAAATCGTTCAAGAACTAAAAAAACGCCATATCACGTCGTATTGTATCCAAAAAGGATTAGAGGAAATTGAAAATAGTCAGTACGAGACTAAGTTGTACGTCTTGATTGCTAAAAAATCTGCCACTTTAGAATACGAAAACGAATACGAGCGCAAAGCTAAACTGGCTGCCTACGCGCTACAAAAAGGCTTTGAATCTGAAAAAGTGTGGGAAACTGTTCAACGATTTTTACATGAAGGAAACACACCTTGAAGAAGTAGCTCATTTGCTTGCTCAAATTAGAGCTTGCCAGCACTGCGCTGAACAATTGCCATTAGGAGCAAGACCAATTGTCAGTTTTTCAAACTATTCAAAAATTGTGCTAGTCAGTCAAGCTCCTGGCTTGCAAGCACACGAAAAGGGCGTACCCTATCAAGACCAAAGCGGCATCCGATTGCGCCATTGGCTGGGCGTTGATGAAGTTACTTTTTACAACGCAAATCATTTTGCCATCTTGCCCATGGGGTTTTGCTATCCTGGAAAAGCAGCTTCAGGCGATTTACCACCTTGCAAAGCGTGCGCACCACTTTGGCACGAATCTGTTTGGAAGATGTTGCCACACGTTCAACTTACGCTACTTATTGGGCAATATGCACAAACGATATTATTTGAAAGGGGCAACG
>JAAUTG010000145.1 GCA_012031785.1 Saprospiraceae bacterium | reverse complement strand
AAAAAAAGTAGAACGCTAAAATACAATAGCAATACCCCAAAATATTTGTTGAAGCAGCTTCCAGTTCGTTCCACCAGCTTTCTAGGTTAATGCTTAGGAATGTGATTTCATAGGATACCATATCACGATTAGTTTGTTTTCAAATTTTGTGTAAGCAACTAGACGAGTATGGTTTAATTTTTTCGCCTAGTTGCGTTTACTTTGTGGCGTTAAGTTACAGTGGTTTGCCAAATTTTCAACTGATTCTTCGACAAACAGCCTCTTTTAATCGTCAAACATTAATTTTGTTTAAATAGTTGCTTGAAATTTACTTTCTCACCTGTAATCACATTCTCGTTTCTAAATATGAGAGAAGCAAAGCCTAGTGAAAGCACGGCGTACAGCAACGCCATGACGGATACAAGTGCCATGAGTACAAAATTAGTGTTGCCGATAAATATTGCTCCCATGGCTAGAAAAATATTAACCATAGGTATCAAAGCAGTAACAAAAGTCAATTCAATGCCAGGGGTGAAAGCGTAAATTGCAGGTAATAAAATAACTAACATCAATGGCGTCACGTAACTTTGGGACTCTTTGTAAGAGTTAGCCAACAGCACTACTGCTAGGGTGATTGCACCTATAAATACAGTAGAAAGTACAATCAATACAATTAACCAGACCCATCCTGTTGAGCTAATGCTAAACCCGATTTTTGCTATATCTCCACCTAACAGTCTAATTTGAATCAAAAAAGCGACTACTAAAGAAAGTAGATTCATTAAAGCCGTTGCAATACCCACTGTAAAAACTGCTAGAAACTTTCCAGCAATAATTTCTGATACCTTCACTGGAGCTACAAACAGCGTTTGAAGCGTTTTACGCTCTTTTTCCCCAGCCGTAATGTCAATGGCAATGTAGATAATCCCTGTAAAAATGAAGAACACCAAAATCATAGGAATAAAACGCCCAATCAATTTACCCATCACAGCTTCTCTGGAAGCTAGATCAATTTCCACAATTTGAATAGGTTGCAAAAATCAGATGAAAGATTGCGCTCTATCAAACTTTCAGTCACCAATTGCTGCTTGATGGTTGCTACAACTGCCATTACGCGCTTTTTCCGATTATCCAATAAATCTTTAGTGGTATTCGCATAGATTTCTACTAAAACAGGCTGACCTGCTGCCACACTAGCAGTGTCACTATTCAACACTTTTACACCAATTGTATTGGTCAAAGTATCAAGCATGGATTTATCAAAATCCATCAAAGCGATACTCAATGTACTGTCCGCTTGTAAGGCTTGATGAATCGGTGTTCCTTCTGCTTGTGGATTCATCAGCACGCTTACCATGGTGGTATCTAGCTTTTTGGCTTGTTCTGCACCAAGTTTCCCTGTTAAAGTAAACATAATTGGATACAAGAAAAAAGGCATCAGAATCACTAAAAAAAGTGTTCTCTTATCGCGAAACACCTCGCGCAACTCTTTGAAATAAATAGTCTTAATGATGGATGTTCGCATGATGGTTGTCGTTTACAAAGTGAAAAATGATGCTGATAACGTAGATTTCCCTGCTTTTCCTTCACTCGTTCTATCGTATCCATGACAACTAAGTTACCTTGATGGATGATACCAACACGGTCGCAAAGTCGTTCTACCTCATCCAAATGGTGAGTAGAAAAAATAACTGCTTTACCTTCTTCCTTCGCCATATTACGAATAAATTGTAAGACGACTTCACTTGACATAATGTCTAAACCTGTAGTAGGTTCATCTAAAATAACGACTTTAGGGTTATGAACAAGGGTGCGAGCTATTGAAGTTCGTTGTTTTTGACCTGTAGAAAGTTTTTCGCAGTGTTTGTCTTTAAAATCAGTGATGCCAAACCATTCTACTAATGTTTTCACTTTGGGTTTTAATTCATGTTCAGGAACGTCGTACAACCTTCCAAAATACTCTAATACTTCGACGGGATTCAAGCGACGATACACGTCCATATCGCCAGTCAAGAAGCCAAGATTTTTTCTAGCAGCCAGTGTATTGCTCGTCATGGATTGACCAGCAATGAACGCCTCTCCATTGCTTGGCTTTAAAAGTCCTGCCAGCATTCTTAGTGTAGTAGTCTTGCCTGCGCCATTAGGTCCAAGCAGACCAACCACTTCGCCAGCTTGCACTTGGAAGTGTATAGGATTTACAGCGACAAAATCTCCAAAACGTTTGGAAATTCCACGCGCTTCAATTAAGGTGCTCATAACAATTATTTTTATTGTTCGTATATGAATACAGCTCAATATTCTGTTAATTTTTTTAACGACCTAGTATTAGTTCGACGAATTACAGGGAATAATCGCCAAATCTCCAGTATTTGTAAATTTGCCTGTCAAGAACACGTATTAGATAGTTCACTATTTGTTTTGGTCTTCAGCTGCATAACAAAAACTCGTTCTGAATAATTAAAAATAAAGTGACAAAGACAGTATTGAAATACAACTTAATACAATATCATTCCCTTATATATTTAATATATTATTTTAAAAATAAGATATACAATAAAATTAATATTTAGTTAACACAAACTAAACATCAAGTATTTCTAATATTGTTTTACATTCGCATCCAATTTATTTTTCAACTAAATGACCTTACTAATATGGCAGATTTCTTCGAAAAAATTGAACTAACAAACAAAGACGGCAAGTCAACTGTAAAGATTAACGGAGCAACAGGAAACCTAGCATTGGGTGGCGAAGGTTCGCAAGGAGATATCAGCATGTTGGATGCAGCAGGTAACAACACTATTCATGTTGATGGTGGTGATGCTAATATCAACATGGGTGGTCACGGACACAATGCAGACATTCGCATGATGGACGAAACTGGCAAACTGACTGTTCACATTGATGGGGGTACAGGTAATATTTTCTTAGGTGGCGGTGGACACCAAGGAGACATTGCACTTCGCAACGAGCAAGGAAAAACGACCATTCATTTGGATGGTGGAAATGGTAACATCAACTTGGGTGGCGAAGGTTCTAACGCGGACATCCGTTTGATGAATGCAAGTGGTCAAATCACAGGTCATTTGGACGGTGGTAATGGCAACTTGGCATTAGGTGGTGCTGGTTCACAAGGTGATGTAGCATTAAAAATGACAGCAGGTAAGCAAACTATTCACTTGGATGGTGGTAACGGAAATGGAAACTTTGGTCGGCGAAGGCGTCAAATGGTGGACATCCGTTTAATGAATGCAGAAGGTCAAATGACTGTCCACGTTGACGGCGGAACTGGTAACTTACACTTAGGTGGCGGTGGTTCACAAGGTGATGCAGTATTGAAAAATGCAGCAGGTAAGCAAACTATTCACTTGGATGGTGGTAACGGAAATGGACACTTTGGTGGCGAAGGCTCAAATGGTGACATCCGCTTAATGAATGCAGAAGGTCAAATGACTGTTCACGTTGACGGTGGAACTGGTAACTTACACTTAGGTGGCGGTGGTTCACAAGGTGATGCAGTATTGAAAAATGCAGCAGGTAAGCAAACTATTCACTTGGATGGTGGAAGTGGTAATATCCATGTTGGTGGTGAAGGTTCTAACGCAGATATTCGATTGATGGACGCTGCAGGCGGTATGACTGTTCACTTGGATGGTGGTACAGCTAACTTCATGGTCGGTGGTGCTGGACATGATGGCGACATCAGATTGACAACTAGCGATGGTAAAAATCGTGTAGAATTAGAAGGACATGATGGTCAAATCAGAGCATTGAATGGTGCTGGTAGTATTACTTTCCACGTAGTGGGTAAAACAGGTTCTGCTTACTTAGGTGGTGGTGCTTCTGACGGAGAGTTGTTTGTAAAAAACAACAGAGACGAAGTTACCGTAGCCATTGATGGTGGTAAAGGATCTATAGTAATCAACGGTGCTAATGTGGCTACCGCTGACTTCGTGTTTGAGTCTAACTACGCATTACAAAGCATCAACGAAGTAGCAAACTTTGTAAACACAAATAAGCATTTGCCTGGCGTACCTTCGGCAACTCAAATCAAAGCTAACGGTTTAGACTTGAATCAATTTTCTATGACTTTACTTCAAAAAGTAGAAGAATTGACGCTATACATCATTGAACAGCAAAAGCAAATTGATGCATTAAAAGCTACAAAATAATTTATTTGTTGTTTTGTATTTGCTGTAAGGCAGTGTGTTTTTGACACACTGCCTTCTTTGTCAATAGCTGAATGACAAACCATTATTTTTAGTCCTCAATTAAACACCTAAAGGCAAAGTAATTAGATTTAATTAACTGTCAAACAATTTCGCAGTCAATTTGAAACAGCACCTAAAATCGTTTTATCAGCAATTGAGAATGCGCCTTAGTGCCAACAACAGCATTTTCATTTATATTTTTTATCAGTACCTATATCGTCCAACACCAAATAGTCTATCTGATTTTTTAAATTGCTACTCTAAATCAAGCCCTCATCCAATCACAGTTGTACAAATCGGTGCAAATGATGGGATTACTCATGATCCTATTCATAAATTCATCAAAAGAGATAAGTGGAAAGGGGTACTGCTGGAGCCACAAAAAAATGTTTTCAACACCTTAGCGTATTTATACAAAAAGAACAAAGGTATTGTCACGTTGAATGCAGCCTTAGACACCTGCGATGGAGAAGGGAAAATTTATAAAATTGCATTTTCGGAAGCTAGATGGGCAAATGGACTGACAAGTTTTAATAAAGCAACCCTTCAAAGTGCTTTTGATTCGGGTTATGTGGCAGAAAAAGCCAGAGAGGATGGACTAGAAATTCCCAACGATTCCAGTGCATGTATCGCAGAAGAACCCGTCGAACTCATCTCCCCCTGCACTTTGATAGAAAAATATAATTTGGGGAATATTGATATTTTACAGATAGATACAGAGGGCTACGACTTTGAAATTATCAAGATGTTTCTTGCTACGCAAACCACTCCTCCATTAATTGTTTTTGAAAGTAAGCACCTTTCTGCTGTGGACACTACTAATTGTATAGCCTACTTAACAAGTAACCATTACCGAACAAGGAAATTCGGGGGTAATACTGTCGCACTTCAAAAGGTGGATACTCGATTCGAGCGTTTTTTCAACCAGCCATAAATTATTTAGTCTTGTTGAAAATGGCTTATTACTTGCGCTTTCCAGTCAATTTGTAGCTATCCATTACGTAGCCACTGATAGCATCTCCTGCTTCATTCATAGTAGCAGAAAAATATACATCTACACCGAATTGGCTGGAGTAAAAAGAAACATTCACTTTATTACCTTCTACTTTGATGTCGCTAAAGTCCGTTCTTTGCCCTTCTCCCATGATGTAGCCCTTATATTTTCCATCAAGTTCTTCAAAAAATAAATCAAAATTTACATCTCCTGCTGGTGTACCACTAACAGATGTTGACCAACCACCCACGAAACTATCGGCAGCGGCGGCAGTTACCTTCTTTTCTTCTGGTTTAGTTACAGTGGTTGTTTTATTATCTTTAGCCCCTGATGCAGACTTAGTAGCAGAACAAGCACTGCAAAAAACATCAATAAAAAACAAGCACTTACGATTAAAAACTTGTACATAACTTATGAATTTAAATGATTAGATGCAGGATAAAAAATCTTTTTTAAAACCAACCAGCTAGATACATATAGCGAAATACGTAACGTCTATTAGCTAACTGCGCGACAAAACTTATTTGTCAAAGATTCAACAAACCGAGAACAAAACTACATGTATGTTTTCAAAAAACCAATATATTTGATAACATACTTTTATAAATTGTTGTGTAGGTAAGCAGGAAGCAACATATTTAACTTTAGTCTATCTGGCGTGTCTTACTAGCATCGTCCAGTATCAGCACCCAATCCTGACCATAGCCAGTAGAAGGTGGAGTAAATAGTTTTTTACCTTTGTTTTCTACAGTTCCAGCATCCGTTGTTTCTCCATTTCTTGGATTGTACCAAGCAGCTTGAAGGAGTTTACCTGAAATTTTTTTCATATTCATAGTGAATGGCTTCCCCTGTGAAGAATATACAAACAAATAGTCCGTCCCGCGTGTAGCTTGAATTCTATTATGCTCATAGAGTGGGTCTGTGATAATACTTTGGTCAGGTACTCGTTCGAGCATACTACGAGAAGTCATCAATTGCTTCAAATATTGCATTTGGCTTGCGCCTTGTAAATCCAAAGCATCGTACCAGTACAAATGAGGACCATTAATTGGTTCGTGGTTGGGTGCGTACATCTGCCAGATGTCGTGACAACCATAAGTATGTCCGAAAGCTCCTGCGAATACGCTCAAATATGCGTGCTTACGCACATCATAAGCGCTAGAAGTACCTAAATCTTTAACGTTGAAGCAAACTGGATGGTCTTCATAAATGGTTTCGCCATCAAGGACAGGTTTTACAGGTAATTTATTGTAAGTTACTTGAATGCGTTCCCAAACATTATTTTCTCTGCAATGCCCTGTTTGAAACATATTAAAATCTAACCAGCTATCTTGATGAAACCATTTAGCAGAGCCACCATCTTGAACATCAGTGGGTTGAGGATGAAAAGTCATCAGTGCTTTATCTTGCGCTCCAACACCTTCCACTACCCCTGCTGCCATAGCGCGCCAAATTTCTACGTCTTCTGTATCAGGTCTAGGGTTTCTGTCGCCACCTAATATCCAAATAATATTTTTTCTCTCTTTATAGCGCGCTCCCAGCAAGCGTCCAAAAACCTTAGCATTACTGGTATTAAATATTTCAGGACCTTTACCCCATTTTTCTTTAAAAACTTTATCGCCCCAAGTAGGTAGCAAACCAATATAAATACCCAACGATGCCGCTTTATCAATAATATAATCCACATGCTGAAAGTAGGCTTCATTCAATTGAGTAGGGTCGTTGTTGAAAAGAGGTTTATTTCTATAGGCGTTAGGGGTATTTAGACCGTCCAATTCGGCAAGCACTACTGCTTGAACCACATTAAAGCCCTTATCTGCACGGTTTTTTAAATACACTTCGGCATCCTCCCTATCCAAGCGATGAAACAACTCCCAAGCAGTATCACCAAGCCAAAAAAAAGGATTTCCATCTGCATCCACCAAATAACGCTGATTTTCACTTACGCGCAATTGACTGGTTGCCATAAAAGAACATCCCAGTAAGTATAGCAGTATAAATATTCTCATGCTGATTAAAATTTTAAGTGTTTGTTTACGCAGATTACTTAATTTTGAGCTTTTAAAATGCTAAAATAACTCCTACTTTCAATTGATACAATTTTTTAATGATTTATTTTGTGGATTGATGCTAGGCAATTGGGTTTTCGGCTTATTGGTCTTTTAAAAAAAACAGATTGATACCTGATTATTACTGAAACACAGCAGCTAAATACAATGTAATTAATTAAATGAAGTAAATTGTTGACAAGAAATTATCAATTGAGTAAAATTAAATTACGATGGAGTAATTTACAAACACCGTTTTCTTATGAAATGCCATATTTACATACTCGCAATTAGCTGTATAATTCCTGTTTCGATTTGGGCGCAACCTTGCCAAAATGGTATGGTAGGTGCTTATCCTTGTAAGGAAATTGCTTTACAAAGCCGCTTAACCTTGCCTGAATTGGGTGCCACAGGCGATGGGAATGACATTTGGGGCTGGTGGGATACATTGACTGGCAAAGAATATGCTCTGGTTGGACTTTTTAATGGCACTGCTTTTGTAGATATTTCTGACCCTAGTAACCCTATTCGCTTGGGTAATCTTCCTACACATACTGTCAATTCGATTTGGCGCGACATCAAAGTTTACAAAAATCATGCTTATATTGTAAGCGAAGCAACAGGTCATGGACTGCAAGTATTTGATTTGACGCGCCTTAGAACCGTAACGAATCCACCCGTTATTTTCACTGAAGATGGTTGGGTTGGATTTGCAGGTGGCAACGCTCACAATGTAATAGTCAATGAGGAAACTGGCTTTATTTATACGGTGGGGACACGCTCCAACTGTGCGGGGGGCATTGTTTATTTTGATGTATCTAATCCTAAAAGCCCTGTCATGAAAGACTGTTACAGCACAGATGGTTATTCACATGACGCTGTATGTTTCGTTTATCGTGGACCTGATACCCTGCATATTGGTAAAGAAATATGTATTGGTTTCAACGAAGACACTTACACTATTATTGATGTATCGGACAAGGAAAACACAGAACAAATATCTCGCAACAGCTACGTGGGTAGTCGTTACAGCCATCAAGGTTGGATTACTGACGATCATCGGTATTTGCTTTTGGATGATGAATTGGATGAGGGTGGTTTTTTTCATAATACGAAAACCTACCTGTTTGATATTTCTAACTTGAGTACTCCTATCTATCTTGGCGCGTTTTTTAACACTACTCAAGCAATTGACCATAATCAATATATTAAAGGGCGTTATGTCTATCAGGCAAATTATCGTTCTGGTTTACGAATATTAGACTTAGCAGAAGTGGCGCAAGGTGAGTTATCAGAAGTTGGATATTTTGATATTTATACCGCCAATAACAGCAGAGGTTACGAAGGAAGTTGGAGTGTTTATCCTTACTTTAGGAGTGGAAATGTTCTTATTTCAGGAATTGATGAGGGGTTATTTGTGGTCAAGCCTAATATACCACATTTCAATTTCACACTAAATTATCCTTCTGTGGTAGAGCTTTGCCAAGGCACATCTGGAAAATTTGAGCTAGACCTTACTGCTTACGCTGGTTTCTCAGATATGGTGCAGCTTCAATTGTCGAATCTACCCTCTGATTTGTCTGCTGCGTTAAGCGATACTTTAGTTGCGCCAAATAGTCATTTGACACTTTTTTTGAATGCTTCCCAACAAGCGACTGCTCAAAATTATAGCTTGTTGTTGACAGGTATGGGCAATGATAGCACATCCATGCAAACTATTGCAATGGGCGTAAAAATAAAACAATGTCCAACAGTAGCCGTCGCGCCAAAAGTGTTTTTACATGGTGCGTATCAACCCAGCAACACAAGTATGGAAGACCATTTGAGACGCTTGAATATATTACCAAAAACTCCACCTTTTTCTGACTACAACACAACGTTACAAAACTATAAAGCTAATTTATCAGACGATATATTAGCCTCGACAGGTAGTGACGCTATTGTAGATTGGGTGCTAGTGGAGTTGCGAAGTGACCCACAAACAGTGGTCGCTCGCAGAGCAGCTTTGCTGCAAAAAGATGGTGACGTGGTAGATACTGACGGCATGTCGCCTGTAAAGTTCACAGGTGTAAGCACTGGGAACTATTATGTAGCCGTTTCGCATCGAAATCATTTAAAAATAATGAGTGCCAATGCTTTAACCTTGATTCAGGAGTGATACAGTTTTTTTAAAATAAAATGGAAGAATTTACTTGACTGGTTTTTAACACTTTACATTATATTTTTATCAAATTAGTCCTAATTTAAAATATATTGTTAAATAAAGTAAACATTTTTATAACATCTGTGCTATTGGTCAAAGTAAAGACTTTTAAGAAAAAATCGCCTGCGGAGGAGTTAAAACTTGTAACAAAAACCCTTTATCTTTGTAGGAGTATAAGAAAGAATGCAAGAATTGCTTGTGCATTCAATTCGAGTGTTGACTTGATTTTTCAATAAAAAACTTACCCATGAAAAGGAGTTTCATTTTTTTGTTATTTGTAGTAACCGCGTCTTTATTCAACGGATGTATAGGCACTGATTTGGTAGATGAATTTATTGGTCCTGATCTTTCCAAAGTAGAGTTGTCAAGAAAAGAAGTTTCCGTAGTGCTCGGGCAGCAAATTGGACTCAGTGCCACTTTTTATGATTACGATGGAAAAGAGACAAGTGAATCTTTTACTTGGACTAGCATGAACAGCAACATAGTAGAAGTAAGTAATGACGGAAAAATCACAGGAAAAACGACAGGTCAAGCCAAAGTAGTAGTTGCGGTGAATTATATCACAGGCTTATTGAGTGACACTACCCTTGTCACAGTGGTAAGTGATCCTAATGCGGTAGCTTCAGTGGTCATTACAGGAGATAGTGAAAATTTAAAGATAGGCGAAACGTTACAGTTAACGGCTTCCGTTAAAAATACAGTGGGCAATCCACTCTTGCAATATCCTATTACTTGGCAAAGTTCTAACCCAGTAGCTGCTACTGTCAGTAGCGCAGGCTTGGTGACTGCCGTGGGGAATGGCAATGTAGAAATAACTGCTGTGGCAAATAATATCAGGAGTTTACCATATCGCATTACAGTTGGTTCTAGTGATAGAGTTGGTACTTTTTCAGGTAGAAGAGGTTACACTGTGATGGGTACTGCAACTATTACTAAAGAAAATAGCTTATTCAAGGTCAATTTTGCTAACGATTTTTCTGCATCTTCGGGACCAGGTTTACATGTTTATTTGAGCAACAGCGATACCAATGCAAGTGCAGGTGTTGATTTGGGTGCCTTAAAGACAAGAAGTGGCACACAAAGCTATGAAGTACCTTCTAATATTAATGCTGACGATTTTCGATTCGTATTGATTTACTGTAAACCATTTAGCGTAACCTTTGGCGCTGCGGAAATGAATTAACCCCAACCTGAAGTTGGGTTATATTTTCTATTCAATCACTTTGAAAGTCAACACCTTAGCGATAATTATTTGCTTTCGTGTTTACCATTAAGATACCTTGTTAATGAAAAATAAAATTTCAGTTTTATTGGTCTTGTTTAGTTTATCTACTTTACAAACTTTTGCGGGCGGTGGCTGGCCCCAACCCGTCGGGGAAGGTTATTTTAAACTTAGCCAAACCATGATTCGCGCTACGCAATACTTTAATCCAGATGGCGATTTGGTGGATATTACCACCACTTCTGTTTATATGTCTAGTATTTACGGAGAATTTGGCATCAGCGAGCGTTTTACGGGAGTGCTTTATGCACCACTTTTTGTGCGCAGCACTATTAATAACCGCGAATCTACTTTGAATGGAAGAATAGAAACAGGCGATGAATTTAATGGTGTTGGTGATATTGATTTGGGATTAAAATATGCCTTGATTACAAAAGGACCTATTGCCTTGAGCGCGAGTGTGATTTTAGGGCTACCAACTGGTCAAAACGTAGGCGGCGAATCTGAATTATTGCAAACTGGTGACGGGGAATTTAACCAACTATTTCGTTTGGAAGCTTCGCATTCCTTTCATCCAGCTCCTATCTATGCCACGCTTAGCGTGGGCTACAATAATAGAGGAAGTGCTGATTTTGAGTATGCTAGTGGCGTATTATCAGTAGATTATGCAGATCAATTTCAGTGGGGAGGCGAAATAGGTTGGACACCTAGCAGTCAATTATTACTAAGCCTGAAATGGTTACATTTAACTTCTATTGATAATGGAGATAACAACGGCAACACTGGAAGTTCTTCTGTGTTTGGAAATAATATTTCTTATTTTCAATTACGCCTGAGGTTAATTTGCACTCACCGATAATATTGGACTTTCTGCATCAGTGGGGACAGTAATGGCTGCAAAAAATATTTTGGGTGCGCCAAACTTCAATTTGGTGTCTATTATCAAT
>JAAUTG010000144.1 GCA_012031785.1 Saprospiraceae bacterium | reverse complement strand
AAAGGTAAAAGACGCGTGAAGAAACAAAACATAATAATTCCATAACGGAGGGTCACGTAGCTCGTCATTCGCATCGGGTTATCAACTAAGATGACTCAAATAATGGTGTTTAGGCAAAGCGAAGGACAAAAGTAAATTACATCACATCAAGTAAAATATCTTTTCTCGCGATGAGGGTCACTTTTGAAGTGGCTCTCATCGCTTTCGTTTTTAAAAAAATAGGTTTAACAAAAGATTATTTTGTGCTTATTTTGGTGGAATTTTAAAAATTTAACACCCAAACACTTCTGTATATCAATTACTTAGCATACCATTTGTGATCAACTTATTTTGGTTAAGTACAATTTGGAAATATCCTTCTAGTACCTAATATACGTTTTTGGCGTTACAATAGCATGAGAAAACAAATCATTATTGGATTTATTTTGCTAAGTATAAGTTATCAGTCCATTGCTCAAAAGGCAGATGATGTGTTAGGTGTTTTTTATTCGCCCGATAAGCGCGGCAAAATAGAGGTATATAAGCAACAAGGTAAATACTTCGGTAGAACCATTTGTTGTGATACCAGCCGAAAGGATAGTTACAACCCTGATCCAGCACTTAGAAGCAGAAGTCGTATTGGGGTTGTGTTTCTCCTTGATTTTGAATATCTAGGAGATGGAAATTACGACAATGGACGAATCTACAATCTGGACGACGGCAGAACTTATAGTGGTATGTTGTGGTTGGAAGGCAAGTCGTTAAAAGTACGTGGTTACGTGGGTTCATCTTTACTTGGTAAAACAGTAACGTTTGAACGAGTAGAATAGTGATGGGAGTGAGTTCAAATTTGTGAATATGATATATACATAAAATATTCATATAATTACAACTCACTCCATCGCTCCATTACTCTTTCGTGTAAAACCCTTTCACATCGTCGTAGAGTTTCAGCAAGGACGGCTTGTGAATATACATCATGTGACCAGCTTCGTAGTAGGTCATTTGAATATTAGGTTTTAAGTCAGGGCTCAGAAATATATGATCTACGGTATATTTGGTAGCAAAATAAGGAGTAGCCAAATCATAATATCCGTTGCAAATCAACACTTTCATGTTTGGATTTTTGTGCATTGCTGCTCGTAGCGACTCCGAGACATTCAAATATTGGTTCTGCACATTGTTGTAGTTCCAAGGTCGTGCTCTCCCTGTCAAAATTTCGTAAGGTAAATCGCTTTTAAACTTCAAATTGCGCTGCAAATGGTCATAAATGGCGCGGGTATAAGGTCCGTAAATTGTGCCATCGTAGCTAGGATCAAATTCATAATTTTCGCCTGCATCATCATAATCACTTCCCGTGAATCGGCTATCTAATCTGCCGACTGTCAGTCCCTCTGTGCGCCGCAATTCTTTTGTAAATCGCTGAATCATAATTCGAAGGTTGGTTTCAAGAATATAGGTTTCAGAAAGTCCAGTGTAGCGCGATAGTTTTTGGGCGATGGTTTTGCGTTCAGCGTCGGTAAGTTGGTCTCCTTTGGTCAAAGCTAAAGTGTACTCATTGAGTGCGAAAGATTCTACCTCACGCAGCAATGCCTCTAGGTTAGAAAATTCTTTAGAAAGTTTGCCGTGATACCAAGCAGTTGCAGTGTAAGTTGGCAAAAACAGAGGATATGGTAAATCATTGCCAATTTCAAAGCGTGCGGTTTGAAAATTAGTAATTTGCGAAATCAGTACCAATCCATTCAAATACATTCCATAC
The DNA here is from genome assembly GCA_012031785.1 of Saprospiraceae bacterium. Classification (GTDB taxonomy): domain Bacteria; phylum Bacteroidota; class Bacteroidia; order Chitinophagales; family Saprospiraceae; genus JAAUTG01. The sequence goes on along the minus strand of JAAUTG010000144.1, from coordinate 9,875 downwards.
CGCTTCTGCAAAAAATCGGATAATCCGGCGGCGCGTGTTGTGCCATAGCTTTCGCCTGCGAGGTATTTGGGAGATGCCCAACGCTCGTATTGAGAAGAATATTTATGAATGAACGCACCAACTGATTCAATATCTTCCACGTAGCCCAAAAATTCTTTCTTGTCTATTTCTTTCGCTGGACGGCTGTACCCTGTCATCACAGGGTCAATAAACACCAAGTCGGTGAATGCCAACCATGCGTATTCATTGTCTATGACTTGGTAAGGTGGTGCAGTAGCTTCTCCCTTGTCGGTCATCACGATGCGCTTAGGTCCAAGTGCCCCCATGTGCAACCATACTGAAGAAGAACCAGGTCCTCCGTTAAAAGTGTAAGTGATGGGACGTTTGCTAGGGTCGTTCACGTCGTCCTTAGTGTAGGCAGTAAAGAAAATATTAGCTCGCAATTCACCGTATTCAGTAGTCATGGGCATGTAGCCCGTGGTAGCGGTAAAATTAATTTTACTACCATCCTTGAGTTGCAAGGTGTGCTTGGTTACAGAAAGTCCCGATGGATTTATCTCCTTTTGCGCAAAGGCGCATACGGTATAAATTAAAAAAAATACTAATGTTGTTAGCGTGTGAAGTGGCTTCATACTAATTCGTGTTGTTATAGATTTTGAATGATGAATAGTTTGTTTCAGGCTGCTAAGGAAAGTATTTGTTTTGATAGTTTTAACCTATTGCAAATAAAAATTAAGCAATTTTGAAATTTCTTCGCTTTTTGTCATAGTCATAATGTGCGAACCTCCCTTCACAATATAGTTGGGGTCAACATGCTTGAGTGGCAGGGTATGGTCATGGTCGCCGTGAATGTGAATAATATCTGCATCATAAGTGGTTCTACTCCAAGTGATAATCCAAGCCACTGCGCGTTTCATAAAATATGGTTCTTTGTCACTTATCATGGTATGAAAATGCGTTTGAGTAATTTTGTCAGTGGGTTCAAAAAGTGGTTGGGCAAGTTTTGCACTACAAATAATCGTCTTTCCACCAATTATTTTGTAAATCGGCACTATTTTAAAAATCTTATATCGAGTGGGAAGTTCATATTTACTTTTGGCACTAGAAATGATGATGACTTCTTCTGGCGACAATAAATCAGATAGTTCTGTTGCAATCATGCCACCCAATGAGACACCGACAATAGAGTAGGGGGCAGTAGTGTCTATTTGAGCCGCTAAGCGACTGGCATATTGTGTCAGCGATTCTTCTTTTTCAGGCAACAGGTATCGAATATGCACTGTATCGTAGTTTTCGATATGAATTTGTTCAAACAGCCGCCCGTCAGAACCTTGCCCCGGAATGAGGTACACTGTTTTTTTGACTTCTATTTCTTGAGCTAGGAGCGAGACCTGGTACATCAAGTTGATGAGTAGAAACCACTTTATTTTCATCTTGTAATCTTTTCTGAAAAACGATATAAATGATGTTTAGTCTTTGCTTTGGTAATTTCAGGCTTAGTGAGTTAAGTTTTTAAAAAGCATGATTATTGCAGTCTTCAAGTGGTAATTACTAAGCATAATTATTCGCTTGACTAAACTAATTCAAGGTTGAGTTCTGACTTTCCAGTACAAGAAGGTGAACTTTTCTACTTTTTTAAAGTTTTACATATCAAATTGTGGCTTTTTATGCCTTTTTTATCTCATATACATACTTTTCAAGCTCCTTTTGAATACCATCAAAATGAACTTTTAGCAAAGTTTTTGTCTGTCCCTGTTTTGAAAGCGAAGGAACGCTTGTACCGAAAGGCTTTTGAATCCTCTTGCATCAGTTATCGAAGGAGCGTATTACCTGATTTTGCTGAACACTATGGCTCAAAAATACTTTATACAAGCAACGAGATTCCGCCAATTCAGGATAGAAATAACGTCTTTAAATTAGAGTCCTTAGCTATTTTAAGGCAACTCTGCCAACAGGCTTTATCTGCTTCTAACTTGGCTTCGGATGAGGTAACGCATGTTATCACCTTCACTTGTACAGGACTTTTTGCACCAGGTTTGGAGATAAAAATGCTCAAAGAACTAGGGTTAACCAGTCATGTAAAACGTTACGCCATCAATTTTTTAGGATGCTATTCAGGTATTTTAGCCATGCGCTTGGCACACGAATTAGCTTCGCTTCATCCCAACGCTAAAATTTTAGTATTTGGTATAGAGCTTTGTACATTGCATTTCAATCCAAATGAAGATAAGGACTACATATTGGGTAATACGTTGTTTGCAGATGGCGCAGTGGCTTTTTTGATGCAATCAGAAAAGCCAAATGTACCTGTTTGCTTTGAAAGCGAGCAATTTACTTCTTATTTAGAACCCAATAGTGAATCGGAAATGGCGTGGGATTTACACCAAGATTCACTGTTGTTGAGGTTGAGCAGTTATGTCCCAAGAATTTTAAAAAGTGGTGTACCCGCACTCGCTTACTCCATGCAGCAAGTGGGTAGAGAGGTAGCCGCAATTGATTATTGGGCAATACATCCAGGAGGAATTAGCATTTTAGAAGCTATGCAAACTGGATTTGGAATTGAAAAAGATCAATTACAGTCTTCCTACCACGTCCTTGATTGGTATGGTAACATGTCGTCAGTCACTATTTTATACGTGCTTAATAATTTGATTTTAAATGGATTGCAAAATGATAAAAACATCTTTTGTGCAGCCTTTGGTCCAGGATTAAGTATAGAAACCGCATTTTTAAAAACTCATGTATCATCATCAATTTAGAAACAGAACGCTTGAACTTTTGGATGCGGACGATATTCCCAGTGCGGACTTGTATCAAAATCTAAAAGAACTGGACTTCATCAATACTTATCTTGGTGGACATGCCATTACGATAGCGGGCGTGAAGCAAATCATTGCTGCTCATCCTGAAAAAAAACGTGGACTGTGCTGGATATTGCATGTGGTGGTGGCGACAACATCAACGCGCTGAAAAACTGGGCATTGCGCAACCAGATAGACATTCAGTTTTTTGGACTCGACCTCAAAGAAGTTTGTGTAGATTACACTAAAGCGCGTTTGGGAAATGAAGTAACAGTTTACAAAATGGACTTCAAAGACCTAGAAAACCAAGATATGCAGTTTGATATTTGTACAGCAGCGCTTTTCGCACATCATTTATTTGATGAGGACTTAGAATACTTGCTCCACATCATGTACAGAAAATCAAATTATGGTTATGTCATTAACGATTTGCATAGAAATTTAATCGCTTATTACAGTATTAAATGGCTAACTTACTGGTTTTCAAAGTCCTATTTGGTGAAAAATGATGCTTGCCTGTCCGTCGCGCGAGGCTTCAAAAAACAAGAACTACAAACTGCATTACAAAAAGTAGAGGTTGGGAAACATCAAATTTACTGGCGTTGGGCGTTTCGTTGGTTAGTTGTGGGGTTCAACTAATAGTAAAACAGAAAAAATAAAATCAATGAAGTATGATATTGGTATCGTAGGCGGTGGAATTGCAGGTTTGACAAGTAGTATTTTATTTGCTAAATCAGGATACAGTGTAGTTTTATTTGAAAAAAGTAGCTATCCAAAACATAAAGTTTGTGGAGAGTATGTTTCTAACGAAGTAAAACCGTTTTTGCAGCAATTGGGGTTTCCTTTTGAAAAGTTACAACTAGCAGCTATTCAACAACTGGAAGTAGTAGCTGAAAAAGGAATTACGGTAAGCGCGCCACTCGATTTGGGTGGTTTTGGTATAAGCCGCTATTTACTTGACTACGAGTTATACCAATTGGCACTGGCTTCTGGTGTAGTTGTCCACACCAACACTTCCGTCAAAAATATCATAAAAATAGGAAATATTTATCAAATCAAAACCGACCATGAAGATACAGAAACCCAATTTTGTATTAGTGCTTTTGGCAAAAAGTCGAATTAGATGTCGCCTTGAAACGCGACAATGCAGGCATCAAAAAAGGCTTACAAAATTTTATTGGCATCAAATACCATCTTCACCACCCCAATTTCCCGAAAGACAAAATCAGCCTATTCAACTTCAAAGGTGGCTATGCTGGTTTTTCTGCCGTAGAAAACGATATTTTTTGTTTTTGCTACTTAGTGCATGAAGCACAGCTTAAAGAAAACAAAAACTCTATTGCACAGCTCCAAACCCAAGTCCTTTACAAAAATAAAGCACTAGCAGCCACTATGGAAGAGGCAACTTTCTTGTGGGAAAAACCTTTAACCATTTCGCAAATAGACTTTAACGCCAAAACCAAGCAAGAGCAAGGCATAGTAATGCTGGGCGATTCAGCGGGATTAATTGCTCCACTTTGTGGCAACGGTATGGCAATGGCATTCAAATCCGCTTACCTGTTTCATCTCGCATTTTTGAAACATCATCAAAACCCTGATAATCTGATAAAAGCATATTCAAAAAGCTGGGAACAAGAATTTGCCACGCGCCTTTGGGCGGGAAGAAATTTGCAATACCTTTTTGGTAAAGGACTAGAAACTAATAGCTTACTTAGTGTAGCTAAAGTGTTTCCAAGTTTTACAAAATATCTGATTCGCCTCACGCATGGTAGCGTATTTTTGTAGCCGTCAATAAACCAGAAGCACAATACCTCTTTTTGTAAAATCTTAAAATTTCAAAAACTAGATTCGGAATATTCTCACCAGATTTTATAACTTTGCATAGTAATTGCTGTGCAGCTATTGATAAGAGAAAGCTATCTGTCTGTTGGTCAAGCAAAAAAACAGGTAATCAAACAGTTTAACAGCTCATTCTTACAAGCTATAGCCTAGTAAGTTTCAAATTTTTTTTGGTCAAGCATTATTTAAACTTGATAACTATGACTGACTTATTCGATAAATTAGTTAATTCAAGAGGTTCATTAGAACAATTCCGAAGTGGGGTCACAGACGGCTACTTCTTTTTTCCTAAACTAGAAGGCGAACTAAATAGCCGCATGATTTTTAATGGAAAAGAAAAAATCGTTTGGAGTATCAACAACTATCTTGGATTAGCTAACCATCCAGAAATTCGTAAAGCAGATGCCGAAGCTGCTGCTAAGTGGGGGTTTAGCTTATCCAATGGGAGCTAGAATGATGAGTGGGCAGACCGATCTGCACGAAGAATTGGAGCGTCAACTCGCTGAATTTACAGGGAAAGAAAAAGCTTACGTCCTTAACTACGGTTATCAAGGTATTATGTCTATTGTGGATGCCATGTTGGATCGCCATGATGTGGTAGTGTATGACAAAGACGCTCATGCCTGTATTTACGATGGTATCCGCTTGCATTTAGGCAAACGTTTTCCCTTCGAGCATAACGACATGAACAGTTTTGCCAAGCAAATAGACCGTGCTGCTGCCGCCGCAACGCAGTCTGGTGGCGGAATGTTAGTCATCACAGAAGGCGTATTCGGTATGCGTGGCGAACAAGGAAAAATAAAGGAAATAGCGGCTTTCAAGCGCGACTATAACTTCAGATTGCTCATTGACGACGCACATGGTTTTGGCGCAATGGGTCCAACTGGCGTAGGAGCAGCGGAAGAACAAGGTGTGATGGACGAAGTGGATGTATATTTCAGTACCTTCGCCAAATCTATGGCAAGCGTGGGTGGATTCGTGTCTTCCACCACAGGCATCATTGATTATCTTCGCTACACGATGCGCTCTCAAATCTTTGCGAAATCCTTGCCAATGCCGATTGTAGCTGGGAATCTCAAGCGTTTGGAAATGCTGAAAACCATGCCAGAATTGCGTGAAAAGCTATGGCATAATGTAAATTTGTTGCAAAAAGGACTAAGAGAGCGCGGCTTCGATCTTGGTACAACTACCAGTTGCGTTACGCCAGTTTACCTCAAAGGTCATCCAGCAGAAGCAGGCGAATTAGTGTACGATTTGCGAGAAAAATACGACATTTTCTGTTCCGCAGTCGTTTATCCAGTGATACCTAAAGACATGATTTTGCTTCGATTGATACCTACTGCCGACCACACGGAGGAAGATATTCAAATCACGTTGGATGCCTTTTCCAGCATTCGAGAAAACTTAGTTAATAAAGTTTATCACGAAATTGCAATGGAAAAAATAGCCAACTATACCAAGCAAGTAGCAGTGTAAATCAAATGCTGTTCTACTTACAAAAAAAGAGGTGATTACTCAGCGTGGTCATCTCTTTTTTTATCAATATGTTAAAAATACCCAAAAACAAGGAGCATTATTTGAAAGTTAAAAAAGAAATACGAAAAATTTGTGACTAATTATTTGAAAATAAACTCCTCGTATGTCTCTTTCCTAGAGATGTCAAAACACACTTCAAGATGAAAAAAATACCAATCCCATAATATGGCGCGCACAAAAGCCTTTTTAGAAATAAGCTATTCTTGGTTAAAGCGTAACTCATTAAAGTTCATCCGTATATAGCCAAAAAAGTGAAATTAAGAAAAGTTTTCCACATTGAGTTTTCCACACTGTTGAAAAGAAATAGACAAAATTAAATCCTTTAAAATCAGATTTTTATAAAAATAATTCACATTTTGTTAGTAACTTTAAGGCATTTAAAAAGTATAATCATTGTAATTTGCTTGTGTAATAGTGATACGTCGGCATTGCCACCTCATTATAAATAGTCAAATTTATAACATCAGTTGAGATAGAAAATAGCATCAAATAGTCATAGATGCTAGAGAAAAACTACGCCTTTGTACTAAGCACTTGAGGCGTATTTTTTCCAATCTATAGGTACGTAATGCGCGTGTTTACCAAATACCCGATAACCAAAATATTTAATTAAATACCAAAATTGAACTATTATGAGTGCAGTAGGCAAATTCAGTGACTGCGGAAAAAGTAAATCAAAAGAGTGACAACCTAGAGCGCGTCTATGCTTACAAAGAAGCGTTAGAGGCTTCCGTTGCTTACTTCAAAGGCGACGAATTAGCCGCAAACGTATGGGTAACCAAATATTCGTTGAAAGACTCTTATGGCAACATTTACGAGCTTACACCCGACGATATGCACCGCCGCATCGCCAAAGAAATTGCAAGAATCGAACAAAAGTATGTCAATCCCATTCCCGAAATTGAACTGTACCGATTGCTCAAAGACTTTGCATACATCATCCCACAAGGAAGCCCAATGTCAGGCATTGGCAACCACCACCAAATTTCTTCCCTTTCCAATTGCTTTGTCATTGGTAATGGCGCAGACTCCTACGCAGGCATTATTCGCCTAGACGAAGAACAAGCGCAATTGATGAAACGTCGTGGTGGCGTTGGGCACGACCTTTCGCACATACGCCCAAAAGGCAGTCCCGTGATGAATAGTGCGCTTTCTTCAACTGGTATTGTGCCCTTCATGGAACGCTACTCCAACTGTACGCGCGAAGTAGCTCAAGATGGTCGTCGTGGTGCTTTGATGCTAACTATTTCCGTTCAACACCCTGATGCAGAGGACTTTATTGATGCAAATTAGAAGTAGGCAAAGTGACAGGCGCGAATGTGTCCGTGAAAATTGACGATGCTTTCATGCAGGCGGTTCAAGCAAAGAAAAGTTACACTCAGCAATATCCTGTGGGCGCAGCAAATCCTACTACCCGCAAAAACATAGACGCTGAAAAATTATGGGACAAAATCATCTACAACGCTTGGAAATCCGCAGAACCTGGCGTTTTGTTCTGGGACACTGTGAAGCGCGAGGCAATTCCAGATTGCTACGCTGACTTGGGCTTTGAAACGGTTTCCACGAACCCGTGCCTCACAGCAGAAACCTTGATTGCGGTTGCGGATGGTCGCCACCATGTCAGCATCGGGCAATTGGCGCAGGAAGGCAAAGACGTACCCGTATATTGTTTGGATGAAAAGGGCAAAGTAGTCGTTCAAACGATGCGCAATCCAAGATTGACGGGCAACAGCAAAAAAGTTTTCAAACTCACGTTGGAAGATGGACTAAGCATTCGTGCGACAGAAAACCACAAATTCCGCTTAAAAAGTGGCGAATACAAAGAACTGAAAGACCTAACCGTAGGTGATAGTTTGATGATTTTGACAAAATACCAAGCACCTATCGTCGAGGAGGCAGGCAAAACCAAAAATGACTATTGGTGGTTGAACGCTGGTCAGTTTCAAGGCAACCAATCCGAACACCGCTTAGCTGACCCTGCGCGTTTCCAAGCATACAGCGAAAAAATGTCCGAAGCCACTGCTGGACTAAAGAATGGCAACGCTTACGACATCAGCAACGAAGAAATTTTGAGCAAAGCCATCGAATTGACTTCCATCTTGGGCAGAAGGTTCTCTAAGCAAGAATGGATAGACTTCGCGGATGCTAACCAATTGCCAAAAAGTTTGCATCCTTCCGCAAAGACCAGTTCGATTCTGTGAAAGCCCTATCTATTGCAGCGGCTGAAGCTCTGGAAATGGTCTATACCCAGTACGACCCGCGTTTGCTCCGCAACTGGATCAACGCAAAAACACAAGGCTACGAAGCCAAAATTGAGGACAACAAAGTCTGGGTAGAAAAAACTTGCGAACGATGTGCTACGCCTTTCTGGACGGCATACCAAACTCGTGAAATCGGCTACTGCTCCAGCAATTGTGCAGTCGCAAACCTGAACGAGGATGCTACCATACACGAAAAGCGTGTGGCAGGGGTACAAAACGCCTATCAAGAAAAGGCAACTGCGCTAATGACGCAACAACTCAACGTATTCACGAAACTGCGCTTCGAATTGGGCAGAACGCCGCAATTGAAAGAATGGGAAATCGCTTGCAAAGAAGCTGGTATTGCTTACCGCTTAAAGACCAAATTCGGGTTTCCATCCTGGAACACCTTGAGGAAAAAGCGCAATACCACAACCACCGCATTGCAGCCATCGAATTTGACGGCTACGAAGATGTTTATTCCGGTACGGTGGACAAGCACCCACAACTATTTTGCTGGGGCTTGGGAGACTACCACGCCAAGCGGAAAACAAAAGTTCCTGTACGTCAATCAATTAAACTGCGGCGAGATTCCCCTTTCCAAATATGATTCGTGCCGCTTATTGGCAATCAACCTATACAGCTACGTCGAAAATCCATTCACGCCGCAAGCGACTTTTAATTACGAAAAATTTGCACAGCACGTACAAATTGCCCAACGCATGATGGACGACATCATTGACTTGGAATTGGAAAAAATTGAGCAAATCCTTGAAAAAATCAATCGCGACCCAGAAGCAGACGAAATCAAGTACGTTGAACAACAGCTCTGGCAAAAAATCCAAAAGGCTTGTTTGCAAGGGCGCAGAACCGGTGTAGGTATCACCTCCGAAGGCGACATGTTGGCGGCAATGGGTTTACAATACGGGAGTGACCAAGCTATTGAGTTTTCGGCAGAAGTACACAAAACCTTAGCCCTCAATGCTTACCGTTCTTCCGTAGAAATGGCAAAAGAACGCGGCGCGTTTCAAATCTTTGATGCAGCACGCGAAAAAGATAACCCATTCATCAATCGCTTGAAGGACGCAGATGCCAAGCTATACAAGGACATGGTGAAATACGGTCGTAGAAATATCGCATTGCTCACCATCGCGCCGACAGGTTCTACCAGTATTTTATCGCAAACCAGTTCGGGGATTGAGCCTGTGTTCATGGTATCGTACAAGCGTCGTAGAAAAGTCAATCCAAACGACAAAGGCGTAAAAGTATCCTTCATTGACGAAGTGGGCGACCACTGGGAAGAATACCACGTTTTCCACCACAAGTTCATAGACTGGTTGAAAGCCAACCACTACGACACCGATGCGGTCACCAAAATGAACGAAACCGAATTGGCAACCATCATCGCCCAATCGCCGTACCACCAAGCGACCGCCAACGACGTGGACTGGGTGCAGAA
>JAAUTG010000143.1 GCA_012031785.1 Saprospiraceae bacterium | reverse complement strand
AACGGCGTGGATTGTAAAGCGCAGGATTTTTCAACATTCCTACCAAAGTGGCAGCTTCTTCTAACGATAAAGCATCTTGTTTTTACCAAAATAAATTTCAGCCGCAGCCTTAATACCATAAGCGCCATTGATGAAGTCGAATTTATTGAAGTACATTGCAATAATTTCTTCTTTGGTGTAGCTTTTTCCAAACGAATGGCAATAATCCATTCCTTGAATTTTTGCATGGCACGCTCTAAACCCGAAGCTGGTTTTTCTGTAAAAAGCAATTTTGCCAACTGCTGCGTGATGGTACTTGCCCCACCCGCGCTGGTTTGACGTAAAATCAAGGTTTTTACTAGCACACGAGCTAGTGCTTTGAAGTCAATTCCAGCGTGTTGATAAAAACGCGCATCTTCTGTGGCAACTAGCGCTTCTACCAAATAAGGTGATAAATCCTTGTACTCAACAGGAACACGATTTTCGATATAAAAACGACCAATCGTTAGGTTATTAGACCCGAATATTTCGGAAGCTAGTTCGCTTTTAGGATTTTCTAGTTCTTTCAAAGAAGGTAAATCCGAGCGCGATAGGACAATAAAAAATACAGCAGTAGCGACCAATCCCACACCAAGTAGTATCCAAAGGATTCTCATGATGGTAGCGTAAAATGGTTTGCGTTCATTCCTAATGTTAGCAACTTGGTTTGGCATACTTAGGCTTTTATAAATGAAAGTAATGAGCAGATTCAACGTACTTTTTAGACAATATGGGTGCCAACAAGAGTGGCGTTTACCAGATTAAGTCTAAAATACCATGACAAAGGTAGTATTTTTTTGATACTTGCGCTATTGTTGTATTTTTTGAGGTTGGACTTCTTTTTTATTTACTTTAAAATACAACCAAGTGACTGTCAAAGTATAGCAATCTCCTACTAAGTGAACTGCTGCACTCATTAGGAAAGAATAAGAAATAAATAATTTGCTTTTGCCAATCATTAATTATCAAGTAGTAAACTCACCACTCGTAGTTTACATCTCCTCACATTAATCAGTAATTGCTTTCACCATTTGATTATAATAGTTTAAACTTTCTATAATTGCTTGTTTATCAGCTATTTTATTGACATGTACGCTGCCAATAGGTTGAATAAGGGAAAAGTTAATTTGCTGGTACTCATTTTTTTTGTCTTTTGCCATCAACCCTAATAAGTCTTCGTAAACATGGGTAGGTACAGGAACTCCACCGTATAATTGGAGTAAATAACTTGTCACTTCTTGAAGTTGTTTTGTAGAAAGTTCAGCTTGGCGGTGAGACAAATAAGTTTCTGCAATCATTCCAATTGCAATAGCTTCACCATGCAGCAAGGGGCTATTGGTCTCTAGAAAATAGCTCTCTACTGCATGACCGACAGTATGTCCAAAATTAAGTGCTTTTCGAAGCCCTTTTTCAAAAGGGTCAAATTCCACAATGCGCTGCTTCACTAGCAAGGATGAGTAAATAAATTTCATCCAATCGGTTTTTTCGAGCAAACTGATAGACTTCACTCGTTCCCACTCCGCAGTATCAGCAATAAGGCTGTGTTTGATAATTTCTGCAAAACCACTCCTCAATTCTCTAGCAGAAAGGGTTTGCAAAAAATCTGTAAAAATGAAAACTGCTTTAGGGTTCTTAAAAACGCCAATACTATTTTTTACTTTATGAAAATCAATACCCAATTTTCCACCAATAGAAGCATCTACCTGAGCAAGCAAAGTGGTTGGAAACTGTACAAAATCAATACCACGCTTGTAAGTGCTGGCACAAAAACCACCCATATCGCCAATTACGCCTCCACCAAGGTTAACCATCAAGGCTTTTCGATCAATATCTGCATCCATTAAGGCTGCCCATATCAATTCGCAAGTGCTTAGTGTCTTGTGTTGTTCGCCAGAAGGAATTTCTATGACCTGCCAATTTTGATGCACACTATTTTTGAGCAGCAATGGCAGGCAGTATGTTTTTGTATTTTCATCCACCAACACCACTAATTTGGAATAATGCCCTTTTTGAATGAAATTATTCCACTCCTCCCAAACATCATCCAAAAAAATAGAGTAATCTTGTAAGTATATATTTTGCATGTTAGAATGATATTGATTTTTAAACCCGTTTTGTTATTTTTTTAGCTTTATAAAGGGTGTTAAAGGGGTAAAGTTGCATATTTATTTAGGTTTTTAGCAATTTCTAGGCATTAATTCTGTGCAAACAAAACATTTAATGCAGTAAGGTGTAATGTTTTACAATTCATTTTAACAAATAATCCCTTACCTTCGACGCGAAATAAGATTTTTGATACTTACAACGTTATTAACTCGCGTTAGGCAAGTGATTATTTGTACTCAACAGCGAAAAAGGAGAATATACGTGCAACTTATCGTATTATTGTCTTTTGAATTTTGTTGAAGTATAGTTCTATTGACGTAAAATGTTAATCACTGATGCTGCGCGGTTTGCTATTTTTGTTTAGCTATTTGCTTTCTGAAAAGGTTTTCTCTTGCTGGCATGGAGCATCTATTAAGTAAGGTTGTTCAAAGCAATTATATTGGGGCAAATGGCGAATAGCAAAAAGCAAATTGAGCAACATTATTAATAATGATCTTGGTTGTGCTAACTTTTAAATGGGCTGGTAAAAGTACAACAAAGTCCAATTTTTATACCGATGAAATAAATGTTATCTTATGAGGACAAAATTAATCGTGATATTACTCTTTTTTGCCTTTTCTCACGCTTGGTCACAACAAACCACAGCATTCACAGAGGCTAATCGTACTTTCAAACAGGGTATTGATTTATTTGATAAAGGCGTTTATGGAGCTGCCCAAGTTGCTTTTCAGCAAACGCTGGACTTACTTATTCCACTGAATGAAGCGGAATTTGAGAACATGAAAAATCAAGCTCAATTATACTTGGCGCGGTGCGCGGTGCGTCAAAATTTACCAGATGGAGAGAAAATAATGCTTGATTTCATCCGCTCTATTGCGCCTGACCCTGCTTCTAATGAGGCTTTGGTGGAACTTGCCAACTATTATTTCAATGCAAAGGAATACGACAAAGCAATAAACCTACTACGATCAAGTTCCCGTGAATGTCTTACGCCAGAAACCAAGGCAGCAGTGCTATTCAAGCAAGGTTATGCGTATTTCACTAAGCAACAATTTGGGAAAGCAAAAACAAGTTTTACAGTCATCAAGAATATTCAAGGCGAATATTACTATCCTACTCATTATTATCTCGGTTTAGTACATTTTTTTGATGGTAGTTATGGAGAATCGCTACAAAGTTTTCAAATTGTAGATCGGTCCACTATCAAAAAGTACAAGTCGGTTTTGCCTTACTATATTGCTCAAATTTATTTTGTGGAAGGTCGCTACGACGAGTTGTTGAGTTATGCTATTCCGAAACTGAATGAAGGAGGCTTGAGCAATGTGAAAGAAATTTATCAACTGGTGGGACAAACCTACTTTGAGCGACAGCAATATACTAATGCCTTACCTTATTTTGAGTATTATGCCGAGCGTTCTACGAAAATGCGAGAAGAAGAATTTTACCAATTGGGCTTCGTGTATATGGAAAGTCGTCAACCCAACCAAGCTATTAAATACTTCAAAGAATTGAATAGCGTGGATAGTGAATTGGGACAAAACGCAGCGTACAATTTAGGTCGAATGTATGTAGAAATAGGAGATAAAAACTCTGCTAAAGCTGCTTTCGCAAGGGCAAGTCGTATGGCTTTTAATGCCGACGTACAGGCGGAATCTTTATTCAACTATGCCAAACTTTCTTATGAACTCAAGCAAGACCAAGATGCACTTTTAGCGTTGCAAAGCATAACACCAACTTCTAAATATTACAGGGATGCTCAAAGTTTGATGGCACAGATTTTACTAGATACTCGTGATTATGAGCGCGCCTTAGCTACCTTAAAAGGGCTACCTAATCTAACGCCTGAGCTTCGAGAAGTATTACAAAAAGTGAATTATTACAGAGGGGTTCAATTGCTGCAAACTGGTAAAATGAATGAAGCTAAGCCTTTCTTTAATGCTTCTTTAGAAAATCCAGTCAACAAAGAAATTCAAGCGCTAGCCTTCTATTGGCTAGGCGATATTGCTTATCGCGCCAAGGACTATCCAGCGAGCAGTCGTCAGATCAATCAATTTTTGACTATGGCGCGTGGGCTTCAAAACTTGCCTGATGAATCTTCTTTAGCCACTGCAAATTATATTCAAGGCTATAATTACCTCAAGCAACAAAACTTCACTGGCGCATTGAGCCATTTCCAATCTGCTATCAAGGACTTGAACAATAATCTATTAGTTAAAAATAAACAACTCCGCAACCAGTTGCTTGGAGATGCCACTTTGAGAGCAGGAGATTGCCATTTCAAGCGCAACCAGTACAACGATGCCATCAAATTTTATGACGAAGCCATTAATAAAAAATATTCCGACTTCGTTTACGCGCTTTATCAAAAAGCAATTATCGAAGGATTGCGAGGAAATATTACAGAAAAAATCTTGTCCTTAGAGCGAATTGTAGATCAGTACAACCGTTCTCCTTACGCAGATGATGCGCTATTGCAGCTTGGTATCACTTATCAAGAAGTTGGGAAGTTGGAGTTGGCTTCTGGGCAGTTGGAGCGACTAGTGCGCGATTTTAAGAACAAATCTGAATTAGTCAATCAAGCACTTATCCAGCTAGGATTGGTCAATTACAACCGCGGTAGAAAAGAAGAAGCCCTAAATTACTACAAACAGGTGTTTGGCAACAATCCAGAACCAAGCGAAGCGCAGGCTGCCTTGCGAGCGTTAGAAGAAATTTATGTCAACGACCTTGGTAATGCAGATGCTTATTTTGCATTCTTGAAAACAATTCCAGGCTATGATATTGATGTGACAGGCAGAGACTCCATCAATTTCCGGGCTGCGGAAGCGCAATTTGAAAATGGCAACTATCGAAAAGCCATTGAAAATTATAGCAATTACATTGCTAAATTTCCAAAGGGGCAAAGTGTCATCCTTGCCTACTATCGAAGAGGTGACTCGAACAGCGCCTTAAAATTATACAGTGAAGCATTAGCAGATTACGAGTACGTGGTCGGTCGCGGTCAAAGTAAATATTTCACCAAAGCACTTGAAAAAGCTGCCATTATTGCTTACAACCACGAACAAAACTTCAAGCGTTCGTATGAGCTTTATGCGAAGTTAGAAGAGGTGGCAGAAAATAATGACATTCGTTTAGAGGCTCAATTAGGTGCGCTACGAAGTGCTTACCGCGCCAATTTGACTAACGAGGTATTCGAACTATCCAAACGAGTAGCAGAAAATAGCTTAGCCAGCCAAGACCAAGTGGCTTCTGCTAATTTTTATTACGGTAAGATTTCTTACGACCGCAAAGACTACGACAACGCCTTACGGGCTTTTGAACAAGTGACTAAACTAAGCGATAACGAGCAAACCGCAGAGGCGCGTTATATGATTGCTTATATTTACTACATCCGCAGGGATTTGGAAAAAGCACAAGAAATTACGCTCAACTCCAATCGAGAAAGTTCCAGTTATCCTTATTGGGTAGCAAAAAGTGTAATTTTACTTTCTGATATTCTTACAGAAAAAGGGGACTTATTCAATGCCCGTGCAGCGTTGGAAGCCTTATTGGACAATTATAGTGCAGATGCTGATTTAGTACAAACTGCCAAAGATAAATTGGCACAAGTCAATCGTCGTATCAATGCAGGCAGCAGAATTGATAATGCTTCGCCGAATAATTTTATTGATGACGGTACAGGTAACAACTAGAAGCTACAACTTTTAGTATCAACCCTTGATTGTCAAATTATTAAGGAGCAATAATTTCAATTTACTCCAACACTAGAAAACAATAATTTTTAGATTAAATTCACGAAATTGCAATGAATCTATTAAAAAATAAATATTCCCTTTTCGCTCTATTTTTGTGCAGTAGTTTTGGTTTGTTAGCGCAAAAAGATTTGCCTACCGAATCAGTAGAGATTATCCGTAATTTTGATGCGCGCCTTTTGGACAGTGAGAAGATTGATATTCCGCCTTCGCTGCCGCCCATTGATACCACCACAAAGCGTCAGCGCTACAACATTCCCGCAAAAACATTGAGCATTCCTTATCCACCACCACGCATTAGACCCTTAGCATTACAAACTGACCCACAGTCAGAAGCGTACAAAGGGTACCTCAAAGCAGGTGGCGGCTTTCCTAATTCGTTTTACACGGATGCGGCTTATCATGTTTTTGCACAAGAAAAGATGAATGTTGGCTTGAATTTTAATCATCACTCCGCCAGTAATTCTAGCAATTTGGAAAATCAAAGATTTGCTTATAGTAAGGTAGCGGGAGAAGGAACTTTTTACAATGAGCAAGGACTTGCTGTCAATGGGAAATTAGCTTACACCTCGGACAACGTGTTTTTCTATGGCTACAACGCAGAATTGGAAGAAGGCGATACGACCTCCATACCTAAAGAACAGGTGAAGCAAAC
This sequence comes from Saprospiraceae bacterium, assembly GCA_012031785.1. GTDB lineage: Bacteria > Bacteroidota > Bacteroidia > Chitinophagales > Saprospiraceae > JAAUTG01. The sequence continues at coordinate 5,118 of JAAUTG010000143.1, read as the reverse complement.
TTTTTCCATTTTTGATGTGAGCGCCAAAGTATTTAATGGAACGCGCACGGCTGGCGACATCAATTACAGTGCTGGTGTGGATTTTTACACCATGGGGGACGCTTCGCCAACAACCGAAACAGGTTTTAAATTGGGCGTAACGGGCGAAAAGTGGTTCGCCAATGCACACCCATTCCGATTGAATTTGATTACGGATTTCACGCGCTACTCCACTACGACGGATAGTTCGCAGCGACTTAACAACTATTTTCTTCAGCCTAATTTCACATACCGTGCTCAAAACTTCCGCATTAAGGTTGGAGCTAATATCGCGTCTAGCGACGATGAGTTTTCTATTTTCCCTGACTTGGAATTGAGTGCCAATGTGATAGAAAGTATTTTAACCATTTTTGTGGGTGCAGATGGAGACCTTAAAAAGAACAATTTTAGAAATTTAACTAATTACAATCCGTTCTTATCGTCTCGCGTGGTTATCAAGAACACTCGCTACAATAATTATTATGTAGGTGCAAAAGGAAGCATTCAGGGTATCACGTATAGAGGAGAATTTGCCTACAAAGATGCACAAGATTTGGCACTGTTTTTGGATACTTTAGAGGCAAACGACCAATATCGGTTTAACGCAATTTATGATGATGCTCGAATCTTGAACATCAAAGGAACAGTGGAAACCGTAGTAGAAGATTTCAAAATTGCTGCCACCCTAAGTCAAAATATTTACACGATGGAAGTGCAAGAAAAACCTTGGCATCTTCCAGCTTTGGAAGTAAATATTGGCTTACAGTACGCTACTTTGGAAAATAAACTGAGATTTAAAGCGATATATTCGTTCAAATGGAGTACCTTACCGAGACGAAAAGGAGAGGCAAATACCTTAAATGGACTATTTGATGTTAATTTGGGAGTAGAGTATCTTTTACAGAAAATATCGGAGCCTTTGCTAACATTTACAATTTACTGAATAACAAACGAGAACGTTGGTATCGTTACCCTATTTTAGGGTTTAACGCGCTTGCAGGAATATACGCAAGGTTTTAAGAAATAGCTTTTACGGACGGTGATTTCAAACCAGTATGCCGTCCGTAATCTTTCTCTGTGTTCTGAGGTAGTCCTGCTTTTTTCAAAATCATAGGGAAGCAGCAAACCATTGAAATTCAAAAGAGATAAATTTTAAAGTACAGCAACCCTTATCCATTTTGGTATAAAAACAGCGATATGCAAACTATTAATATTCGTACTACCCAAAACGTGACGATTGAATATGAGTTGGCATCCTTGCGCGACCGTGCTTTCGCCTGTATGCTAGATGTACTTGCGCTCTTTTTTTGCTATTTGATGATAATTTTTTTTCTGGACGGGTTTTAGTAGATACATAGGCAGTATAGATAGTTCGGGAGGGATATTTTTGTACCTCATCAATCCGGTAGCGATTTTATCGGGTTATCACTTTCTCATGGAAGTATTCGCAAATGGACAATCGCTGGGCAAAAAATCTTTAGGTATTAAAGTTGTCCGATTGGATGGCGCAGAAACACAGCTTGGCGACCACTTGTTGAGGGCAGTATTTTACTTTTTGGATGTGTCTTTATCCATCGGCACGATAGCAGCCATTGCGGTCAGTGCGTCCCCCAATCGCCAACGATTAGGCGATTTAGCTGCCAACACTACGGTTATTCGTTTGAAAAGCCAAGTCTTATTCAAATTGGAAGATATTTTAAAAATAGATTCTATTGAGCATTATGAACCTACTTACCCAGAAGTACGTCAATTGAGTGAAGAGGATATGTTGCTCATCAAAAATATTATAAGTAGATACAGGGATAATCAAAACTTAGCCCATGAGCAAGCTGTTATGAATCTATGTGACCGACTTTCTGAAATATTGGATGTTGAAGCGCCTCCCAACGAAATAGAATTTTTAAAAACTTTTAATTAAGGATTATATCGTATTGACGCGATGAACAGTATCGTATTGTTTAATGTCTATTCATTACTAGCTGTCTAGCTCACTTGCGCGCCAATTTATCGTGCTTAGGTTGGACGCTGTTGAGTAGTGAAAATCATCCTACATTCTTGAAAATCAAGTAAATTTTGACATATTTTCCATGCCCAATTCTCAAATTCAGCATTATCATCCTACCCTTTCGACTATGCTCTATGTGGAAGTAGTGATTCCATTGGCGATTCCCAAACTTTACACTTACGCTGTTCCAGAAGAAATGGTAAACGCGGTGCAATTTGGGGTTCGAGCAGAAGTACAATTTGGAAAAAATAAATTGTACGCTGCTATAATCGTTAATATTCACCGCAACACCAGTAATTCCTCTAATCCGAAACCTATTCTGTCCATACTTGATGACGAACCTGTCATTACCCCCATACAGTTTAAATTGTGTCAGTGGATAGCAAATTACTACTGTTGTACGATTGGAGAGGTAATGAATGCTGCTTTACCCAGCAATTTAAAATTAACCAGCGAAACCCAATTCATACTTAGCCCACTGTATGACGAAACTGAAAAAGGTTTATCTGAAAAAGAAATTATCGTACTAGAAGCCTTGCGACATCGAACATTCCTAAGCATTGCAGATATCAGGGATTTATTGGAAGTAAAAACAGTTTATCCACTTGTGAAAGGACTTTTAGAGAAACGCTTGCTCTACCTCAAAGAAGACCTGCAACAAAAATACCAACCTAAAAAAGTAGCTTGCATACGCTTGCAAAGTGCATACGAAGGGGACGAAAGTAAATTGCAAGTAGCTTTTGAATTGTTGCAGCGTTCTACAAAACAAACCATGGCGCTCTTGGCTTATGTCCAATTGGCGCGCGAGCAGCCAATAATTAGAAAGCAAGACCTCTACAACGCTGGACAAAAGCTGGATAGTAACGTACTAAACGCCATTGTAGAAAAAGGAATTTTTGAATACTATGAGCAAGAAGTAAGTAGAATCAGTGGTTATGAAGACGATTTAATTGAAACACCACAACTTTCAGAAGACCAAACAAAAGCAGTTGCTGCCATTGAACAACAATTTCAAAGCAAAGAAGTGGTGCTGCTACATGGAGTGACAGGGAGTGGAAAAACTAGAGTCTTTGTAGAACTGATGCAAGAAATGTTAGCACAAGGCAAGCAGGTGTTGTATTTACTGCCAGAAATTGCGTTGACCACCCAACTCATCCAGCGTTTACAGCGTATTTTTGGAGACCAAATCGTCGTTTATCATTCTCGACTCAATGACAACGAGCGTGTGGAAGTTTGGAAAAAAGTGGCACAAGGACACGCTATCACGATGGGCGCACGTTCTTCCGTTTTCCTGCCTTTTCAACAATTAGGTATGGTCATTGTGGACGAAGAGCATGATTCTTCTTTCAAGCAGCAAGACCCTAATCCCCGCTATCAAGGAAGAGATGTGGCAATCTACTTGAGCAAGCTACATCAGGCAAAAGTGCTTTTAGGTACTGCTACGCCATCTGTTGAATCTTATCAAAATGCGATTTGGGGGAAATATGGGTTAGTAGAAATGAAAACGCGCTTTGGCGGTTTAGAGCTACCAGCATCTATCGTGATTGATTTAGCTATTGCCACTAAGCAACAAAAGATGAACTCTCTCTTTAGCAGCGATTTAATTCATGCTTTACAAGCTGCCATTGAACGAAAAGAGCAAATTATTCTTTTTCAAAATCGTCGTGGATACGCTCCTGTGTTGCATTGTGAAACTTGCGGTTGGCACCAGGAATGCGTACACTGTGACGTTAGCTTGACTTATCATAAGTTCCAAGATCGTTTGCGCTGCCATTACTGCGGATTCAACGCGCCTGTACCAGAAGCCTGTCCTGCCTGTGGGTTAGTTGGGTTGTCATTAAAAGGATTTGGAACAGAGAAAATAGAAGATGAAATAAAAATTTTTCTTCCCGAAGCTCGTATTGCAAGAATGGATTTGGATACGGTTCAATCCAAACGGGTGTTGAATGATTTGATTAATGATTTTGAAGAACGGCGCATAGATATTTTGGTGGGTACGCAAATGGTGACTAAAGGTTTAGACTTTGAAAATGTGGGTATTGTAGGCGTATTAAATGCAGATTCATTGTTTCAATTTCCCGATTTTCGAGCCTCTGAGCGCGGGTTTCAATTAATAACCCAAGTGAGTGGACGAGCAGGGCGCAAGCACAAACAAGGAAAAGTCTATATTCAAACCTACACGCCACAGCACCCTGTAATTCAAGAAGTGTTGGACAACGATTTTCAAAGTTTTTTTACTCGCGAAACTGCCGAACGCAAGCAGTTTGGTTATCCTCCTTACGTCCGTCTAATTCGCGTCACCCTCAAGCACAAACGACCAGAAGTATTAAATCATGCCAGTAGAACCTTTGAAAACTTTGTAAAACCCAAACTAGGAGAATGGATTATTGGACCCGCCATTCCTTACGTAGGGAGGGTGAGGGGCTACTATTTACTGGATTTTCTCATAAAATTGGAGCGTGAACCTCAAAAAATTACTTATGCCAAAAAGGTACTTCTTGAGGGTATGCAATTTACTCAAACCCAAGAAGGCTTTTCAGGCGTGCGCGTGCATATTGATGTTGATCCTTATTGATGCTAAATAGTTGGTCATTGATTCAAGCAGAACCCATCCTCCAAACAATTTATGATGAAGCAACTAAAGACGAATCTATCCGCAAGGATTGAAAAATATCACCGAAATCAGTTTAGTTCCTTTGTACCACCATCCGTTTAGTTTCCAAGGCATTAGGTGTTTGAACAGTGGCAAAATACATCCCAGAACCAATATATCGAGGATAAAAGACCACCTCGTTCCAACCAGCAGCTGCATATTGCTGGTGCAAAGTCTCAATTAATTTACCCTTCAAATCATGAACTTTTACCGTGACGAATCCATCCTGTGGTACATAAAACCGAACCACTGCGCTCTGAAAGACTGGATTAGGAATAATTTCTAACGCAAGTTGTTCTAAATTTGCTTGTGCAAGTGCCTCTCCAAAAGCAACTGCCGGAAGTGTATTTGGGGTACAGCCCATAATTTTTAGCCGTAAAAGTTGTACCAAATCCCAGCCGTAAAGCCATCCCTTAAAATAATGACATTACCAGCATCGAAT
>JAAUTG010000142.1 GCA_012031785.1 Saprospiraceae bacterium | reverse complement strand
AGAGCAAACTTTTGACAGAGCTATGCGAGCTAGAACAGTTTGGATGGAATTAGCCGAAAAAGCTAAATTTTGGGCTAAGCCTTGGGGTTCTTTGCATGTGGCTTATCATAAAGATGAATGGGAGGTACTTCAAGAATTTATAACTACTACTACGCATATTGGTTACCAATGTCAATTGCTTACGCCAGAACAAAGTATTCTAAAGAATAAAATTGTCAACCCCATCGGTCTGAAAGGGGCTTTGTTTAGTGCTACTGAGGTTAACGTAGATCCTAGAGAAGCTATTTTACAAATTCATCAGTATCTAATAGAGCATTTGGGTGTTGAAATTCATTATCACACTGGTATTTCCCATATTCAATATCCTTATTTTTCTAATGGGGGTACAGAATGGCAAGCAGAACAACTTGTTGTTTGCAGTGGTGCCGATTTCGAGACACTTTATCCAGAAGCATTTCAAAATCAGCTAATTACTAAATGTAAACTTCAAATGCTTCGCACTGTTTCTCAAACAAGTAATTTTCAATTAGGTCCGAATTTAGCAGCAGGGCTTACTTTGCAGCATTATGCTTCTTTTGCCCATTGCAAAAGTTTACTAAGATTAAAACAACGCTTTGCAAGGGATATGGAGGAGTATAATCGCTGGGGGATTCACGTATTGCTTTCTCAAACTCGTTTTGGCGAATTAACAATTGGCGATAGTCATGAATATGGGCTCAACCCATCTCCTTTTGACAAACAGCATCTCAATCAAATGATTTTGAATTATTTGAATCGGTTTGCTTTAATCCCTAATCCTACTATTGCGGAAACGTGGCATGGAGTGTATCCGAAAATGCAAAATGGACAAACAGAGTTAATCATATCCCCAACTGAAGGTGTAACAATAGTGAATGGGATAGGTGGTGCTGGTATGACTTTGTCTTTTGGATTGGCACAAGAGGTGATGCAAAAACTAAATATTAGAAAACAGGTAGCACTAATTTAGAATAAATCATGCCTCAGTGTTTATAGCCATCATTTTTCCAAGCAACTCGGTATAATAGTAGCGCCAAAGGAACTAAAAAATGAGGAAACCGAATAAGTACTTCTGGCAGCCATCGAAGGGTAGTTTCCATAAAGAAATCAATTTGTAAGTAAGCCCAAGGTCTAGCTATGCTGGTCAAAAAACCCCAAAGCACCATGTAGCAAAGTGCAAGACTTTCTGCATGAAAAGGTAAAAATAGCAATACACTGGCTGTAAAATCTAATATTCCAGCTATTTGTAATCCTTGAATTGCCTGCGTTTCCGAAAGGTGCAAGATATTCATGGTCATTTCTGTGAAGTTACCTGGGCGTGGATAATAATTAACAGCATACAATCCATGACAAATAAAGGTGAGCGACATGGCTATTTTCCAAGCAAAAAGCATGTTTTTAGAAGGAAGTTTGGTTTGATACAGCCAGACAAGAAGTACAGGACTTGAGAATTGAAGCGCGTATTCTAGCAATTGACCAGCATGAAAAAAACGCGCTTTGAACTGTAGAAAGGCAAGCAAAAATAGCCCAAATGCACCTAACCAAAGCAATTTTGATAGCCAGTTTGGCACCCTACTAATGAAAAGTGCGACTAAGGCACTAGTGGCAAACAATCCACCCATCACTTTCGTGAAAACAGAAATACCTGCATCCACACGTTCGCTTTGGATGTAATCACTCCATTGCCAACCCAAAAGTTGGAGAAGGGGCTTCATCCAAGTTTCGTCCCAAAATAGCGCACGATAGGGTGCACCCACAGAAAAGTGTAGCCACGCTTGCCCAGCAAACACGGCTACAACAGCTATTTGAATGCACCAGAATAGACTGCCTGCATTAATTTTCATGATTAAACATCAAAAAGGCTTTCAGAAAATCGTTGATTTCACCATCTAGTACCGCATCTGTTTGGCTGGTTTGGTAGCTGGTACGATGATCTTTCACGCGGCGGTCATCGAGTACGTAACTCCTAATTTGGGATCCCCACTCGTTTTTCATTTTCCCTGCTTCTATTTTGCTTCTTGCTTCTTGCTGGCGTTGCAGTTCTCGCTCGTATAACCGAGACTTAAGCATCTGTAAAGCCTTTTCACGGTTCTGTATCTGCGAGCGTTCTTGTTGACATTCAACAACAATGCCAGAGGGTAAATGCCTTGCTCGCACTGCGGATTCTGTCTTATTAACGTGCTGACCACCTGCACCGCTGGCGCGAAAAGTATCCCATTCCAAATCCGATTCTTTGATTTCAATTTCAATACGGTCGTCCACCATAGGATGTACAAAAACAGAAGAAAATGAGGTCATTCGCTTTCCTTGTGAATTGAATGGACTCACTCGCACGAGGCGGTGTACGCCGTTCTCTCCCTTCAACATGCCAAATGCAAAGTCGCCCGTAATTTCGAGTTCTACTGATTTAATGCCTGCCACGTCGCCGTCCTGACGATTGAGTTCAGACACTTTATAACCATTTTTTTCTGCCCACATGACATACATTCGCATCAACATTTCTGACCAGTCACAGCTTTCTGTGCCACCTGCCCCAGCGTTGATTTCTAAAACAGCATTTAATTCATCTTCTGGCTTATTAAGCGTAGAGTGAAACTCTAAATCTTCAATAAAAGCTATGGCTTCTGCGTAGCGCAGATTAACTTCTTCTTCTGTGGCTTCGCCTTCCTTCTGAAAATCGTTCAACACCTCCACATCGTCTATTGCGCGCGCACTTGCAAAAAGCCTCCTACCCATTTTTTATGGGTTTTTAGCTCTCGAAGGATAGTTTCTGCATAACTAGGATTATTCCAAAAGGTAGGGTCTAATGAAAGTTGCTCTTTTTCTTCAATATTAATTAAGCGGTAATCCACGTCAAAGATACCTCCTCAACAGTCCCAAACGGTCTTTTAGTTCTTTCAATTGTTCTATCGTCATTTTTCAAAATAAGTTGATTCAAAAAGTATGAAACGTATCGTGTAGCAATTAAGTTTAGCCAGAACAACAGAGCAGTTGGTGCTTGGCTGATTAATATTGTCAGATTAAACCTAATTTGCAAACGGTTAAAGAATAAATTGAATTAATTAGACACTTCAACTAAAAAACAATTTGGCATTGTTTTTGGCGAAGTAAGACTGATTTACAAAAAAATAAAACTCTTCATCATGGATATTACTGTTCAAGAACTCAAACAAAAGCTAGATAATCAGGAATCGTTCATTTTTATTGATGTACGCGAGCCGCATGAGTATGTGGATTTCAATATTGGTGCCAAACTTATTCCACTAGGCACTTTATCTGATCAAATCATTGATTTTGAAGCGAATAAAAATGACGAAATTGTGGTGCATTGCCGCTCTGGTGCTAGAAGTGGCGTGGCTAAGGAATTATTTGAAAGAGCTGGATTCACGAATGTCAGAAACTTAATAGGCGGTGTCCTAGCTTGGGCAGAAGCCTTCCCTGTAAAGTAGTTTTTGAAGAAAAATAGAGTTTGCACGGCGAGAGTTTTGGCAATTCTCGCCATGTAATTAGGCTTTTAGGGAGAAAAAAATCTTCCCATTCCACCATTCTTTTTCGATAACTGCATCGTTTTTTTCATAAAATCTAATGGCTGGCGTATTCCAATCTAGCACCTGCCACTTGACCAAACGACAGCCTTGCAATTGGGCTTCTGCTAAAAACGCATCGAACAAGAGTTGTCCAATCCCATAACGACGAAAAGGTTCTTTGACTACAAAATCCTCTAAATACATCATTTTGCCTTTCCAAGTAGAGTAAGCCATGTAGTAGAGTGCCATTCCAACCACTTCACCTGAGGCTTCTGCGACATGTGCATCAAAAACACCTGCTTTGTAATCATGTTGATATTCCTTTAGACTTGCGACAAACTCATCTGCTGCTTTTTCATACACTGCCAGTTCGCCCACTAGTTCGTGGATGATTTTCAAGTCTGCTTCTACGGCTTTCCTTATTTCAATCTTCATGTTGTAAGGATGATTTAAAATATGAATTGATTTGTAACGGTGCTGCGCAGTTAATCTTTAGCTAAAACTTTGCAAGAATAACAACTTTCTGTGGTTTTGTATTTTTAGTAGTCAAGTAGTTTGTTGTAATTTCCGCAAAGAAACAAAAATAGAGATTGCGTTAGTTTAGATTACAGCTACTAATTTGCAATCAAATTTCAATATATTTGCGGATAATGATGTTTATTCTATATTACCAAACCTGTTAAGATCAAAATTTTTCATTTATATTTAATAGTCAAGTGATGAAACTAAATATAGGTTTTGCTTTCTTACTAGGTGGTTTAATAATTAGCCTGTTCACTCAGTGCCAAACTACTAAAAATATCCCATTTGTGCAAACTGTAAGTGGTTCAATTCCTACCGAACAGTTGGGCTTGACCTTAATTCATGAGCATGTGTTGGTGGATTTTATTGGTGCGGATTCTACAGGTTATCACCGCTGGGATAGGTTGACAGCAGTTAAATTAATTTTGCCTTATTTAAAATCTGCGAAAATGGCAGGCTGTCAGACTTTTGTAGAATGTACACCTGCATATTTGGGCAGAGACCCACAGTTGCTGAAAATATTAGCAGACTCCAGTGGGCTACAAATATTGACTAATACTGGCTATTATGGTGCTGTGGATAATAAATATTTACCACCCCACGCTTTTACAGAAACCGCTGATGAATTAGCTGATAGATGGATCAAAGAATGGGAAAATGGAATTGAGAATACTGGTATTAAGCCAGGATTTATTAAAATTAGTGTAAATCCAGATACACTCTCTGAATTGCATGAAAAAATTGTTCGGGCAGCAGCACGAACACATTTAAAAACAGGACTTACTATCGCCTCGCACACGGGTATAGCGGTACCCGCATTTGAACAAATGACAATTTTAGAGCAAGAAGGCGTTGCACTGGAATCTTTTATATGGGTTCATGCACAAAATGAAACAGATTATGCCAAGCACGAAGCGGCAGCTAAAAAGGGAGTTTGGATTAGTTTGGACGGCGTACAGGAGTCTAACATAACCACTTATTGCCAGATGCTTACTTACTTGAAGTCTAAACAACTACTGCACAAAGCACTAATTTCTCACGATGCGGGTTGGTATAAGCCTAATGAAACAAACGCAAATACGTATCGCAAGCATACCGCCATTTTTACTCATCTTTACCAGCTTTAAAAGCACAAGGATTTACAGAAGCGGACTTGAAGCAATTATTAATTATCAATCCAAGTAATGCGTTTGCGGTTCAAATCAAAAAAACTTCAAAAAATAGTCCAAAATTCAACGAACTGTAAGCCCTAAAACAGCAACCGTAGCCAATACCATTTTTTTATTTTTACTCCGATTTAAACAAAACCAAGTTAAAAGTTATTAATGTAATAGTTTTACTATCTTTAAGTAAAGTGAAGCAATAATTGATGAAATCCACACAACGTTTTTTTAGGCTGTTAGCGTTAGACAAGAAAGATATTACCTATATTTATCTTTACGCAGTATTTTCAGGTTTGATTACACTTTCTTTACCGCTTGGTACACAGGCTATTATTGGCTTGCTAGTTGGTGGAGCTAATTCTTCTGCCTTATACTTACTGATTGGAGTAATCGCAATTGGTACCACTTTAACTGGTATTTTAAAAGTGATGCAACTCACGGTGACGGAAACATTACAGCGTCGTATTTTTTCAAGGGCATCTTTTGAATTTGCTTGGCGCATTCCCCGTTTGAAGTTGGCAAATCTATCTAACGAGTATCCACCAGAGTTAGTAAATCGCTTTTTTGATACCCTGACCATACAGAAAGGCATTCCTAAAATATTGATTGATTTCTCTACTGCCGTACTCGAAATATTTTTCGGGCTAGTGTTATTGGCGTTGTACCACCCGCTTTTTATTTTCTTTGGCTTGGTACTTTTTTTGATATTGATTGTTATCTTTACTATCACTGGTCCAAAAGGTTTAAAAACGAGCTTAGTAGAAAGCAAATACAAGTACAAAGTAGCCTATTGGTTGGAGGAACTAGGCCGCAGTGTCAAGATGTTCAAGCTATCCAGTGGAAGTACCTTACCCATAGACAGAGCAGATTATTTGGTATCGAATTATTTGGACGCTCGAAAATCTCACTTCAAAATTTTATTGACACAATATGGTGCAGTAGTTTTATTCAAGCTTATTATCACGACTGCTTTGCTAGTAATTGGTAGCCAATTAGTAATTACCAATCAGATTAGTATTGGTCAGTTTGTTGCCGCAGAAATCATTATTATCCTCATTTTGGGTTCATCGGAAAAGTTAATCCTAGCTATGGAAACTATTTACGACGTACTCACTGGCTTGGAGAAAATTGGACAAATCACAGATTTACCATTAGAAAGTGATCAGGGTGTTAATTTCAATGAAATAAATTCAGAGTCTGGCGTTCGGGTAGAATTAGAAAATGTAAGTTTTAAGTATGCAGATGCCAGCCATCCTATTGTATCGAACATCAATTTGAACATCAACACGGGAGAGCGCATTTGTGTAGCAGGGTATAATGGCGCAGGCAAAGGCACCTTAATTCAGTTGATTGCCGGGCTTTATGATACGTATGAAGGAATAGTGGCTTACAATGATATTCCGTTAAGGAGTTTGAATTTGGAAACCATGCGAGAGCGCATAGGTAGTTTTCTATCTAGCAACGCGATTTTCAATGGTACGATTATTGAAAACATTAGCTTGGGACATGAAAACATAGATTTAAAGACTATTATTGCTGTGGCAAAATCGCTTTTCCTACATGAATACGTTAATAGTTTGCCAAATGGATACCAAACGATGCTTTTGGCAGAAGGCATGAACGTTCCTAGAAGTGTGCGCGTGAAAATTATTTTAGCACGAAACACCATTTTCAATCCTTGTTTGTTAGTAATGGAAAATTTGCTCACGTTCATCGAAAAAGCAGAACGCGACCAAATTATTAATTTTCTGACAGACCGAAGTAAGAATTGGACTTTAGTTGCCATTTCCGATGACCCTGTTTTTGCCAAAAAATGCGACCGAGTGGTCATTATGAAAGAGGGTAAAATCGTGGAAGATGGCAATTTTAAGGACTTGCAAAATAAGCGTCATGTAACGGAAATCTTTAAACTTAAAGAAGAAGACCGCTACGCTGCCATGCTTTCTTAGATAGGTACACCTGAATTATAAGGCTGTCTGTTAGTCGCCTTATGCTTGAATGCAACAAGTGTTTCGAAGCAAGCAATATCAGCAACGTTTCAACGGATAGGTCTGTGAAATAGGCAATAGAGTTGACGTAAACGGCTAGCTTCGTAATCTCAGTTTAAAGACGCATCAAGACAGAAGAACAACCATTATTTAGTGTTCAATCATTTACCAAACTGTTCGTACAGCCATGTTAAACATTTCAGAAAATAGTATCCAGCACAAGTTAGACATAAAGACTACTAAATCGTATCAGAAAATTAAGCTAGCAAAATCAAATCGAATGTTTACGGCTTGGCTAGCTGGTGTCTTTTTGATTGGATTTTGCTCCTGTTTATGCCTTGGAGACAAAATATTCAAATGAAAAGGCAAAGTAAATACTCTTTTGCCAGAGCAGCGCCCTCAAACCATACACTCCACCATTGCGGGAAGAATTGAAAAATGGTATGTAAAAGAAGGGCAATTGGTACAAAAAGGAGATACGATTTTAAAATTGGCAGAAGTAAAAGAAGATTATTTTGACCCGAACTTACTGGCGCGAACTGCTAATCAAGTACAAGCTAAAGAAGCCGTCATTAATGCTTATGATGCAAAAGCCGACGCACTTCAAAACCAAACCGAGGCATTAAGGTTGGAGCTGTCGCTGAAAAAGCTACAATTACAGGATAAGATACGGCAAATTGACTACAAGATTGAAAGCAATAAAGCAGAGTTGATGCAGGCAAATCTCGATCAACAAATTGCTGATTTTCAGCTACGAAGAACAGACACCTTATATCAAAAAGGAATTTACGCCCTTAATGACTTAGAAGCCAAACGCTTAAAAGCGCAAGAAACAGGTGCTAAGTTGGTAGTTGCAGAAAATAAATTGCGCGAAAGCCAAACCGAGCTGATAATTGCAAAAACTGAACTTAGCAACGTAGATAACGAGTATGCTAATAAAATTGCAAAGGCGAACGCCGACCGTTTCAGCACCTTGTCCGATAAATTTGATTCAGAAGGTACGCTCAATAAACTTAAAAATCAATATGAAAACTATTCACGTCGAAACGACTTGTATTTTGTGGTTGCGCCACAAAATGGCTACATCACAAAAGCCATCAAGCCTGGTGTGGGGGAAATCATAAAAGAAGGAGAAGACATTGTAAGTATTGTACCGTCCGACTACGAGCTAGCAGTAGAGTTGTATATCAAGCCGATGGATTTGCCTTTGATACAGGTGGGAAATGAAGTTCGATTTATCTTTGACGGCTGGCCCGCTTTCGTATTTTCAGGTTGGCCCAACGCCTCTTTTGGTACTTTTTCTGGCAAAGTAGTAGCAATTGATAATATTCCGAATGAAGATAATCTTTACCGATTGTTAGCAGCTCCAAACGATGCAACAAAGCCGTGGCCCACAGCCCTACGTGTAGGCTCAGGAGCGCAGGGTATTGCCTTATTAAAAGATGTTGCAGTTTGGTATGAAATTTGGCGAAGGTTAAATGGGTTTCCGCCAGACTATTACGCAGGTACCATTGAAGGTAAAAGTTCAGGTTTCAAGCCACCTGTAAAAGCGGTTGCTAAATAACGCTACACTTCAAAATAAATAAACATCGTGCTAAAAACGAAACCTATTTCATGAAGCATCACCTTTTGATTGTTGTTACATTTTTTGTTGCTACTTTGACGGGTGTCTCCCAAGCACCGCCCGATACTTTAAAAGTATTCGACCTGGATACTTATTTGACTTGGGTAAGAGCACATCATCCTGTGGCGCGGCAGGCTAATTTGTTACAAGCCCAAGCTGAAGCAGAACAACTGTATGCTAGAGGCGAGTTTGATCCGAAATTCTATGGTAATTACGACCGAAAATCTTTTGATGGCAAGGACTATTACACTGTTGGGGAGACCGGCTTGAGTATTCCAACTTGGTATGGTATTGATTTTAAAGTATCTTATAATTGGACAGATGGCGTTTTTTTAAATCCAGAAGAACAATTACCCGTAGCAGGGCAAGCAGTAGCTGGTGTTGAAATTCCATTAGCACAAGGGTTATTGTTCGACATGCGAAGGGCACAAGTAAAACAAGCCAATCTACTACAAACCATTAATGAAGCAACCCGAAGACAAATCCTAAACGATTTGTTGTTGGATGCTATAGAAAGTTACTGGAATTGGAGCTACGCTTATTATCAAATGCAAGTGATTGAAAACGCTTTGTTCTTTGCACAACAGCGTTTTGAAATCACGAGAGAAAGTTATTTTCAAGGTTTTAAACCCGCTATTGATACTATTGAATCGCTCATACAAGTTCAAATTCGACAGATTGAACTCAACGATGCCCACATTGCTTATCGAAACGCCACCTTACAACTATCCAACTTTCTTTGGTACGAACAACTGATTCCTTTGGAAGTGACACCTTTACTACGTCCTGCTAATTTAACATTTACACCAATTCCTGACGTGCAGCGGCAACTAGAACTTTTACAGGCTAATTTAGACATTTTACACCCTGACTTAATTGTGCTGTCGCTCAAGCAAGAACAGTTAGCCATCAAAGAAAGGCTAAAGCTGGAATATCTCAAGCCCAAAGTTACTTTGAAATATAATTTTTTAGCAGATGGGATAGATTTTTTTGAGGAAGCGAACAATGGAAGAAGTGAATTTGGTGCTTTATGGCTAGAAAACTATAAGTTTGGAGTTAATGCTAGTTTTCCACTTTGGATGCGAGCAGCACGCGGTGATTTACAACTGGTGCGGTTAGAAATGACTGATAACCAATTTAAAATTCGCCAAAAAAACTTAGAAATCAATAATAAAATCGAAGCATTGAGCCAAGAGCTGGCAACTACTTTTCAGCAAATTGGCACTTATCAAGAAGTAGTTGCCAATTACCAGCGCTTGCTGGATGCAGAAAATGAGAAGTTCAGAATTGGAGAAAGCTCTATTTTTCTACTTAACACACGGGAGCAGAAACTAATTGAAGCGCAACTCAAACTCTTAAAACTTAAAGCCACTTACCGCAAGCTAGAAGGTAAACTGCAATGGGCTGGTGGGGCGACTTGTCTAATAAAATCAGCAATTAGTTAGTGTTTGAGACTCTTTTGAGTAAGTCAAACACTAACTAACGTCATGCAGTTCGCGAAACGCTAACATATCTTGTTCAATACTCGCCACTATATAGAAGCAAGAGCTATGGTGATTGAAGGCAGTTGCATCAATCATAAAAACCATTATGGTTTAGATACAGTCAAGTCTATCAAGACGAACAAAAACAACCAATCAAAAATTTGGAAATGTGCTAAAAATAGTAACATTTCGTTGGCAATGCTACAAATTGTTCTATCGCGGTCTCAAGTCATTGAGAATGAGGAAAGTCTGGACAACGTAGAGCACCACACCATCTAACGGATGGGGTTCGAATCAAGCAGTTGATTAGGATACAGAAAGTGTCGCAGAAAATAACCGCCTATTAAATGTAGGTAAGGGTGAAAATGTGTGGTAAGAGCACACAACGTTCTCAAGTAACTGAGAGGGTGGATAAACCTTGTGGGTTGAAATGTCATGTACATCAGCGTTTGAGGGTTGCTCGCCCGATGCTGAGGGGTAGGCAGATAGACGCTAATCGTGAGGTTAGTGCTAGATAATGATAGAAGTTTCGCAAATGCGAAAAACAGAATCCGGCTTACAGGTTTGTAGCGTTGTTTTTTAAAATCTAAAAACTTTCGACTATTTTTGTGGATGGTGTAATCTTAAAAAAACTTATTTTATTGACAACTAATACTTTATCAACAAAATAAGTCCATTTTTCTGCTTCATCTGTTTGATTAGATTAAAATTATAGCCTTTTTTGGTTAGCACAACGATTGTTATTTATGAAATCACGCTTGATTACTCCCTTTTTCGTGTTATTGTTGTCCTTTTTTAACATGGCACTTGGTGTAGCACAAAATGGAACAGTACGAGGAAATGTATATGATAAGGCATCAGGAGAACCTGTGTCGTATGCTAATGTTTTTTTGGAAAATACCACACTTGGTACAACTACGGACTTAGATGGATTTTTTAGTCTATCCAATATTCCCTCGGGAACATACAATTTACAGGTGTCTTTTACTGGCTATACCACGACAACTTCCACGGTTGAAATCAGAAATGGTGTCATTTCTTATCAACGCATTTATCTAGAGGAAACTGCTGTGGAGCTACAAGGCGTGGATGTTTCCGCCCAAAAAACCCAATCCAAAACAGATGTTCAAATTTCTACACTCACAGTTACGCCTAGTCAAATTCGGGCGTTACCCTCCACGGGTGGTGTAGCAGATATTGCTCAATATTTACCCGTGCTTCCCGGTATTATTTCTTCTGGTGACCAAGGTGGGCAACTTTACATCAGAGGCGGCTCGCCTGTACAGAATAGAATTTTACTAGACGGGATGACTATCTATAACCCTTTTCACTCTATTGGCTTTTTCTCGGTGTTTGAGACCGAAACCATCAAAAAGTATTGATGTTTTAACAGGTGGATTTTAACGCCGAGCATGGTGGACGTGTTTCTGCTATTGTAGATATCAAAACGCGAGAGGGTAATCGAAAAAAATATGGTGGAAATGTGGCTA
>JAAUTG010000141.1 GCA_012031785.1 Saprospiraceae bacterium | reverse complement strand
CTCAGTCTAAGACTTCGGTGATGTACCTAAAATTCGCCAAGTAATCCCTTTAATCAGACTACGCAAATGCGACTCTTTTCTGTCTTGCCATGATTTTGTTTGTCTAAAAGTGCGAAATAAATTGTCTGGATGATCTTAATTTACTTCTAAGCCTTAGTAGTTTCAACTGGAATTTCCACAGTGGCTCTACCTATACTTTCGTAGTAAAATCCAAGTTCTTCCATACGCTCTAATTCGTACAAATTGCGACCGTCAAATACAATAGGTTCTTTTAATAACTGCTTCAATACCTTGAAACTTGGCGTTCTAAACACGCTCCATTCTGTAATAATTGCAAGGGCATCTGCTTCTATTAGTGCTTCGTATTGTTCGTTGACCATTTGAATCTTGTCGCCATAGAGTTTACGCACGTTTGGCATAGCTTCTGGGTCAAAAGCCTTAATATTCGCACCAGCTTCCAGCAGACCATCTATGATATAAAGTGCTGGAGCCTCTCTAATATCATCAGTGTTTGGTTTAAAAGCTAAACCCCATATTGCAATAGTCTTGCCCGTCAAATCTGCCCCCATTTTGGCTTTTATTTTATCCACCAAAATTGTTTTCTGTATTTGATTGACGTTCATTACAGACTTTAATATCTTAAATTCGTACTGGTTGTCTTCTGCTGTTCTCGCCAAGGCTTGAACATCCTTAGGGAAACAACTACCCCCATAACCTACTCCTGGAAACAAAAATCGCTTTCCAATTCGGCTATCGCTTCCCATACCAATACGCACCATATCCACATTAGCTCCCACGCGCTCGCAAAGATTGGCAATTTCATTCATAAATGATATACGCGCTGCCAAATAAGAATTGGCTGCGTATTTAGTCATTTCTGCAGAACGCTCATCCATGAAATAAATTGGATTGCCTTGACGAACAAAAGGCTGGAATAGCTCGCGCATTATTTCTCTTGCACGCTCGGAATTAGTACCTACCACCACGCGGTCTGGCTTCATGAAGTCTTCCACAGCAACACCTTCTCTCAAAAACTCCGGATTGGACACCACGTCGAACAAGTCTTCTGAAAGATGTGCCGCCAACACTGCATGAACGCGCTCGGCAGTACCCACTGGCACGGTACTTTTATCAACAATTACTTTATAATCTTCAATAAGGAAGCTCAATTGATTGGCAACACCTAGTATATAGGATAAATCTGCAGAACCATCTTCGCCTGGAGGTGTAGGTAACGCAAGGAAAATGATTTGAGCGGGCTTGATGGCTTCCGCCAAGTCGGTAGTAAAGTGAAGTCGCCCTTGTCGAGTATTGCGTTCGAAAAGCAAATCTAAACCTGGCTCAAAGATAGGCACTTCGCCATTTTGCATACGCTGTACTTTGTCTGCGTTGATATCCACACATATCACGTCATTTCCTGTTTCTGCAAAACAAGTACCTGTCACTAAACCTACATAACCTGTTCCAACAACTGCAATTTGCATAAGTCCTTATTTTTTTTGTTGAAAAACTTTTACACTACTATTTACTAGGTTTTCTGGCTACGAATTTTGTTGTAAGCATAGGATAATGGGGTTGAGATAATTTATTTTCGATATACGGAAACCTAAAGATTTGTAGGCTTTATCTTTTAGAAGCCATAGATTTATAAAATCTTTAAGCTACTATTCTAAATCCGAAGTCCAAAGTAATAAAGGAAGACGGATTAAAGCTACATTTAATTTGCTCGTTCCACTCTGGTTGCGTGTAAATGACATATCTTATCTTGCGGTCAATTAATTTTTCTACCTTGTCTAATTAATTTCAACAAGAAAAACTTGTCAATATTACCTACAAAAATAAGGTCAATTACACCACTGTCCAGCCCCTCGGCAAATTTACCTGCCAAATAGACTTTATCTACTTCCCCCAGACTTTCAATTACATCTTGAATGACCTTATCCAGTCCAATATGCTTCATTACAATGTTATGAATCTCATTGAAAAGAGGATGCTTAATATTGGCTTGAAACATCTTTTTGTTTCCATCCATGAAAGAAGAAAGCATACCAGACTGTTCTAACCTATTCAATTCCAGTCGAATAGCGTTAGACGATTCTCCAAACTCACTTTCAAGGCTTCGGAGATAAGCAGTAAGATTGCTGTTTAAAAAAAATTTAAGCAGCAGTTTAACCCTCGTTTTGAAGATATAAGCGTTTCTATCATTACTCAAATATTGCGCAGCAAAACTACTCAATATTTGAAATAGTACAATTTTTTTTTATATTTTTTTTCATCCTAGATGGAGAAAAAATACTTTTTGGTGTAGCCATTATGCGTGATAAGATATGAATTACGAGTAGTGAACTTCGAGTTTATTACTTAACAATCAATGATTTAAAAAAGTGAAATGATAATTTATCACTACTCATCGCTAAGATTTGCTGGAGGAAAATAAAATCAATAATGAGTAGCTAATTGGAGGAGATTAAGCAGTTGGCTACTTGTTGATAATGACGAGTAGCCAACTCTACTGCTTACGTTATTTTTTATATTGCTCTATACCGCAGGTTAAAAATGTCGTATAATCTTTCACGTTAGGCGTGTAAGCAACAGGCTGATTAAGCACTTTCCCATCAGGACTTAACAGCACATAGTAAGGTTGAGATTGTACGCCAAAGTGTAGAAACTGGAAATCTGCCCATTTGTTACCTACCATTCGGCGTGTAGTGCCATCAATGGCAGAGCGGTAAGGTGTTTCTAACTTTTCGCGGTCATCCACGTAAAGGGAAATAATTACATATTCGTCTCGAAGTAATTCATAAACGCCTTCTTCGCTCCATACGTTGTCTTCCATTTTTCGGCAGTTTACGCAACCATGTCCTGTAAAGTCAAGTAAAATAGGTTTTTTATATTGTTGCGCATGAGCTACTCCTTTTTCATAGTCCTTAAAACAGTTTAAATTCAAAGGGCAATCATTTGGATAAATATAGCTGTGTCCTGCTGGTGGGGCAATTCCACTCAAAAGCGAAGGAGTGACGAATGTTTTTGAAACATCGCTGTATTGAAAGCCCATTGAAAGATAAGCCAACAAAGCCAAAGATGCCAAACCCAAGCCCGATTTTGCGGGAGTACGTTGTGGTTTATCATAATTGACTGGAAATTTCAGGAATCCTAAGAAATATAGTGCCAAGCCAAGTGCGCAAATAATCCATACTGCCAAAAAAGCCTCATAAGGTAAAAATTTCCAGCCTTCGGTAAGGTCAGCAGTAGAAAGGAACTTCAACGCCAAAGCCATCTCCAAAAAGCCGAGTGTTACTTTTACATCACTCATCCAGCCACCCGATTTGGGAAGGGATTTTAACCAACTTGGGAAGGCGGCAAATAGGGCGAAAGGCAAAGCTAAAGCCGTAGAAAAGCCCAACATACCCATCAAAGGACCTAATGGTATTCTGCCTAAAATGGTCGGACCATCGCCAGTAGCCGTTTCTACCAATAGAGTGCCAATAATGGGACCAGTGCAGGAAAATGAAACTAAAGACAAGGTAAAAGCCATGAAAAAAATACCTACCAAGCCACCTTTTCGGGATAAGTTATCGCTTTGATTTGCCCAAGAACTCGGCAAATTTAGTTCAAATAATCCAAAAAAGGAGAGCGCGAAAACAATGAATAGCACACCGAAAAATATATTAAACCAAGCGTTAGTGGAAAGTAAATTCAGGGCATCTGCGCCGAAAACGCCTGTAATCAATAGTCCTAATGTTACATAAATTACAATGATAGACAACCCATAAATCAACGCATTGCGCAGACCCTGCGCTTGGGTAGCACTATTTTTGGTGAAGTAGCCGACGGTCAAAGGAAGCATAGGAAACACGCAAGGCGTGAGTAATGCCAACAAGCCACCACCAAAACCAAGTACAAAAATCCACCACCAACTTGATGCAGTTGCAGTCGTTGCTGATGGGTCACCACAATCAAAATCAATTTGTGTCTTTTCTATTGAAATATGGCTCAATGGATAGTTAGCTAAATCCGTGTTAGCCGAAACAGGTGCAACAGCCATTTCAGAGAAGGTAAAATTAAATTCTACATCTTTGGGTGGAAGGCACTGATGGTCGTCGCAGGTCATAAACGTCAAGTAACCTTCCACTGGTAGCGTTTTATCCAATACCTTAATTACTTGTCGGAAGTAGGCTTTTCCTTTCACAAATTTGATAACATTCACATCAAAAACGGGGTCAATACCTTCTTTTTTTTCACCTTCCTCTTCCATTTGCCCTACACGCTGATAGTGGCACCTTCTGTGAATTGAAAATTGGTTGGTATAGGTCCATTGTCTGCTGTGAATTGTGAGTATAAAGTCCAACCATTTTCTATGTCTGCTGTAAAAATAAGCTCATAGGTACTGTCTGAAAGTACCTTGCTTTCCCAAGACCACTTGACAGGATCAATAATTTGGCTAGAAGCTAACCCTGAAAAAACAAGCAAACCACCTAAAATGATAAATTTAATGGCATTCATAACTGAATATTTTTTTACTTGGTTCTTTCTGGAGCTATTCTGTGATACGGTTAGTTACTTGAGTATAAAACTGAAAGGCACTTCAGTGGGTGGTAAACATTGCTCATCATTGCAAGTCATGTACGTCAAATTACCTACCACTTCTTTCACATTTGTACTTACTTTAATGCGTTGGGTAAAAGTAACTTCTTTGCCAAATTTAATCAAATTCATACCAAAAATTTCATCAAAACCTTCTTTTTTGTAGCCTGCCTCCTTAGATTTCCCTACAAGTTGTACGTTATTGTTTAAATCGTACTGAAAGGAAGTCGGAATAGGTCCTTCATCTCCGATAAACTGTGAATAAATATACCAGCCATTTTCCATGTCCGCTACAAAAACTAGGTCATATTCTGTGGCACTAATTTTCTTTACTTGGTACGACCATACTGCCACTGACTTTTGCGCGGTTAATATTGAGACGCAGAAGAAAAAAAAAAGAAAAAAAAAGAAAACTATTTTTTTACTCTCATAGTTGCTAAAATTTAGTTTTTTTGATTGAACTTTTGTGTTCCAAACGCAGTTGCACAAAGCTGAATCAACTAATCTACCACAAAAATAGCATATCAAACCTGTTTAGTTTATCTCCAACCCATTAATAACGAAAGATTAACACTGACCAGGCAGTAGAGCAGCTCTTATCACTAAAGAAAACTCCGAAGATTTTAAAAGGTCAAGTCATAAATTGTAGGACGTACTGGATCTGCTGTTCAGAAATCTTATTTTGCCTTTCAAAATCGTCCAATTTTAGTGCTTGTGCAATGTTTACTAAAAATCTTCGGAGTTGTTAGAAGAAATTTATTTGTATTTACCGAATGGTAATCTGTAACCAGCCATTAAAGTAATTCGATTATTGTAGAGAGATTGATCGGTTTTGCTGTTAAGATCGCTGCCAATCTCATATCGCAATTCCACAAAATAATTTTTACTGATTAGTCCAACGCCTCCAAGTGCAAACAAGTCTGACTTGGGTAGTGCCAAACCTTGTGTATCTATAACAAAAGGTACTGAACTGTCGTCTTCAATTCTCCTCAAAATGTGTTTCTGTTCAAAATTACTGGTAAGCCCAATTCCGCCAAACAAGTATGGCATTGTCTTTTGTTGGCTAAGATTGTACTTGAGTGCAATGGTATTGCGCAGCCCTTTTAGGGTAACTTCTTGTTCGTAAATATCAGCTAAATCGAATAAATTAGGTGTAAACGTATGTAAGATATTGACTTGTGAATAGTTGGTTTCGATTTGAAAACTTGCACGTCCCTTAGTTCTGATAATCCCTAAATCTAGTCCGATACCAAATGTGGGTACTAATTCACCTAACTGGGTGGCATTGTGCTTGTGGAAGGTATTTTCAAATCTAAATATTGGTAACGCAGCCCCTATACCTATGGTTACTGCTTTTTTTGCTTTGCTGCTTTTTTTAGTGTAAGCTAACGCATTTTGGCAAATGTTATACTCCACTACTTTTGTCATTATGGCATAAGAATACGTCAACTGCCTTAGTCCCTTTTGAGCGTCAGGGCAATCTTGCATCAATTTTTCGAGTTGAGTGATGTAATCTAAAATTTTTATTTCTCTTGGTCTGCCTGGTCTAAAAGGATCAAGTTCTTCTTTGAGTACCCGATAAATGAGTTCTTCAATTGCTTCCTCTGCTAACTGTACGAAAAATGTTGCTTCCCAAACTCATCAAAGAGCGAGTATAGGTTTAATTTTCCTGTCACTAATACTTGCAAAAAATAGTATCCTTTACCAAATCAATTTTGGTAAAATCTGTCCCTGTTTCAAAAGTTTTAATTTCTCTGGACCTTGTGTAACCATCTATTGAACCATTCACAGGCTCATAATTTACATAGACTTCGCTTGCTACATACTGCTCTTGGTTTTGAGCAATCGTAAAACTTTTTAAATCAATTGGTTTGAAAGTTTGAACTGCACTACCCTCATTTTTGCGGAAACGAATGGTTTTCGGATTCACAATCCATTCTTGATAATCAATTTCTCCTGATACAGTTTCTCCTTGCCGAGTGGTGATGTTGGCAGCTACGAAATTACCTTGCCCAAAGGCATTTCCAATAAAGAGGGACAATAATAATAAAAAAGTTAGCCTCATTGTCTTGTAAGATTTAATCGGATTCACAAATCAAGTATTAAAAGTTGACAAATTACTTAATACCAGTTAGTTTTATTGTATTTTACGTGTATTTCCCCAATTTGTTGCAAGCAATTTAGCTTTTTTCGCATTACCATAAGTGATTACAGTTGGTTGTTTACTGTTTTTGGATGCGTATTGAAAATCTACATACATTTTTAGCTTATAACTGGAAGTCCAACACAGTACGTACCACATTTTTCTTATCAACAAGTAGTAAGTAAAACATTCATTTTATCGTCTAAATTAACGCCTCCCTCTTAATGTAAACTACCAACGATAAAGCACTTTTAGGCTACCATAATAATTGATAGGTAGTCCAGGATAATAGTATCGAGGTTGAGCAGCGCCGGTGCTATTGGCATTAATGAGGAGCATGGACGAATACTTTTCATTCCAAATGTTGTTGACACCAGCAAAAATTTCTATGCCCCAGTGCTTATTGATAAAAGTGCTGTACCCTAAACGCGCATTCAACAAGTCGTAAGCCTCTGAATAAAGGCTGTTATCGTCTCGAATAGGCATAGCATCTACAAATTGATAATTGATGTTCCCATAGATGCCTTTCCAAGCCCAAATTAAACCGCTCGTTAGCAAATGGGGCGGCGTACCAGTGAGTGCGTTACCCGAGTAATCATTGTTGCCATCTTGAAAATCATTGAACACATAATCCGAATAAGTGTAACTTACAAAAGGCTGGAAGGTGCTGTTTTTCCAAGAAAGATTAGCTTTGAGTTCCAGTTCTAATCCATTGTGGGTGGTTTTTCCTGCGTTGATACCTATGAATTGGTCAAAATCGGTTCGGCGAGCGACCAACAAATCGCGGATACGCATGGTGTAAACTGCCAAACGCCAAGTAAAATATTTAGTATTGCCGCTTGTTCCCAACTCGTAATTCCAGCCGCGCTCTGGCTGAATGTCAGGATTAATTGCACCAGAAGGGGTAAGAGTTTCCTCTAGCGTAGGAGAAGAAAAACCATAGCTCCATATTCCATACCATTTGTAGGTGTTATTACGGTGATGAAGGGTATAGGTTGTGGATAAATAAGGAGATAAAATGGGTTCAAAGCTGTAATCGCCTGAGCGGTCAACGGAATCTTGTAGAAACTGGTCTTCTAGGCGATAGCGCGTGTAGTTGTAGCTCAGTCCAGCTTGAAATGACCAATGGCTAGAAAGTTGTAGGATACTTTGCGCAAATACATTTACTTGGCTTCGATTTTCTTGGTTGTTACTTAATAGGTTGCCTTGAATACCGTTGTTTGTAACATAAGTTTGCCAGTGGTAGTTTTCCACAAAGGCTTCACTACCGAGTTTAATTTGAAATTTGGTGTTCGGATTCCACTCAAAAGTGGTGCGCGCACCAGATAACTGGCTGGTATCCACTAAAATATTGAAAGGGCGCGATTCATAGCTCAAGTAGTAGTTTCCAAAAAGGCTACTGGTATTTTTTAACGAGGGCTTGATAGTAAATT
The DNA here is from genome assembly GCA_012031785.1 of Saprospiraceae bacterium. GTDB lineage: Bacteria > Bacteroidota > Bacteroidia > Chitinophagales > Saprospiraceae > JAAUTG01. The sequence goes on along the minus strand of JAAUTG010000141.1, from coordinate 3,787 downwards.
CAGCCGTTACTCCTACCAAAGTCCTTTGATAGTCTTCAAATCCTTTGACATTTGCCCAAATAAAAGCTGCTTTTGTGGTTCGTTCTGATAGTCCGAGAAATTGAGGGAACTTGGGATAAACGCCTTTAAATCAACGTAATTGATAATGCTAGATAAACGAACTTTGGAAAAATTAAGAATTCCTTCTCCATAAATTCCTAAACGGTCGTACTCATTATTGGCTCTGTAGCCATCGCTATGCGTTCGGTTCAAACCAAGAGTAAGATGAAACTGGTCATTAGCCTTCATTTGTAGTTTGGTGGTGTTGCGCTGCAACCCAAAAGAGCCACTGGTGTTGGAAACTGTCCACTGGTTGCTGGGAGGAGCGTTGGTTTTTAAGTGAATAAGTCCACCCAGTCCAGCACCATATAGACCGGAAGTCGGACCTCTCAACACATCAACCTCATCAAACACTTCCCAGTCCATATCTTCCAAAGCGGTTTCTCCCACGCCATTGGTGAGTGGAATATCATTCCAATAGGCGCGAATTTTGTTTGTTCCAAAAGGAGAACGGTTGCCGATGCCTCGAATCGTAATTCGGTTGGTGCTGAACGTACCAGTATGCATCAAAAACGCCAGCCACGCGATTGAGAACTGGTGCCAAACTGGTTTGATTGTCCAGTTGCAAGGCAGCGGCACTGATGTTGGCAATATTCGGCGAAGTGTAGCTTGTTCCAAGTCTTTGCGCTTGCACAAGCAAAGGCTCGTAAACAGTGGCTTGTGGAGTTAGTTCGATGAGGTAATTGCTAGATTCGCTAACGAAGCGTCGTTGGGTTTCGTAGCCGAGAAAAGAAAAAACCAAGGTGTCTGCTTGAGACAACGTAAGCGTAAATTCGCCATTTGCATCGGTGGCGGTGCCTTCATTCTGGGCAACCACAGCCACCGAAGCTGCGACTAGGACTTCTCCACTTTGAGCTTCTACCACTCGCCCCGAAACTACAATTTGCGCCATGCTGCCATAGGTAAGGCAAACGTTCGCCAAGAGCCATCCTAGTTGTTTCATACTTCTTTATCGCTTGAAAAGTAAATCCTTAGCGCGTTCTGCTGAACGCAATTACTCTTCCCTCAACTATATCAAGCCTTGAAATGTTCAAACCCAAAAACAACAACAATATGGAGCAATTGATATTTAAAACTAACATCAACTGTGGCAACTGCGTGAAAGCGGTTACTGGATTTATCAACGAAGTCAATGGAATTGAATCCTGGATAGTGGATACAGCGCATCCAGATAAAATATTAACCGTAAAAGGCAATACAACCGTCAGTGCAGTGGTGGAAGCAATAGAAGAGGCTGGATTTGAGATTGAAGTCTTGAATTGAGGTAAATGACTGGTTACTTGTCAGGAGGTAGCGAAGTTCGTTTTGAGGTATTACGCCAAATTAGCTTTTTTAAAAACTACCTAATTAGAATATAATACCAGTAACTATCAAATAACCAAATATTAACTTTTGAGGTTTAATTAATTTTCTTTCATGCGGATTCATCAGGTGTTGTGTGAAGCGGTAGTAGCGTGTCTTATTGAGATTTTTGAGGAACAGCAATACGCGGACAAAGTATTAGAAAAAAAGTTGCGCTCTAATTCAAAATGGGGAGCGCGCGACCGTGCTTTCATTGCAGAGCATACCTACGACATTGTGCGGCATTTCCGTTGGTTGCAGTGCGTCTATGAAAAACCAATTACTTCAACGACAGATTGGTGGCAGTTGCTAGGTTTGCAGTTGCTTCGACAAGGACTTGAACTTCCTAATTTAGAAGTCTGGAAATCCTTGGCAGCACAGCATTGGAGCGACTTGGAAACGCGCTGTACCCCTGTTCGCGCTGTGCGCCATTCTATTCCAGATTGGCTGGACGAATTGGGGCAAACAGAATTGGGAGAAGATTGGGGAGCTACACTGCACGCGCTCAACTTACCTGCCTCTGTGGTGCTTAGAACCAATACTTTAAAAATTAGTCGCTCCGAATTGCAGGCGAAATTGCAGTTAGAAGGTATTGAAACCACTTTAGTTGGCACGGTTGGCTTGGTGTTGAGCAGTCGAAAAAATGTATTTCAAAGCAAAGCCTTTCAAGCGGGTTGGTTTGAAGTGCAAGATGCTTCTTCCCAATTGGTAGCGCCTTTGCTGGATTTGCAGCCAGGGCAGCGCGTGGTGGATGCTTGCGCAGGTGCGGGCGGAAAAACTTTGCACATTGCCGATTTATTGCAAAACAAAGGCAGCGTTATTGCTTTGGACACAGAAGCTTGGAAATTGGAAGAACTTTCCAAACGCGCCAAACGCGCTGGTGTGCATATTATTGATCGTCGCCCCATCACTTCTGCCAAAACTATCAAACGCTTGCACGAAAGTGCGGATAGGTTGTTACTCGATGTACCTTGTTCGGGCTTGGGTGTGCTGAAACGCAATCCCGACGCCAAATGGAAACTCACACCTGAATTTATGGAGCGTGTCAAAACCACCCAGCAGGACATTTTGAGCCGCTACAGCTTGATGTTGAAACCTGGGGGTAAAATGGTTTATGCCACTTGTAGTGTACTACCCTCTGAAAATCAGCAACAAATAGCACAATTTCTCGAACACACTAGCAACCGTTTTGAACTCCTCACCGAAAGAGCTATTCTGCCGCAAGAAGCAGGATTCGACGGTTTTTATATGGCACTGTTGTTGCGAAAAGAGTAATTACCCTGCGTTTAGCAATGACTTGCGAATTTATCGTTTGACCTTGATCAGAAATGAGTTGTAAAAGCAAATTATTAATTTCTTTACTATTCATTCCCTAAAAACTGCCTCCCAAAGATCCTCCTCTTGCTTGATTGTCTTTTTTATTTAATGGAGAGCAGTTTATCCTTCCCAAAAATACCTACCTTCGCACTGCAACACTACTGTTATGAAATACCAGCATCTTTTTTTTGACCTCGACCACACCCTTTGGGATTTTGAGAGCAATGCCAAAACCTGTATTGAAGAACTTTATTCGGCATTTGACTTTGCTCAACTGGGCGTAGGCGAGGTATCTGATTTTTACGCACAATTCACAATTGCGAACCGACATTATTGGGCTTTGTTGGAAAGCAAAGTTATCCCCGCAGAGGAAGTCCGAAGAAAACGCTTTCAAGCTGCCTTTGCTGGCTTGGGCATTTCGATTGAGGAAACCCTTGGCATCACTATCAACGACGCTTTCTTAGAGCTTTTGCCACAAAAAAGCCAACTTATTGATGGCGCATTGACCATTTTGGAATACTTACAACCTCACTATCAACTTCACATCATCAGCAATGGTTGGTACGAAGTACAAATCAAAAAGATGAAAAGTGCAGCTATCGAGCACTTTTTTGAATCCATCACCACTAACGAAACCGCCAACGCCCGAAAGCCCGATAGTGCTATTTTTGAACATGCCCTGCGAGTCAGCGCAGCCTCGCTCCAGCATAGCCTGATGATTGGAGATAGCTACGAAGCGGACATTAAAGGCGCAATGAATGTTCAATTAGATGCCGTTTTTTATAATCCTGAACAGCAAAATATTCCCGAAAAACCCACCTTTGAAGTCGCCCATTTGATGGAACTGAAGGGTTTCTTGTGAGTTGATTAGATTGGGAGATGGTAATTTTTTATGGCTCAATTATGATTTCAAGTTGCTACTAAAAGGCTGACTAAAGCAGAAAGGGCGACTTGACCTCGTTTTCTAATATTGTGTAAATATTCAAAAAAACCCAAATAGTAAGGGAGTCTTTTCTTGGGAAATACCCCG
>JAAUTG010000140.1 GCA_012031785.1 Saprospiraceae bacterium | reverse complement strand
CAGGTCTCGATTTATACAAAGCCGCCGAACGATTTAGGGCGTTGCAGGTGTTGGGAGAACAAATGGGCGTTACTCCACAACTTGAAGTTTGGGGATTTTCCCAAAATTTGAGCCGCCTAAGCCAAGTGCTTTTTGTAGCTGCCGAAGCAGGACACCCAAATACAAAAATTCTTCCAGACGTTTATCACCTTCACAAAGGCGGTTCGGACATAGATGGCTTGAAATTGCTGAAAGGCACCGCTATTGATATTTTTCACCTCAACGATTACCCTGCCGAACCCGGGCAAGAAAAAATTGCAGATAAAGACCGAGTATATCCTGGCGATGGAGTAGCCCCAATTGCGGATATTCTAAAAGATTTATACAAAACCCAAGGCACAACTGTACTTTCCTTAGAACTTTTCAATCCAGCATATTGGAAACAAGATGCTAAAACGGTAGCAAAAACAGGCTTAGAAAAAATGAAAGCATCTGTTAAAAAGGCTTTTGAATAAAATAATTCTATAAGCAAACGTGGTTAGTTATGAGCGAAAATGAGCAAGCGATTACCAAATTAATAGAGCAAAGCCCACATCAACATATCAAATTTGCTATACCAGACATAGATGGTGTTTTGAGGGGGAAAATGATTCATAAAGGCAAATTTCTAAAAGGGCTAACGCAAGGCTTAGGCTTTTGTGATGTAATTTTTGGCTGGGATATGAACGATGCCTGCTACAACAATACCACTTATACAGGCTGGCACAGCGGTTATCCTGATGCTTTTGCCCGTTTGGATTTGAATACCTTTAGGACAATTCCATGGGATGGACACGTCCCTTTTTTTCTAGGTGATTTCAGCCAAGATGCGAATGCTTCACAGCTCTGTCCAAGAACGCTGTTATTAAAAACACAAGCGCGTTGCCTTGCGATGGGATTTTCACCACAATTTGCTTGCGAATACGAATGGTTCAATTTCAAGGAAAGCCCACAAAGTTTAGCAGATAAGCAGTACGTTCAACTTCAACCACTCACGCCAGGTATGTTTGGCTACTCCTTGCTGCGCTTGTCCTTACATCAAGATTATTTTAACGCTATTTTCAAACAACTCGAAGCCTTCGGTATTCCCTTGGAAGGATTGCATACAGAAACTGGAAATGGGGTGATGGAAGGTGCTATTCTGCACGATACGGCGGTAAATGCAGCAGACAAAGCTATTTTGTTTAAGCAGTCAGTCAAAGAGATTGCTTATCGGCATCAGGTGATGGCAAGTTTTATGGCAAAGTGGAACGCCGCTCTGCCAGGATGTGGAGGTCATATTCACCAAAGTCTTTGGGACATCCCACAAACTCAAAATCTGTTTTATCAACCCGAGCAAGGTGGTATGAGTGACCTAATGAAACACTACCTCGCTGGACAACTTTATTGCTTACCACACATTCTCCCGATGCTTGCTCCTACAATTAATAGCTACAAACGCTTGGCAGGAGGCGACTGGGCACCTGCCACCCTCACTTGGGGAGTTGAAAACAGAACGACTGCTTTTAGAATTATTCACCACACTCCTAATACTACGCGCATAGAAGGTCGTACTTCTGGGGCAGATGCTAATCCTTATTTGGCGGTTGCTGCGTATTTGGCTGCTGGTTTGTATGGGATTGAACACCAACTTCCTCTAATATCTGCGCCAGTTCAAGGCAATGGATATACGGATACCAACGCACCAAAATTAGCTCAAAACTTATTAACAGCCTTACAAATTATGGAACAGTCGGAAATAGCCAATACTTTATTCGGAGAAACCTTTGTTTCTCACTTTACCCAAACTAGAGCTTGGGAATGGAGACAGTACGAGCGACAGGTGAGTGATTGGGAACTGAAACGGTATCTTGAGATTATTTGATTTTTAATCGTCCATCTTTTTGAGCAGTTTGTAGGTATGACAATCACAGGACAAGGCTTTAATGTAGCTCATGGCTTAAAGACCCTACTTTGCTTGCCCAAAAGAAGCAATCAATTTTGGACAAGCACTAAACTTAACACAAACAAACATCAAATCGCATAACGCCAGTTGTCAAATGGTGCCACTAGCTTCTCTGTAAATCACTGCCAGTAATACTTGCCCTACTGCTCTGAGCGTTCGAGGGTCAATTTTGTCAAGTGTATCTTCCGTAGTATGCCAATGTCTAACAAAAAGCGTTTCGGTATCTATGGGGCGATTAATAATATCAATCATGGGTATCTTCGCAATTTGATTGACAAACAAGTGGTCGTCAATAAGTTCTCTAGTGGATTCATTGACGAAGAAGTTACCGTATCCCATACTTTGTGCCAATTGCCAAACTTTATTCATCACTTGCGGTGCAAATTGCATAGAAAGTTGCTCTTTGGTAAATCTAGCTCCAGAGGCTCCCACCATATCCAATAAAATACCATAATCCGCTTTGTACCCGGTGCGATGTAGATTTTTTGCCCAATACTGTGAACCTAAACACCAAGAAGTATAATCGCCATTATCACCACCATCACCGTAGTCTTCCAAATCAAAAAAGATAATGTCAATCCCTAAATCTGTTGGGTTTTGATTAAGTTGTCTAGCGATTTCTAGTAGTATCCCAACGCCGCTTGCTCCATCATCTGCCCCCAAAACGGGTTGTGTATGCTTACTCGGGTCTGGGTCGTGGTCAGAGACGTGTCTAGTATCCCAATGTGCTGCTAAAATAATTCTTTTGCTGCTTTGAGGATTGTATTGCCCAATAATATTTGTACCCTTGAGCATAGTGCCCGTGTAGGCTTTTGCCTCAAAGTTTTGTTCAATTACTTCTGCGCCAAATGCTTGGAGTTGATTGACAATCCATATTTTCCCTTGCTGATGGGCAGGTGTATTAGGCACTCTTGGACCAAATGCAACCTGTGCTGCCACAAACGCAAAGGCAGAATCTCTATCAAATTTCGGAATAGGGTAATTCTTCACCACTTGATTTGTATTTTCTGATGTAGTGTCACTATTTTTTTCATCAGCGTGACACGCCATGACAAAAACCACTAAACTCAATATGAATGAATTGACAAGACGCATGATGTAACGTATTATTAGTAAATTATTTGAGTAGTATGCTATACTTTAACAACTACGAACTACCTTCTTTTTTAGCATAGTGTTAAAATTAGTCAAATGTTGTTTTTCTTTGACACAAATTCGGACACTCGTCTATTGAACTGGCACTACAAAGATGCAAAAAACGAAACAAAAATTGCTGTTGTTATCGAAAAGTCTTCAAATTGACTTTTTTTAAACACCCATAAATCTTTATCGCGCTATGTTTTGTTGAAAAGAACCAAGTGAAACTCTTGAGTAACACATTGAACCACCAACTATCCAATGTATGACGACTATTGCTGATACACACAGAAAATACAACCTTATTCATGCAAATTTTAAAATTTCCTTTTGAGGATGTACCTCAATTTGCCGACCGCGACCGTGCTTATGCACTAAAATACCCAACCCTTCGTCCCTTTTACAAATACGAAGTAAATCTTCAGACTTTTGCCCAAGTATTTCAAGATAAAAGTAAAGAACTTATCAACCGCGAGGTATTAGTGAAAGTCCTTCACGATCAGTATCAGCAGTTCCCGAGTAGCCCTTTGGTGCAAGCGCAGATAGAAAAACTTGCACATCCTACTACTTTTACAGTGGTGACTGCACATCAACCAAGTCTCTTTACTGGTCCACTTTACTTTATCTATAAAATCATTTCTGTCATCAATCTAGCGGAATTGATTAATCAGCATTATCCTGATTATCATGTAGTACCCGTTTTTGTGATGGGGAGCGAAGACCACGACTTTGATGAAATTAATCACTTACATCTATTCGGTAAGCGTATTGAATGGAAAAATGACGAACAAGGCGCGGTAGGCATGATGAAAACCACTTCTTTACTACCAGTGCTAGAAGAATTGAAAGGTATTTTGGGCGAAAGTGAAAACGCCCAGCAACTCTTCAACCTGATGCATCAAGCAGTAACTACTTACACGCACTATGGAACAGCCATACAATATTTTGTAAATGAGCTATTTAAACAATATGGGTTGGTGGTATTCAATATGAATGAGCCTGCTTTAAAACGCCTTTTCATTCCATACATCAAACAAGAAGTGTTTGAACAAACTGCTCAACCCGTTGTCGAAGCCACCCAACAAGCATTAAATAAATTGGGATTTGCCTCGCAAGCTATGCCTAGAGCCATCAATTTTTTTTATATGATGGAACAGTTGCGTAATAGAATTGTGCAAGAAGATAATACGTTTAAAGTATTAGGTACTGATTTAGTATTCACCGCATCCGAAATGAATACTGAAATTGAAACCTATCCCGAGCGATTTAGCCCCAACGTAGTGATGCGTCCAGTTTATCAAGAGATCATTCTTCCGAATCTCGCTTACATTGGCGGCGGTGGTGAATTAGCGTATTGGCAGGAACGACAGAAGCAATTTGAACAATTGGGAGTAAATTTCCCCATGCTTATTCGCCGCAATTCTGCTATGTTGGTGGATAGTGGAAGCCTCAAACGCTTGGAAAAACTTGGACTGCAAATGCCAGATTTATTTGAGGCGACAGAGCACCTCATCAAACGTTTTCTTAAAGACAATGCAGAAAGTGAGTTGAGTTTGAATCACGAAAAATGAAAGTACAACTCCTTTTTGAGGATATTGTGCAAAAAGCTAACGATGTTGACCCTACCTTGAAAAAAGCAGTATTAGCAGAACAGGCTAAAGCCCTGAATGCCATTGGTGTGCTGGAAGGAAAACTACTCAAAGCAGAGAAAAGTCGTCAGGAAACAAGCGTTAATCAAATTAGAACCTTGCGGGAAAAATTCTTCCCTAGTAACGGTTTGCAAGAACGCCACGACAATTTTATGAGTTTTTATCCTAAGTATGGCAAACAATTGTTTGACCTACTCAAAGCCGAACTTCACCCTTTGAATACAGATTTTATTGTATTTTGTGAAAAGGAAAATTAAGCGTTAAAGATGGTAGCGTTGTGTAACAGGTATCAACTAGGTTTTTGTACTTTGAAAAGCACCGAATAATCCATCGCTTTACGTTAAAAACAAATTAAAAAACACCATATATGGCTATGAATTTTAGAACAGAAAAAGATAGCATTGGCTACATAGAAGTGCCAGCGGACAAGTATTGGGCAGCGCAGACACAACGCTCGAAGGAGAACTTCAAAATAGGCGGTCATTTGATGCCAATAGAGTTGATTCGCGCCTTTGCAGTATTAAAAAAAGCAGCCGCACAAACCAATCAGGAATTAGGTATTTTGTCCGCAGAAAAATATGCGCTAATCGCACAAGTTTGTGACGAAATTGCGGAAGGACAGCTAGACGATCAGTTCCCACTAGTAGTTTGGCAAACGGGTTCTGGTACGCAAACCAACATGAACCTTAATGAAGTGATTGCTAATCGCGCCCATGTGCTGCATGGAGGAAGTCTTTTGGATGCGTCAAAAATTCTACACCCTAACGATGATGTGAATATGTCGCAATCTTCCAACGACACTTTCCCAACTGCTATGCACATTGCCGCTTACAAAACCCTCATCGAATTAACTATACCTGGTTTAGAGGCGTTGAGCGACACTCTACGCATGAAATCAGCAGCTTACATGGAAGTCGTCAAGATTGGGCGCACACACTTTATGGATGCGACCCCCGTGACACTTGGACAGGAATTGAGCGGATATGTTTCCCAATTGGAGCATGGCATTCGCGCTATTAAGCACACTTTGACGCACCTTGCTGAACTTGCTTTGGGCGGAACGGCTGTAGGCACAGGGCTAAATGCACCAAAGGGTTATGCGGAAAAGGTGGCTACCAACATTGCTTCACTTACAGGATTACCTTTTGTGAGCGCTGAAAATAAGTTTGAAGCCTTAGCATCGCATGATGCACTAGTGGAAGCACACGGTGCGCTAAAAACAGTAGCTTGTAGTTTAATGAAAATTGGCAACGATATTCGCATGTTAGCTTCGGGTCCTAGAAGTGGCATCGGTGAATTGATTATTCCTGCCAATGAGCCAGGTTCTTCTATTATGCCAGGCAAAGTAAACCCAACCCAATCAGAAGCCTTGACAATGGCTATGGCACAAGTCATCGGTAATGATGTAGCAATTAACATAGGTGGCATGACAGGACACTTCGAATTGAACGTGTTTAAACCAATGATTATTTTTAATTTCTTGATGTCTGCTCGTTTGATTGGTGATGCCTGCTTCAGTTTCAATGAAAACTGTGCAATCGGCATAACGCCTAATTACAATCGCATTACAGAACTATTAAATAATTCTTTGATGTTGGTCACTGCCCTAAACACAAAGATTGGATACGACAAAGCAGCAAGTATTGCAAAGAAAGCCTACGCCGAGGATAAAACCTTGAAACAGGCTGCACTGGAATTGGGCTATCTCACTGCATCACAATTCGATGAGTGGGTGCGACCAGAAGAAATGGTTTAGTAACATACCTTTCAAAAGATGGGATAGACTTGATTTATCCCATCTTTAATCTTTACTAAGTGCCAAGATTTACTTTCACAAGTCTTCCTCAAAATGGTAGCAAGTCCACCACCATTTTAGCGACGTTACGCGGCTTACCTTGAGAGGGGAAATGATGTATAGAAAATCCAGGAGAATGGTTGATTTCGATGACGCAATAATCTTTATCTGTCAACGGCTTAGTGATATCGTCACATCGGATATCTAGCCCTATGACCGCAGCATCAAGAAGTTCTGCCATGCGTTCAAAAAGTTGTTGATTCTCTATTGGCAGTTCATCGGTTAGGTCAATACTTTCGCCACCTGTGCTGGCGCTTCCTATTTCTCGAAGCAATATTTCTTGTCCATGCGCAGGAATGCTAGACAGCGTTAGTTGCTGTCGTGCCAAGTGCGCCAGTATATCTTCGTCCACCAAAATTTTTACAAGCACATTGTCACGACCTTTTCCACCTCGCAGTGGATTTTTATTTTCTTGCTCAATAAGAGCCTGAATAGTGTTTTTACCATCTCCAAACACTCTAGCAGGAACGCGATAGGCAACAGCAACCACTTTTTTTTGAAGCAAAAAAACACGATAATCCTTTCCCTTGAAAAATTGCTGCACTAGCACTTCTGTATAATTCACCTCATGTGCGTCTTGGTAAGCGGCTCGGAAGGCTTCTTCGTTTTTTCAAACAAGATGGATACTCCTTTCGCACCTAAAGCATCATTTGGTTTTACCACTAATGGGTAGCCTATTTTTCAGCGGCGACCAATGCCGCTGCTTCGTTTTTACAGTTTGAGTCTTTGGAACAGAAAATCCTAAATGGTCTAAGACGACGTAAGAAAGATTCTTGTTCTCTGCAATATATTTGAAAATACCTTTAGTTGTCCAAATCAACATCTTTCTGAACAACACAAACTGTTCACCTTTCGATATTTTGGTCAATGGATGACTTTCAGATATAATTTCTACCGTATAGCCTCTGCTTCTCGCTTCTTCAATGATTAAATGATCGTTGATGCTCAGTGACATGAGGTATTATTTTTGTTTAGCAATGGAGTGAAAATGTTACGAAATTACTGGTTCACTAAACAATAAATTACAAATTAAATTGAAAACCAGCTTCTGGTATTAAATTCTACCTTATGCAAGTTTTCTCAAAAAAAGTAACTACGAATAAGTTTACCTGCAAAATAAGTACACTTAATTAGCTACTTTTACCAACTCCGCATCTCTCAAAGAAAACATCAAATTATTTACATCTCTGTCATTCAATTCCAGTTTGCCTCTGATGATAATGGGCTCTGCTGTGTATTTTACAGGGGACTTGGTGTGAACTTCCATCACGGTTTCAGCACCTGCACCACCACAGAAGAAACACATATTGTATGGAAAGGCAGAAAATATAAATTCTGTATGGCTTTTGTAACCCTCCACTGGCACAATATACCCTTTTACTTCCACCTGTTTGCCTGCCATTTTTTGATGTCTTCACTAAAAACAGGAATATCTACCTTAAAGCCCATCATTTCGTCATACTGCTTTTTATAAGTAATCTTGGCTAAGGTTTTCCAAATATTTTGCTCGGATTGTCCAAAAGCAGTTCCTGTAACAAGTATAAATAAAAAGACTGACACTACCTTCATTAGTTTCATCGTCAATTAGCTTTTATTATGTAAAAAACATTAAAATCCGTTTTTATGACGGAATTGCTAAGTTGTGTAGCAAAGCCGTTTTAGCCACCAAGATACCCTTTCAAAAGTTTGCTGCGGTTAGCAGATCGTAACTTATTGATTGCCTTATCTTTAATCTGACGAACACGCTCACGAGTTAACCCAAACTTATCTCCTATATCCTCTAGTGACATAGGATGCTCTACACCAATTCCAAAATACAACTTAATTACATCGCATTGACGGTCTGTCAAGGTGCTTAAAGAACGTTCAATTTCTCTACGCAGTGATTCATTGTATTCGAGTTCTTGATCTGTTCTTGGCGTGGTACTATTTTCTAGTACATCCAGCAAGGAGTTGTCCTCACCATCCACAAAAGGTGCATCCATAGAAACGTGACGAGCAGCCACACCTAAAGTCGTTTCCACTTCTTCTGTTGGAATGTGCAGCATCTCCGCTAATTCATCTGGGGAAGGCTCGCGTTCATACTCTTGTTCTAGCTCAGAGAAAGCTTTATTAATTTTATTCAACGAGCCGACCTTATTCAAAGGCAAACGAACAATCCTAGATTGTTCTGCCAATGCTTGCAAAATAGACTGGCGAATCCACCAAACAGCATAAGAAATAAACTTAAAACCTCGCGTTTCGTCAAATCGTTGTGCGGCTTTGATTAAGCCAAGATTACCCTCGTTAATCAAATCACTTAAAGAAAGTCCTTGATTTTGGTATTGTTTTGCTACGGACACAACAAATCTTAAGTTGGCTTTTGTCAACCTTTCCAAAGCTACTTGGTCGCCTTGCTTAATACGCTTCGCCAAATCCACTTCTTCTTCGGGCGTAAGCAAGTCCACTTTACCAATTTCTTGTAAATACTTTTCTAAGGATTGACTCTCGCGATTGGTAATTGACTTTGTAATCTTCAGCTGTCTCATGCAGTTCTATCTAATGTTTAGAATAGTATGGTAACAATATATTTTCTCAAACAGTTCAAGAGGATAAGAAGTTAGACGTATGCTTTGGAATTTTGATTCATGATTTCGGCAATCAATTTTCGCTTCAAAACAATATACAATCACTTCAAGCCATCAACAAGCGTAAGGTTTGTTGGAGAATGACTACGCAACAGCATACTTGACCTATTAACACTCTAGATATAATGCGACCTAAATTTGAGGCGCAAAAGTAAAATAAATTTTTATCTTACTACTACAAAATAAATGATTCTAACAGATTAATAAGCAAAGCATACATAGAAGTTGTTTAAGCCCTCAATAGTTCGTTAACATTAGTTTGCTTATTTTCCCTAACATAGCAGCAAATCGAATCTTTTTTGAAAATTAAACAAAATATTATTTCTATTATTTTACCCAAAACTGCATTTAAGATTTCATGTTATTTCTTTTATAAGAAATAATAATTTTTATCTTTATCTAGCTAATTACCAAACTTAAATCATGGTTCAAAATAAAAAATAGTAACCCAAGAAACAAAAAAAGGTACAACAGAAACACGCCTATTGTACCTTTTTGCTAATTTTTTACAGTAAGTACGATTATGCTTTTGCGGCTTTGCGGTGATCTTCCAAGAACTTTTCCAAACCTATATCTGTAAGCGGATGTGATAGTAACCCTAGAATAGCACTTAAAGGACAAGTAACCACATCTGCTCCTGCTTTTGCAGAATCTACAATGTGTTTTGCATTGCGGATAGATGCTGCCAAAATTTCTGTTTCGTAACCTTGAATAGCATAGATTTCAGCAATTTCTCGAATCAATCCTACCCCGTCCCAGCTAATATCATCCACGCGACCAATGAAAGGCGATAGATAACTTGCGCCTGCCTTAGCAGCTATGATAGCTTGACCTGCGGAGAACACTAAAGTACAGTTAGTACGGATACCTGCATTAGTAAAGTAACTAATCGCTTTGATGCCTTCTTTGATAATTGGCACTTTCACGACGATATTCGGTGCAATGTCTGCCAAACGTTTGCCTTCTTCTACCATTCCAGCAAAATTTGTACTAATCACTTCTGCACTCACATCCCCATCCGTAATATCGCAAATGGCTTTATAGTGATTAATGATTTTATCTTGTCCAGAAATACCTTCCTTTGCCATTAAAGATGGATTCGTGGTCACACCATCTAAAATTCCAAGGTCTTTAGCCTCTTTGATTTGCTCAAGGCTAGCCGTATCAATGAAAAACTTCATAATATGATTCGTTAGTTGATGAAATAGATTCAAATGGAAAGAAAAAAGACGAGCATTCGCACCGCTACAACCTCCTACCCTTGCTTCATTTCTGACCTGGGGGGGTTCAAAGGGAGCTGGTCGATGCTCGCAAAGGCAAAGATACAATCTTTTTTACAATATTCAAGACTACAAAAAATAATTGTAACTTTTTTTTTGCCAAGTCAAAGACAAAGACAAATTACATCGCTGTTAATTTAAAATTTCCCTTATTGATACTGCTTAACCTTGCCTAGATCAACAACTTTTACCCTTAATCTTAAAACTGTAATACTACTCAAAATGTTATTCCAACAACCTTTGAACAGTATTGATTCTCAATTATTTATTTCTTAAACTATGCTTATGAAATTACCAACTTTCCTTTATTCAATGCTTTTCTATTTGTTTAGCTTCAATTTAATGGCGCAGCCTTCTGACCCCGTTTTACTTTACAATCAAGGTGCGCCTGATGCACTTGGTGATGCAGAAAAAGATAAACCAACACTTACGCCTTACTTGGTTGCAAAAGAAAAAGCCACAGGTGCTGCGGTAATGATTTGTCCAGGTGGAGGTTATGCGATGTTGGCAATGGATCACGAAGGAGTGCAGATTGCAAAATGGTTTAATTCATTAGGTATTCACGCCTTTATTTTGAAATACCGCTTGGGTAGCTGGAACGGGAGCGAGTATCAGCATCCAACCATGCTTAATGATGCCAAACGCGGTTTCCGAATGATTCGTGCAAAAGCGAAAGAATGGCAAATAGATCCTAACCGTATTGGGGTTATGGGGTTTTCAGCAGGTGGACATTTAGCTTCTACCTTGGCTACGCACTTCGACGATGGTAATCCTGAAGCCGAAGACTTAATTGAGCAAGTAAGTTGCTTACCCAATTTTTTGGTACTAGGCTATCCTGTCATTTCCTTTCAGGAGTATGCTCACGCTGGTTCTCGTCGCTTCTTACTCGGTCCGACACCTTCTATGAGTGAGGTAGAAGATTTATCTAACCATAAACAAGTCTCTGTGCTGACTCCTCCCACTTTTTTATTTCACACCAACGAGGATACTGGCGTACCACCCGAAAATAGTGTGCTTTTTTATATGGCACTGCGCGAAAAAGGTGTGCCTGCGGAGCTACACATTTATGAAAAAGGAAGACATGGCGTGGGCTTTGCACCTGAAGACCCTGTGCTTTCTACTTGGAAGGATCGCTTGAAAGATTGGCTCAAAAACAGAGGTGCATTGTAAAATTACCAATCACACCAAACCCACTTACAAAATACGGGCAGGTAAAACGAATAAAATAGGGCTTATTATTGCGGTATTCGATTTGATATTTATCATATTTTTTTAATTTAACGTGAATTTATTTTTTTACTTAAAATATCAGCCAACTTACATGTTGACGCAACGGCACTGAAAGTTATTGCGTCAACATTCAACCTCATACTGTTGAGTTTGATTCAGATGTTATGATGATAACCAATTTATTCATTTCTCAATCCAAGTGACGTTC
>JAAUTG010000139.1 GCA_012031785.1 Saprospiraceae bacterium | reverse complement strand
GTCATTAAAAATTAATACTTATATATTTAATTTTTAATGGCTACTAAAAAGATGTATTAGCATGTAGTAACGAGTTTTTTTAATTTTAATTGTTAATGAATCACTCGTTAATTGCTTGGTACAAGACACTTCTTAAATGAATTTTATAGGGTTCAAAAAGTGTCCTTCTAAGGTATCGTTACTTATTGGAACTTAAAAATTGCAGTTGCCTTTAAATAATTGGACACACTTTAGTTTTAGTAGTTGGTTTAATGTTGGTGAACAAATAGCGCAATGCCACCTCTGGTCCACCTTGGCGGGCGGAAGCTGCTTGCAACTCGGAAACATTAACATCGTAACTAAGTCCTAATAGCCATTGACGAATGTGAAATTCCACGTTCGGAATAATAGCGTCGCCTATGGTGTTGAAACGATAAGAAGCACCGAGTGAAAATGCTAACTCTCTAGCTGGTTTCTTACTTAAATAAATTTTTCCAGCACCACCCACTACATTTTCTTTAAATGCACCTTGAAATTGAGCAGTACCGCGCAACAAAACATCAAAATTTTCTGCCAGCATTACTGTACCTAGCACATAAGTCGCGTATCTGCGCTCCAATGCAATATCTTCGCTTAAATTAAACGCCTCATCAGGTCGAGTGATATGATGTACACTCAAACCGACATCAAGTTTTGTTCGTTTTGTTGTTGGATTAGCATTGCTAGGTTGGAGGCGTAAATTAACACCTGCGCCCAAGTCTATGTTCAGACTATTGGTTTTGTCAAAACTTTCTCTCGCGATATTTGAGTTGAATTGTTCCCCATCAAATTGCTGGTCAAACGTCAAATCTCTAGTGCGAAAAGCCCTTTGGTTAATACCTAGATGTGCTACCGCCTGTCAAAAAAATCGTAGGAGACAATTGAGTGGAATAAGAGCCAGAAACACCGATGTTGGTTCTACTTAATTTTGAGGTTCCTGCTTGGTCGAAATTGAACAATAATGCACCAGCGAAATAACTATTGCGCAAACTTTCCATATAAAATTTGCGTTCCAACGTGCCAGAAAAAGTTAGATAATCTACTGCAATACTTTCCCATTGGCTTCTATAATTGCTAACAAAGCTAAAATCGCCGTAATGCACGCCCGCCAAAGCAGGGTTTAAATTTAGTGGCGAATGATAGAACTGCGAGAAATGCAAATCTTGTGCTCCCATGTTGAACAGCATCAAGCATCCCATCGCGGCACCTAAAAATTTTTTCATTTCCATAGCATTACAAGGTTTTGAATACGCTCATTCAATTGCGCTGATGTAGCAAATAATTAAGGTTTACACAACTTAATTGATTACCATAAGCTATTTGTACGGCATAAACGGGAACTTGTTTCCATTGTAAGGCTGTTTTTGTAGAATTATGTTTGGAGACTTGACAGATGACTAATGTCGTCAACTTGGTAAAATCTTATTGTCATTGGTGAAACTTATTTAGTGGTTATAAACACATAAATTATTTAAAATCAGTGATTAGTATTGATATGGCTTTAAATCACGCACACACTTTATCAAGTTGTAAGTTAAGGATATTGGATAGGTAACGCCTGACCAAATTTTGTAAACCCGATTGTATTGATATGTTAAAAGGTAAGTATTTAGATTTTTGGATATGAATAGCTATGTCGCTTCAATAGCCTAAAAACAATATGCTAAACCTCTAATATTCAGCATATTGTTGGATGGTAATAGAAAACTAGCTACTTTTAAATACTAGATAGAGAACAATTAGTACCACAGCAACACTGATGCCTCCGACAAGAAAAACCTGACGCTCATTGGTATTTTCTTTTTCAGACATACGCTTTTTGCTGGGTTTTTTAGATGTGGCAGTGGCTTTCATGGATATTTTTCTTCTTGCTCTAGTTGTTGATGACATGATTGAGATGTATTTTATAGTTTTAAAATCAAAATTCTGATTCATTAACAAAATACAGTATTTTTTAAACAATTAGCAAAAATTTTGCTTATAAAAATTTAAAATTCTTTCATCTGTCAATATGTCCTCTATACGAAGTCGTTGTCGTAGCACAATTCCAGTTAGCGTTCTACAACGACTAAGTGCCACATAAGTTTGCCCGTATTCAAAGGCTCCTTTATCCAAATCAATAATTACTTTGTCAAACGTTTTGCCTTGTGATTTGTGAATTGTAATTGCCCAAGCCAGTTTCAGCGGAATTTGAGTGAATGTTCCCACTACTTCGGTTTCTATTTTGCTGTTATCGCTATCGTTGAGTTTGTAGCGCGTAATCTCCCAATCTATTGCACTCACTTCAATATAATCGCGCTTGCCATTTTGTTCCACCATTACAGTCACAGTTTCTGCTTCTAGCTTTACTAATTTTCCGATTGTGCCATTGACAAACTTGCGTTCTGGGTCGTTGCGTACAAACATGACTTGAGCATTCAGTTTGAGCTTCAATGCTGCCTCTGTAGGGTATAGACGTGGATCAAAATCGCCTTTGATGGTCGCTAAATACGTTTCCTCTGGTAGCGGAATTTGTGACAATTCGCGTTGGTTGATTCTATCCACCGTGTGATTGCGTGCAGAGAGCGTAATGTAAAAATCTTCTGACTGAAAATCAGGAATATAGCGGTCGTTCAAATCATTCAAATCATCTTCATCAATATCACCTGTGCGCACTGCTTCCAAAAGCCGAATGAAGTAGCGTTCGGACTGGCGATATATTTTGCGGAGTTCTAAAAACTCCAATTGCAGCGTTCTAAAGACCTGTGCAGAAAAAAAGTAAGGACTTTCGTAATGAAAAGCAATTAGTTGCTGTTCTTCTGGCGTAGAAACCACAGGAGGAAGCTGAAATAAATCTCCAAAAAACACGACTTGCACCCCACCAAATGGCTGCGGATTTTCGCGGTTGAGTCGCAAAAAATGGTCAATGTTATCCATCATGTCCGCACGCACCATTGAGATTTCATCAATCACCAACACCTCCATATTTTTATAGAGCTTGGGGTAGCGCAATTTTTTGATTTCGCGCTTTTCAATTACTTTAGCAGGAAATCGAAAAAAAGAGTGGATAGTTTGCCCACCCCACATTCAAGGCTGCCACACCTGTTGGAGCTAGTACCACTACTTTCTTGCGCGTCGTGGAGCGAAAGAGGTTTAATAAGGTAGATTTTCCTGTCCCCGCTCTACCTGTGATAAAAATACATTGGTTTGTCTTTTCCAGTAGATCGAGGGCATATTTAAAGTCTTCGCTAAGTTCTAGTGCTTGCAAAATATTACTAATTTTTCTGTTCAAAAGGGGGTGCGCCAGTTGCTTTTGATTGGCATCGTTCAGAAGAACCAACCAGAAATTCAAATATACAAACAAGTGTAGAATTTCAAAAAAAATAGAAAAGTTATGCGCTACAACTCGTGTTATATAGATGGTTACTTATTGGATTCGTTATCTGTTGAGATGTAAAAGGCTAGTTTTGAAGTATTTTGAAGCATATCTCTATATTTGCATCTGGATACTTAATTATGACAGAAATTTGTTAACAGAAGGACTTCAACAAAGCTGAAAAGGACTTTTAGTTAAGAAACAACTAAAAGATAGGACGAAAAGAAAACAACGAACTGTTGATGTCGGTTTGGAATGGTGGTGGCTAACGTGCTTTTATGGGAAATTTGTGCCGACGAACCGCTTAACATCCGTCATATTGCCCAGATGGAAACTATTACAGGTAATTTTAACAAGTAACACATTTAAAGAGTGGATTATCAAGACCTTGCAAAAACAATAATTGGACTGAAAAATACTGACTTGGAACTTCGAGACCAACTTATTATGAGTGGGCGACTTGGAGATGGATATAATAAGGAAATGGCAGATTTGCACAACAAGAATGCTGACATTTTAAGCGATATTATAGATGAAATTGGTTATCCAACTACTGAAAAAGTAGGCAAAGAAGCTAGTGAAGCAACTTGGTTAGTCATTCAACATTCAATCGGGCGACCAAACTTTATGAAAAAATGTATGAAGCTACTGGAAAGTGCAGTGAATGAGAATAAAGCAGACCCAAAAAATTAGCTTATCTCGCAGACAGAATAGCTGTACTTGAAGGCAAAGCTCAATTTTACGGAACTCAGTTTGATTGGGACGAGAATGGACAGTTAAGCCCAAATTTTTTTGATGACCTAATCCAAGTAAATCAAAGAAGAAAATCACTTGAGCTTAATACCCTTGAAGAACAAACAGAAGTGATGAGAAGACAAGCTAAAACTGAAAATCAAGCACCTCCAATAGACTTTGAAGGCAGGAAAAAAGAAGTGGAAAAATGGAAAAAATCTGTGGGTTGGACTTCATAAAAACTGTTAGTAACATTGGTTTGGCGATACGCAACTGACACACTTCAGATAAACTTTGATGCTAAGAAAGATATGCGCCATCTCCAAACCAATAGTTAGATAAATTTCTTACTTACAAGATACGTTTCGGTGTAAAATAAACGCCTAAAAGCGCCTGCAAGTAAAAATATAAGGTCAGCGAATCACTTCACGGCTCCAAAAAAAGTGTAATACGGCTCGTTGCGGAGTAGTCGCTGTACATAAAGGGCAACTTCTCTAGCGTGATAATCGCCCCACATACAAGCCTCTCCATTCGCAATTTTACTGCCGTTCGGCACATTATCCCAACCGTTAGGTTGGTGGTAAATGGTGTGCAATATCAACCCTTGATGATTGGGGTTCATGCTAAGATATGGCTCACTGAAGAGCGTGTTTAACGTGGTGATACCAGCTCTCCAATACCTCAAAGCAGCTACTAAATCTTTGTTTTCCAGATATTTACCTAAACGAAGTAGCCCTTGCGAGGCAATGGCAGCCGCAGAGCTATCCACAGGTTCATACGCATTGAAAGGGTCAGCAGGACGATTCAAATAGTCGCCCATCAAGTGCAGACGTGGCGCGCCAGTATCCCAATATGGAATACCATCTGTAGGTGTATTGGCGATGTAAAAATCGCAGGTTGCTCTAGCTGCTTTCAGATAAATGCCTTCTACTGCCTCAAAACCACCAAATGGCTCTAATTCATTAGCATCCAAGGTAGCTAAGTATTCTAGTTCTTCTGAAAAGCCAGCCATCGCCCAAGCTAATCCGCGCGTCCAAGTCGAAAAACCAGTGTAGCCTTGTTGCGCATTTGGACATCTGAAATTACCATCGTTGGTGTTAAAAATACTTTCGTGGGCTGTTCTTCCCCAAGTATCGTAACTATCCCTACCCTCACCATAAAAAATGCTGTATGCTGCGGTTGCTTGACAATGCTGTATGGCACGTTGCAAAAGATTGATTTTTTAAGTCGTTTTCATCCCATATAGCATGTCCTAGTTCGTGGCTTAATATCAAAGCGCGAACAGTGCGAATAGTATCTACAAAAAAGTGAATGAGGTCCGTTGAACGAATAAATATAGCCACCATTTTTAGTAGTTGTCCAACGCTTTGCCTGCACTGCTCCCGATAGTTTGAGTGCTAGTTCGTAGAAGTGCTTTTCCCACTCATTGTATGCCAATTTACCTTCCACCATTAAGCGCAGCAAGTTTCCATACGTACTTACGTTATTGAAGCCATGGTCGTGAACGCCAAAATGCCCAACGTGTGCTGCCATTTTTTCTACCGTAGCTTTTCGCGCTGCCACTAAAAAATCCCACTCACCTGTGGCATCAAATTGGAGGATAGCAGAACCATATTGAAAACCCTGCGTCCACTCTGTCCAGCCGCGAGTAGTGTATTTCCCATTAACCGTGAACACTGGTGAGCCTTTAGTAGGGTCATAATCGTGTTCAATAGCTTTTATTTTTTGTCCAGATACCTCCCAAAAGGTAGTTAATTTTGCTTGCAGGTCTTGTAGCTGGATAGATTCGTTAATAATCATAAATTTGTACTGAGATTTGTAGGATGTAACTTATTTCTTTTTTGCAAATGGAATAATGGGCGACAACTCGCCCACCTTTTGCAAGTGAGCTTGTCAACTCAGGACTTTTAAATCATAAATTCAACGATTCGATAGTATAAATTTTACCATCCGCTTTTGTGAAAAGGTACAACTCACCCTCTGCATCTAGCCCGAATCTTAAATCTACTCGTTTGTCATTGGTCAAAGTTTCCAAGTCTGTTTTCTTGCCGCTTTCGTGGAGTTGAATTTCTTCCACGCTTGCTTGTTTACCCAACTGAAATGTGGAAGCATCTGCGCAAAACACACGACCGTTCACGATGTCCCCAAAAATATACTTGCCATAAAGTGCTGGAATTTTTTTTCCATAATACACATAGCCACTTGAAATTGCATTAGCTTCGTCGTGATCAATTTGCAGCACTGGATAAGTAAAGTTATAGGTCTGATCATCCTTTGGAAGTGGATACATGTAATGTAAATCACCCCGTTTGTTCAACACAAAAGTACCTTCGCGCTCTGCCCAACCGTAGTTTTTACCTGGCAGAATCTGATTAAGCTCTTCAATAGAATGCTGCCCGATATCGGAGGCTAACATTTTTCCATCGCCTTTGGTGTCCCAAGTCATGCGATGTGGATTGCGAAAACCACGCGCCCATACTTCTTTTGCCGTAAGAGGGTCTGTATCGCTTGCGTAAGGATTATCAGTAGGAATACCGTATTTCCCATTTTTACTATTGTTACCCAATGGGTCAATGCGAATAATTGAACCCCAAACAGTATGCTTATTTTGGACCAGACTATATTTCTGCTCCACTGAGCCACCATCTCCAAGTCCAACGTATAGCATTCCATAATCTGAATCTCCAGGTTTTGCTAAAGGATTGAAAGCAATTTCTTGCATCCCGTGAATACCTGTAACCATGTCTATGCGTAACAATTCGCGGTTTGTACCTTTAAAAACAGCAGACTTGGGGTCGTTTTGTTTCCATTCTGTCAGCACCCAACGAACTTTGACAGGAATGGTATCTGCATAACCAAAATCTGCAGGAGCAGCAATTTTGGGATTTTCAGTATGTGTAGTGTAAAAGAGACCATTTTTTTCAAAAGTAGGATGAAACGCGAAGCTCCCCATTCCAGTAGCCTTTCCTGGCTCATGGATGAAATTCGGCATAGTTTCTGCAATAGAAAGAAAAGGTTGAAGTTGTTTATCTTTTAGTTCATAAAGCACCCCTCTCAAATCATTGATAAATAGTCGTTTAGCTTTACTAGGCATCGGCAACATCGTATTAATGCGCGTCAAAGGTGGTTTGTCTGCGGTGGGAGGCGCAGTGGTCAAATAGTTGAGGTTCAAGGTAATATCGGAAAGTGGTATTTTTTCTGGAATCGGATTTTCGATAGGCTCACCTAAGTTTGCAGCGGATGCTTCGATTATTGGCTTGGGAAAAGTGTTCATGTAAGCCAATACCTGCTCTATTTCTTCTGGTTGCAGGATACCTTCAAAAGCTGGCATATATTGTTTGTACTGCTCAAAAAGTTGGACAGCGCGCTGATCTTTAGCTGCTATCATTTTTTGAGAATTGGCGATGAATTGATGAATCCATGTAGCCGGCATTTCTTCCGTCAAGCCTGCTAAATTGGGTCCTATACCACTATTTTTAAAATTGTGGCAAGCACTACAATTATTTTGAAATAGAGTTTCCCCCTTGGCTATGGATTCGGAATCCGTAGCATATTCACCAACGCTGGTACATTTTAAGCTACAAAAAATGACCCCTATAACTAGCATAGAGGTCATGTATTTTGCGATACAATTAATTAATAACCGCATAGTTTGTGTTTGAAAATTTCAATTTTTCGTTTTGTTTCAAATCTTATTCTGCAAAGATATAAGCTAATGTTTGGATAAAATTGTACAAATCATGTTGCTGCTGGTAAATTTCGTGCATTTTTCAGTTTGAAACGTACTTTTTAAGGTTTAAGGATACCAAATTAAATTTTTATTAGGTATGTTTTAGTTATCAATCGCTTTATCTTTTGTAAAAATAAGATGATTTAGTTTTAAAATAATTTTACTGATTCGCAGTAAACTGGATAATTATGGAGGAAAGGAAATGCAAAAAAGCTGACACGACTTAATAAAATTGTCATATTTTACAAGATACGGAACTTTAAGCGGGAAAAATTCATTACTAAATTGACTACTTCACAATACTAACAATACTAGTAATGTGGGAAGTTAAGGCAATATCAAAATCTATTGTTGTTAATAATGTTAACTCAATATTAAATTTCAACTACATCCTCATCAATAATATAGAATTATTTGTTGTTTTTCATAAATAGATGTAATATTACTTGTGTGGAAGCTCAATAAGAATCAATGTGAAACTAGGAAATGATGTCATGTAGCTAATTTTAATCCGATAAAGACCAAAAACAAGTAGCCGACAAAGGGTACGACTTGACAATGCTAGTTTAATCAATTTACAGCATATAATTTTGTGACCAATATTTGTAACAATGAAATGGAGAAAATTTTAACGGTCAACCTATTGAACTGCCAATCAAGCAGGCAGTAGAAAAAACGCTCATCAGAGAAAAAGAACAAGGACACCGTTTAAAAGTGTGTATTGGAACCGATTCGCAGGTACGTGGCAGTGCGATTGAGTTTGCTACGGTCATCGTGTTTTGCGAGAAAAAAGGGTGGATTCATGTTTATCAGTAATTACAGAATGGATAAACACATGTCTTTGAAAGAACGCATGATTACGGAAGTCGGTAAATCCGTAGAGGTAGCGTATAGCCTTTGTGATTTGCTTGACCAGCACAACATCGAATTAGAAGTTCATGCGGACATTAATACCGACCCAAGTTTCCAATCGAACAAAGCACTTAAAGAAGCGATGGGTTACATTCTAGGAATGGGCTTTGTGTTCAAGGCGAAACCAGAGGCTTTCGCTAGTTCTTATTGCGCCGACAAGGTAGTGTAAATAACTTTAAGACGACCACTATTTCACGCGCCACAGTTTACGTGTCACAACTTCCTTACGTGATGCGCCTACACCTTTCACCCTTATTTTATTCTTTGTTGACCCTGACGTAATAACTAGTAAGATGTGAATGACATAGAAGAAATGCAATAAAAAAATGTGGATAGTTACAAACGAATACCGCATCGCATTCGCCTGTGCTTAGTAAGATAATGGATAAGGTTTATCTTGAAAATAGACTTTCAAAAGTAATGGATAATGAAAATTCAAAAGCGACGAGTTTGATTCAAACAGACCATTCTGGAGTTTTTAGGGCAGAATCCGATTTAGTCTTCATCCTGCATTTCGTCCGCGCCATGCTTTAATTGCTGCTTTATTAACACTTTGACATAATGCCTATCTCGGCGTTTCTTCTTAGCATCAGCCCTCTTTTCGTTGCGTTTGTCTTTAACGATATGGTCTAGGTCGTTTAGATGTTCCATTTCTTTTACATCGTTAATTGACGTTCTTTTTGGCATAAGACTTTGTTCAAATATTTTGACTTAATATCAATTTGGTTAACCATTTTAGTGCCGATAACCTTTCCAAGTACCACCATAGCGGTAGTTCGGTTCACTTTTGACTTTGTTGCAGCATTCGGTGCAAACAAAAATCCAAATTTTGCCTTTTTTGATTTGCACTCTGTAGAGGGTGGTCTCTTCTTTTTGGCATAAGGCGCAAATTTTGGTCTTCATGTCTTCTTGACGATTGATTTAGTTCGGTCTTAAACGGATTAGTACCTACAAAGTTCAAAGTAAAATTAGGATATACTGCTATGTAACCATGGAGCATCCCGATTGTACCAAATGGTAAAGGCATCTGCTTTTGCTAGAAAAACACAAAAAAAGAGAATGTGGCGATGAGAAGTTGGTGCTTTGGTGAGGGGCTATTCAAAAAAAATGTACCCATTTTGAGGAAAGGTTTAATTCAAACGTCCCATTCATCTAAAGCTAGATTTCTTTGTAAAAAGGCTTCCCGTCCAACCATATTTTTCTCCCACACCTGTGACATCAATAGACAAGTTTTATTGCCTAAAATTCTGAAGTAACCGCCGCAATATGGCTTTTATCATCCAAAACGGCGTGCAGCATAGAAATAAAATTAACTTTTTACGATAGCCCCAGTTTCTGTGTTCTTGATGGCGCAATTGCTCGCGCACTATAATCAAAGCTGCTGTTGGATTCCCTATT
The DNA here is from genome assembly GCA_012031785.1 of Saprospiraceae bacterium. Lineage (GTDB taxonomy): Bacteria > Bacteroidota > Bacteroidia > Chitinophagales > Saprospiraceae > JAAUTG01. Next base: position 2,011 of record JAAUTG010000139.1, on the reverse strand, counting down.
TTAAAGTATTCCCATTCAGAGAGCCAACTACCAGCCCAAAGATGAACGGCATAAGTTTCTGGTTTTAAATGTGCGTGATAGGTACCATAAGGTGGAAACGGAAACGGATAAAAGTAGTTACTAGGATAAATTGTGAGGTCCTGAATCGTCAAAATAGAATGACACTTTACAAAACCTGCTGCCATCAAAAAATCTGTCATTAACCGCGTGATAACGATAGGGTGTTGAATGTCAAAAACTTGTTGCTCGTAGTAAGTTAAAAATTGCTGAATTAAGGGATGCGATGGTAAGCAACCTATGATTCCCATACTTACTACGGTTGATTTTTCGCATCCTATGAAAAAACGATGCGATAGAAATGTATCCAAAGGTTTAACGATTAACATATCTGTGTCAAGATACACGCCTCCCATTTCGTGCAACACTTTCAAGCGCGTGTAGTCTGCTACAAACGCCCATTTTTTAGCTGCGTAAGCTGCTTTTGCATAAGGTATATCAAAATTACAGTTGGTTTCGTTCCACTCAATTATTTGAAAATCAGAGAGATATTCTTTCCAAGAGCGAAGGCAACTAATCATCAACGCACTTTGGGGCTGACCTCCAAACCAGCAGTAATGAATTATTTTTGGTATCATGGCATAGGGTTACAAATTTATGGCTAATGTGGTTTGCAAAGAAGTAAATCTGGACAAATCACTTCCCCAAAGTGAAGTATTACTCAAGATGGCTGCGACTTGCGCTTGAACAGTTGGCAGTTCAAAAACCGTATTAAAAAAGGCAATAGTGGCTGGCTGGTCTCGTACAGGCAGCGTCTCGTTCTCCCAACTGCCCTTATAAAATCGAATCAGGTAAACAAATGCCTCCATCAAGTGCGGTGGTGGTGTTTGACCTTGCTCCAGATACCAAAGCAAAGAAGGCAGCAACCTCACCTGAAATTTGCTTATCGAATTGAGGGCAATATCTGCCAAACGATGCTCTACAAAAGGATTGCGGAATCTATCTAAAGTAGCTTGTGCGTACTGTATTTTTCTGCCTCTTCATAAGGCAAGGTCGGTAAAATTTCATCAAACACCAAACTTTGTACAAAAGCATTCACCGTTGGATGTTCCATACAAGCGCGCACGGTGCGGCAGCCATGTAAATAGCCAAACATAGTCATGGCAGTATGCGCACCATTCAAAACACGTACTTTGATGGTACGGAAAGGCATTAAATCGTTGGTGAAATGAACGTTCAAGCCAATTTGATGAACTGGAAAATACTGTTGCGCGCGCTTATCTCCTTCGATTACCCAAAGATGATAAGGTTCTGCGGCAACTAGTAAATTATCCTGTACTCCTATTTGTTGAAAAATAGTAGCTGCCCTTTCAGCAGGAAAACCTGGTACTATTCTATCTACCAATGTGTTACAAAAAGAATTGTGTTGCATTACCCAATCTTCAAAATCACTGCCAAGTCCCCAAAGTTGAGCATATTGCAAGACACATTGTTGCAACGTGCCACCATTTTTTTCAATCAACTCGCATGGAAGAATCACAAAACCCTCAGTAGGAAAAACCTGATAACGACGATAAAGAAGTTGTGTTAATTTACCCGGAAAACTATTGACTGGATGATTTTCTAGCTGCGTTTCAGCTTCAAAAACAATTCCTGCTTCTGTGGTATTGGAGATGATAATATTCAAATTGGGTTGCTCCGCCAATGCCAAATAAGATTGAAAATCTTGGTAGGGTTGCACCACTCTGCATACTGACTTGACTAAATACAAATCATCCACTATTTTACCATCCTGAATGCCACTAGTTTGGACATTAAACAAGCCTTCTTGCTGTATCAAGTCATCATAATGCCCGCTTGGAGTAGGTTTTACAATCACAATACCAGCGTCAAAACCAATTTTTTCATTCATTTGAGCGACCATCCAATCCACGAAAGCCCTCAAAAAAATTACCTCCTCCAAATTGGATAATCTTTTCAGTAGGTGATGTGTAGGATGCGGATAAAAATTGCT
>JAAUTG010000138.1 GCA_012031785.1 Saprospiraceae bacterium | reverse complement strand
ATCCTACACCTGAATTTTAGCACTGGTGACAGCTCATCCACCGCACCAATGCACACTTGTTCCTGACGCACCTGACCAGTTGACCTCCAATCAAGGTTGGGATACAATCAAACATCATCATTTTCTGAAAGATGTTACTCAACAACTTGAAAGTCAAGGAATACGAGTGTCTATTTTCATAGATGCCGAAGAGCGTTTTGTGGAAGGAGCAAAAGAGGTGGGCGCACCACGTATTGAGTTTTACACTGGCGACTACGCAAACATTTTTAAAACTGACCCAGCAAAGGCAGTTGAACCACATAGTCGTTGTGCAGATATAGCAAATCAAATTGGAATTGGCATCAATGCTGGGCATGATTTGAATTTGGATAATTTGCAATATTACAAAAATCATGTAGCTTGGTTATTAGAGGTTTCTATTGGACACGCTTTGATTGCAGATGCACTTTATTATGGTTTAAAAAATACAATTCAAATGTATTTGAATAAATTAAGTTAAACCCCACCAAGTTAGGGATAAAAACTAAAATACGACTGCAGACAAACATCATGCAGATATTTTTGATATGGAAAAATCATTAAAGGACAAATGGGAAGTTACTCAAACTCCAACCCAATTCTTAATCACGCCATCACCAATCGCTTTTAAAGTGGGTTCATCGCCTACGGATAAAGCGAATTTTGAAAGGAATACTCATTTTTTGTATCAAGTTACACACACGATAAAAATAATCTTTCTTTATTTGCACTCGAAAAAACTATTCTTATCGCCTAGTTAACTTAATCGCTTATGAAATTTGGCATTCGATTACAGTTGTCAATTATGATGTTCCTTCAGTTCTGTGTTTGGGGAGCTTGGTATGGTCAAATGAGCAAATACCTTACCGTGCAACTCCAAGCCACAGGCGACCAAGTTGGAAGTGCTTATGCTGCTTTTTCTATTGCCATGATTGCTGCTCCTTTTTTGTTGGACTATTGGCAGATAGATTTTTTCCTGCGCACGCGTATTGGCAGTACTCAATTTATTGGGAGCGGGCTTACTCTTTTGGCTGGTGGAAGTATTGGACCCGAACACTTTTTTTGGGTAATGCTGCTTTACTGTTTGACGTTTGCGCCTACCATAGCCCTGACCAACTCTATTGCGATGGGACAAATGTCAGACCCAGAAAAGGAATTTCCTGCTATTCGAGTGTTTGGTACAGTGGCTTGGATATTTATTACTAATTTAGTGGGATTTCTGGGTGTGGGTGACAATGTAATGATTTTCCAAATTGCTATGGTGATTGCTGGATTGCTAGGTATTTATGCTTTTTTTCTACCCCATACGCCACCTACGGCTAAGGGTTCGTTGGATGTAGGGCAAATCATTGGTAAAGATGCTTTTGTACTTTTTAAAGACCGTTCATTCCTGATTTTTTTTATATCTTCTATCTTGATTTGTATTCCACTTTCTTTTTATTACACTTGGGCAAATCCTTCTCTTACAGACACTTATCAATTGGCATTTCCTGCTGCCGAACCAAACACTTTTAACATAGAAAATAAAATGTCGCTGGGTCAAGTCTCAGAAGTGTTATTTTTACTGTTGCTACCCTTTGCCTATCAAAGATTTGGAGTAAAAAATATCCTGATTATTGGTCTTGTCGCTTGGATTATTCGATTCATAGGTTTTGGATACGGGACAGCAGATGCAACACCTTGGATGCTTTATGGAGCTATTTTGCTGCATGGCATTTGCTTCGACTTCTTTTTTGTTTCTGGGCAAATTTACACTAACCAAAAAGCAGGTAGTAATACCAAATCACAAGCTCAAGGGTTGATTACCCTCGCCACTTATGGGATTGGTATGTTTATAGGTTCTATCGTAGCTGGTAGAGTAAAACAACAATATACGCAAGAAACCATCACCAATTGGACACAAGTTTGGCTCGTGCCAGCAGGCATTGCTGCAATTGTATTGTTCCTATTCATTATCTTTTTAAAGACAATACTAGAACTGAAAATTTATCATAACTCATAAAGCGCATACTAGGGTATTTTTATGCAGTAGTTTGAAGTAAAAATACCCCCGTATGCGCTAGATCATGAACAACAAATAGTCACCTCCACAGCTATTTCATTACTAAATCACAATTAATAGGTGTTGGTTTCCAAGAACAAATTCACTTCACCCTGCTTAGAAACTATCTTACCCGCTTTATTTACGATATCTGCTTTCCATAAATACACGCCTGGCAGAATAGGACGGTCTTTATAATTTCCATTCCAGCCGTCTTCAGGATTATTGGTATGTACATCGGTACGTTCCAAAAGTGAATTACCCCAACGATCAAACACTCGAAACACTTTCACCTGGTAATCTCGAATACTTTGCAAATAGAAAAAAGTCGTTCACACCATCACCATTTGGACTAAACGCATCAGGAACGTACACAGAAAATCCTTTGAGTAGAATGCTTACTTCGGCTCTTGTTCTACAACCTGTCTCTGTCTCGATTTCTAGCGTAAAAGTTGTATTTTCTTCTAACGCCACTTTTAAATTTGGACAGCTCACACAGTAATTTGTGAAAGAAGAGTTGGAGTGCCATTGATAATAATTGATAGGTGTTTCAGAAATGACACTAGGTTTGATCTCCAGCAATTCTCCAAACTCTGCTTCAATATCTTCACCTAATGATAAATCAATTTCTTCATAATTAACTTCCACACTACCATTCGCGGTCTCACAGCCTGTAATTAATTCAACTTCGTAGCGTCCAGGTTCGTTCACCACAATGGCTGGGTCTTCATTACCTGTACTCCATCGGTAACGCAAATTCGCACCTTCCACTTGAGGTTGCAACGTGATGGTGCGTCCAGCGCAAATAAATAGCTCATCCTGTCCAAAATTGACGCTCAATTGTTCCAAGCCAAAACTGGTGGGGTCATTAAATACAAGCGTTTCGGGGTCATCAGAAAGCATTGTTGCTTTACCAAAAAGTTGTTGAAGTGCAGCACCACTTAACATCACTTGGTTTTCATAGGTTTGAATACTACTATTTTCAGCAGCAGCTACCTGAACCGTAAATTGATAGTTTCCGATTGGCAGCACCAAGTCTCGAATACTTAAACGACGCGATTGATAATTCAATACGCCTTCGAAAGGAAGTTCGCTCACCGAAATAATAGACAAACCTTCTGGAAAATTATTTTCTAGTAATAGTCCACTCAAAATTCGATTAGTTTTGTTAATCAAAGTAATTTCAAAACTTAGTTCGGTACAACGATAACCTATTCGTTGGGAAACACGGTTAAGCAAAGCCACTTGTACTGGACAAGAACAGGCATCCTGAAAAGTCTCAAAGCCCAAATGATTCAATAAAGTAGCAGTACCTGTGCTAGAGTTCATTTTAAAAAAGTAGCGATCCGTCTGAATATTTCCTGCACTTCCTACCCCATACAAATTGCCTTTTGAGTCAAAAATAAACTAGGCACATTCCCTTGCAAGTTGCTAAGTCTTGGAAAACTGGTATTATCAATTGTTTTACTTTCCAAATCAATTGTAATCAAACGCGCTGTACTGTGGTCAAAACCGTACAACACTTGAGTGGTAGGATGAAAAGCTACATCTGCGCAAAGTACACTTATTCCATTGGTTGTCTGGGTTTTAAATAATTTAGTTTCGTAAGTAGGGCTTTGTAAGTCAATCAAAGCCAAAGTATTATGTTTCTGATTAGCTCCAAAACCGAGCATGACAAGAAACCTACCATCTGGGGTGATGTCGCCAGAAACAAAAGAAAGATTGGCGGGCAATGGTAAAGGTTTCAATATTTCTAATTGATAATCAGCATCTATTCTAATCAATTGATAATTGGGTTGAATAACTACGCCATAAATGTAATCATCATGCCTATTGTACGCGATTCCGTTCAAACTGTACCCTTCGTAGGTATTCAAATCCACAACACTTACATCGTCGTTGGCGGTGATATAGATTTCTTGTAAAGTCGTGATTTTCTCTATTTCAACTACCCTAAACATTCTTCCATTACAATCGAAAGGTGTCTGCGCAAAACAAGATAAAATTATTATTGCCAATAATGTAGTTAAAGTAATTTTTTTCATCTGTACCCAGTTTTGAATAAAATTATAGATTGCTATTAATTCATATTGTAAAATTAAAATTATTTGTTAATTTAAAGTAAATCAAATGTAAATTTAACTAAAAATTATCATAATTTGAATAAAAAAGGTGGAGATATGAATAGAATTGCGCTCCTTTGCAGCATGAAAGCAAAAATTATCACTCTACTACTCTTCCAGTTTTGGGTATTCATGTTTGTACTTGACGCACAAATAGCTTGTCTTCCCAACGCCCACGCTCACAACGATTACGAGCATGATAGACCTTTAATAGATGCCTTATCGCACGGATTTACGAGCGTGGAAGCAGATATTCATTTGATTAAAGGGAAAATTTATGTTTCTCATAATCATCCTTTAAAAAAGAGTAAGAAAATACTACTAGAAGAGTTGTATCTAAAGCCATTGGAAGCCATTGTGAAAAAAAATGGTGGAAGTGTGTATCCCAATTGTGATAGCACTTTTTATTTGATGGTTGATATTAAAACTGAAGCGGAAAGTACGTATCAAGCCTTACAAGCACTGCTTGAACGTTATCAATCCATGTTGACAACGGTGGAAGGTGCATACCGAATAGAAGGCGCAGTCACCATTTTCCTATCAGGTAATCGTCCAGTCAATACTGTACTGGAAACCCCTAAACGATTGGTAGGTATTGATGGTCGTCCGAATGATATTGGCAAAGGCTATGCGAATACTTTTATGCCTGTGATTAGCGATAATTACTACAATCATTTACGCTGGCGAGGCAACGGAACGCCACCAGTGGAAGATTTGGAAAAATTACAAACATGGGTAGCAATGGCACATGCAGAAGGGAAAAAAGTGCGCCTTTGGGCAAGCCCCGACCAACCTATCGTTTGGGAAACGCTACTCAACCTTGGAATTGACTTATTGAATGCAGATGATTTAAAAGGATTAAGCGATTACTTGTTACAACTTTGAGTGTTTGATAATAAAATGATTCCTACTCTATAATCAGTTTTACAGTGCATTCATTTGAGGCACACCAATGTGGCGACAAATGGTCACTCGTCAAGTATCAAATCGAAGCGGCTGACCAATTCTTCTATTAAAGGATTCACTTCCAGCATGTTCGCATATTTTTCTTTGGTGGTGAGTGGACGAGGCTTTTGGGTTTCTTGAATCTGCTTGCTTTCGTCAATTTCTACTTCAAAAATTAATTGAGGCAGTTGAAATACTATACGCAAACGCTCTAACAGCCCTGTTTCTTGCTGAATAAGACTCTTACTAAGTCCTGATGTCACCTTTGCCACAATATGATGTGCTTCTGCATTCACCAAAAGTTCCGTCGTATTAAGGATGCTTCTGATGGAGCCTTTTCCAACTTCTTCAGCGTAGTTTTTCCATGTACTAATGATTTTTTCCACAGTAAGTGGTGTGGTGGGTGCTACCTCTTTTACTTGTGTGGCGAATTTTACTGCTTCCTCCAATTCGTCAAGTTTTGGGACAAGAGGCATTATATTGTGTTTACCCAATTTCCGTAAACCATTGACAGGAGCAAGCATGGCTTTGTCGTCATCAAATGACGGTTGAGGAAGTTCTACCTCGGAGATTATTTTTCAAATTTCAGTTCAGGTTCTTCTACTATGTTTGCTGAAAAAGAACTTGGCTCGTCAGGAATTAAGTTTTTTTTTTCTTCTGCCATTTCTTTAGAAGTGGCAGGCAAATTAGGCAGTTGAATCGCACGATGCGCGTAAGTCATTTTCATCAACGTAATTTCTACGTGTAATCGCTTATTACGTGCCATTTTGTAATGAATATCAGCCTCATTGACCAAGTTTAATGTGGTCATCAATAATGAAGTCGGTGTAAGTGCTGCTTGTTGTTGATAGCGTTCCTTCAAAGTTTCACTCACTTCTAGCAAGCGCAAGGTTTCCCTATCCTTACAAACCATTAAGTTACGAATATGCTCCGCTAAACCTGCTAAAAAAATATCAGGCTCGAACCCATGATAAAGAATACGGTCAAAAAGATTCATCACCTCGGCAGCATTTTCTGTCAAAAAGGCATCCACCAACTGAAAATAGTAATCATAATCCAATACATTCAAATTAGTAATTACATCTTCATAGCGAATTTGCTTGCTAGAAAAACTAACAATTCTATCAAAAATAGACAAGGCATCACGCAGTGCGCCATCTGCTTTTTGAGCAATAATATGCAATGCGTCTTCTTCGGCTACTATGCCTTCTTCAGTGCATATTTCCTGAAGTTGTAACACCAAGTTCGGAACTTGAATACGACGAAAATCAAAAATTTGACAACGCGAAAGAATCGTAGGAATAATTTTATGTTTTTCGGTAGTAGCCAGAATAAAAATAGCGTAAGATGGCGGCTCTTCCAGTGTTTTTAGGAAAGCATTGAAGGCTTGCTGGGAAAGCATGTGTACCTCGTCAATAATGAATACTTTGTATTTACCTTGCTGGGGTTGGAATCGAACCTGCTCAATAAGTGTGCGGATGTGTTCCACACTGTTGTTAGAAGCTGCATCCAATTCAGTAATATTGAAAGAGGCATTCTCATTGAAGGCTTTACAAGAGGAGCAAGTGTCGCAAGGCTCAAAATCACTAGTCATATTTTGACAATTCAGCACCTTTGCCAAAATACGCGCACACGTAGTTTTACCCACACCACGCGGGCCACAAAACAAGAAAGCGTGCGCCAAATGATCATTTTGCAGCGCATTCTTTAAGGTCTGTGTCACATGTTCCTGACCTACTACATCCTCGAAGCGATGTGGACGATATTTTCTAGCCGATACTACGAAATTGCTCATAGGGTCAAAAGTACGAAAAAATATCAAATCAGTACATGGAATTTTACAAGAACATCATACAAAAACCAAGACCTACTTAATATTATTGGTGTTGAATTTCTCTACGCTGGCTCTCTTTTTCTATCCCGAATCACCGCCTCGTAATATTGTTTGATAATCTCATTTGGGATAAGCAATACAGATTGAGCAGGTTGATGAGAAATATGATGCCACACGCGACTCCAAGGTGTGCCTTCTGCTTGGCACATATTGGCTAAAGTAAGTACATCAAAACTGTGATACACTTCCCAAATTCGATACAAAAATGGGAATAATTCTGTGTGGTTAACGTGAGGTGCTTCTAAGTTTGTTCCTCGAAATTCCTTAGCAAAAGCGATAATTGGGTCACTGCCATAGCTTTTGAATTGATGATACACAGAAGCCACTACTGGTCCGTATTTCCACGCCTCCACTGCTTCTGGTAAAAGTGGCTTTTCCGTAAGCCCTAAGTGCCAGCCATGCGCGATATAGACCAACTTGACTAATTTAGTCAATGTGATTGGAACGCCTGTTTCTAAAGAACGAGCGATAAAAAAATTGGCAAGTGCTAAGGTGTTTTCCATGTTGCATTTGTTTCTAAAGCACCAAAAATAGAAAAGGGATTAGATTTTTTAGCAACAAAGATGTTAAAATTACTATTTTAAATGGAAGGACTTGCTTGGTCGTACCCATTTACATCTAAACTATAAAAATTTACTGGTCTTAACAGTGATTTACTCTACTGCATACGGCTTTCCCTTTCAGTCATCAAAGATGAACAAAAAACTTTTTTTAATTGATGCAGTTCCCTGCTGAGTTAAGCCTTTTTGAACACATCAACCACTTGATTTTATATCAAAAGCCTTTTTTAAGCACTACTGTTTTAGTATTTTCAAATAAATCTTGCTGCATCCATAAAGTATCCAAATCTGATGCAAAAGTTTCTAAATCAGGAAGATATTTTTCAAAAGTAAACAATCTACCATCAGGATACTGCTCAAAAAATTGGACTATCTCCGCCTGAGTCTCCAACTTTGGGATAGGCTTCTGAATGTAAAAAGGAAATGCAGGATGCATTCTGCGAAAATGCGCTACAGATGAACTATTAGGAATATATTCTAGCGACTGTTCAACAGAATTATGGTAGAAAATAGCAGGTAACAACCAGTAAAATGCGGACCAAGTAGTGAGCATTGCACTCACACTAAGGGCGTAAAACATCGTTCGATTCCAGGTACGCCAATAAGCCCACCCTGCGATAATCGCACCGATAGTGAACAAGAAAAAAACAAAAACCGTCCAAGTGGTACGAGGGACAAATAAAGAAGCATTAGTTTGAGCAAAATAATTCAAAACCAATGTAAGCAGACACCAAATTGCTAAATTCCAACCTATCCGATATTTTTTCAGCGCAGTAGGAGTATTTTGATACAAAAAACACGCTAATAAAATAGCTAAAAACGGATAAGCAGGCACTGTGTAATTAGGCAATTTAGTAGCAGAAACGCTAAAAAATCCAATAATTACCAAAACCACTAAGCTACTGAAACGCACCAATGGATTGGTAGTTGCGCTCCAAGCCCAACGCAAAGTTTGGGGTAAGAAAATAGAAAAAGGAAGCATACCAAGCAACACGTAGGCTAACGTAATAATAAATATGCCACCGTGTCCTTCCATTTCACTAGAAAATCGTCCAAAATTATGCTGAAAAAAGAAACCTTCTAGCCAAGCCCCATTCGTAGCATAACCCACTAAAATATACCAAGGCAAAGCGATAGCTAAAAATAATAAACCACCAGAAAGCAATCGCAATTGACTCAATTGCTTGATAGTGAATTTTTTACTCCATATCAAATAAAGTAACATCACCAGTCCTACCAATCCTATTGCTACAATTCCTTTTGAAAGGGTGGCAAGTGCCACTGCAACATAACCAAGATAAAGTTGGCGCGACGAATGATATTCAATACCTGTAAAAAAAGCAAAAAAGGCAAGTGTCAAACAAACAATCAAATAAGGGTCAGGTACGGAAAGATGAAACTGAAAATTCCAATGCAGGGAAGCAAGTAATATTAAGCCTACCCAAAAAGCTAACTCTGCGGCAACCCATTTTTTTACATAGAAAAAAGTAATCAACACGGTACTTATTCCTAAAAGAGCAGAAAAAAATCGAGCAGAAAAAGGCGATACCCCAAAACACTGATAGGCAAGCATCATAAAGTAATAATGCAAAGGGGGCTTATCTGTGCGTAATTCATAATTATAAGTAGGGACTACCCAATTATTTTGTTCCCACATTTCGCGGGCGCAAGTAGCATTCTTAGCTTCATCCAAAATATAAATGGGAAAGCCACCAAGTTGCACAAAACACAGCAAAACACTGATTAACAACAAAATAAGAGAATATTGCCACACTTTTAAATTCATAGTAGGCTGCTAGGTTACGGAATGACGTACTTACAAGATCAGGAGCTACGCAAAAGCAAGTGTGTTTTTTGTAGCTCTTGATTCGGCAATTCCTTATTTAATTTCGCAAGTAAGTAAATGCTGTTTTTCGTTATCCACGACCACATATCCTTTCAGCACATCTCCAATTTCAACACTCCCCACTCCCACAGGCGTTCCTGTGTAAATTAAGTCTCCTTGTTGAAGTTGAAAAAACTTAGATGTATGTACAATAATGTCTTCGAAGGAAAAAATCATATCTTTTGTATTCCCATGCTGTACTTGTCCTTCATTCTTATCAAGCATAAATTCAATGCCTGCTACTTCCACTTTGGACACAGGTATAAATGGACTTAGGACTGCTGAGTAGTCGAATGCTTTAGCAATTTCCCAAGGATGTCCATTTTTTTTGCACTGATCTTGCAGGTCACGCGCCGTAAAGTCAATGCCGATGGCGATTTGATCGAAGTATTTAGCAGCAAATCCAGGCTGTACATGACGACCATTTTTACATACTTTTAATACAATTTCCGCCTCGTAATGAATATTTTTTGAAAATTCAGGATAGTAAAATGGGGCATTGTGCAACAGCAAAGCTGTGGAAGGCTTCATAAACACCATTGGTTCAGTTGGAACAGGGTTATTAAGCTCTTTAGCGTGGTCTATATAATTTCGACCAATACAAATAATTTTCATCGCTTGTGGATTGTAGAATTGTGGACTTATCGAATCGTGCCAAAAAGTCAGCAATTCAAAACTTTATAAATTTATAATTTTACATTCATTAATCCCGCCAGTTCTTTCACTTCTTGTATTGTTTCTTGAGCGCGTTTGCGAATGGTGGCAGAAGAAGATTTAATCTGCTCTTTTACCCACTTTTTGTCTTTTTGTAACTCAGCGCGTCTAGCTCTAAACTCGTCACTCAAGGCTACCAAAGCATCTGCTACCACTTGTTTTAAATCCTTATACAATAAATTACCGCTTTGATAATCTGCCATCAATTTTTCGTATGCTTCAGTCGCTCCACAAGCATTAATTAATTCAAACAAATTAGCTACTCCTGCACTCATTTCACCTGCTGGCGTGTCTCCAGCGTCTGTGACCGCAGAACCCACTTGCTTTCGCAGTTTCTTCTCTTCTTCAAATACATTAATATAGTGCTTTTCTCCTGCGCTCTTACTCATTTTTCGAGTTGGGTCAGCAGTAGAACGTATTTTTGGTGTTTCTGTGAACAAAGGCTCTGGTAATACAAAATATTCCTTCCCCACTTGCGCATTAAAACGCTGCGCAATATTTCGAGATAATTCTAAATGCTGCTCTTGGTCTTTTCCAACTGGCACATAATCAGCACGATAAATCAAAATATCTGCTGATTGTAAGACGGGATAATCTAGCAAACCGGCTGAAACAAAACTATCTCCACTTGAACTATTCTGGTCGCTTTTATCTTTAAATTGCGTCATGCGTGTCAACTGACCGTAAGAAGTAAAATTATTGAAAATCCAGCAAAGCTCTGCGTGTTCAGGCACTAGCGACTGAATAAATAAGTTTTCAGGTTTGATACCAACGGCAAGTAAATTAAAACATAACTCCCAAGTATTTTCTCTTAATTTTTTTGGGTCATAAGGCATAGTCATCGCATGATAATCTACTACCCCATAGTAACATTCGTACTGCGTCTGTAAATCAACCCAATTTTTACTGCACCAAAGTAATTACCAAAGTGCATGTGTCCAGTAGGTTGAATGCAGGAAAGTACCTTTTTTGTACACTTGTCATGGTTAATTAGATTTAGGTTGGTCTTGAAAACTAATACAAAAAGGGTTATGCTATTATAATCTTTAGATTTAGTCAATAGCCACGATTGCAGAAATTTCAACATTTACAAACCTAGGCAAATTACCAACCTCCACTAGCTCTCTAGCTGGAGCAGTATCTTCATTAAAATATTGTGCATACACAGCATTAATGCGTCCGTACATGTTCATATCCTTCACAAAAACAGAACATTTTAACACGTTTTCAAAACCTACTCCTGCCTGCGTAAGAATCGCTTGAATATTTTGCATCACGCGATGTGTTTCGGCTTCAATGTTGTCCAACACCAGCTCGCCAGTAGCAGGATTGATAGCAATTTGTCCAGAAATATACATTAAACCACGATAGCTAACAGCTTGACTGTAAGGTCCAACTGGAGCAGGTGCATTAGGTGTGTGAATAATTACTTTCATAATTTTATATTTTATTCCATTCAAGGTTTGCAAAAATACAATCTACATCTTTTGGTTATCAAACAAGCTACAAAGACCCAATTTTGTAAGGTCAATAAGTACGTCCTGTGATTAAACTTTGAAGATTTTACTACAAAACTAAAAAAGCTCCACACAATGGTATCATTATGGGAGCATTTAACAAAGTATATCTTAAAAAATCTGTCGTGTAATTAGGGCAGTAGAATAGTGAATAGTGTACATTATCAAATTCTTTACGCCTATCTAACTATTCGTCTGCCGCTTCATCTACTTTAATCAACACCTTGCCTCTGTAATAAAGGTTGTTGCTTTCATCATAGTACGCTCTATGATAAAGATGCTTTTCACCTGTAGTGGAGCAAGTTGCGATCTGCGGAATTGGCGTACTGTGGTGCGTTCTACGCTTTCTCTTACGCTGCTTTGACGTTCTACTTTTAGGATGTGCCATCGCTTAAAATTTGAAAGTTACTATAAATTTAGATTTTTTAAAGAATCCCATATCGAAGGTTCTTCCTCTGCCACCTCATCTTCTGAAACCAAGTATTCTTCAATTTCGTGCGGGCAATGCTCACCAATACTTTCGTGCGTTTTTACAAACGGGATAGCAAGATGAACAAACTCATAAATGAATTTCGCTACACTAAACTCCTGTGTTCCAGTGAGAATA
>JAAUTG010000137.1 GCA_012031785.1 Saprospiraceae bacterium | reverse complement strand
GCTCGCTGCGGGGAAAAGTCTGCATCGTTGATGTATCACAAATGCGGAGTGGACAATCACTCATTCTGTCCGGGCTAATCCTTCAGCGCATCTTTGATCGCAACCAACAGGAATTTACAAAAGCTGATCCTCAGTCTATTCCAACCATCGCAGTCATTGAAGAAGCACAATCAGTCCTGAATGAGCGAGCAACCGCAGCAGAACCTTATATTACCTGGGTAAAGGAGGGTAGAAAATACGATCTAGGTGCATTACTCATTACGCAACAACCAGGCAGTATTCCCGTCGAGATCCTCAGTCAAGGTGATAACTGGTTTATTTTCCATCTTCTCTCTTCAGCCGATCTCACCAGTTTGCGCAAGGCAAACGCTCACTTTAGTGAAGATTTGCTGAGTACGCTCTTGAACGAGCCAATCCCTGGACAGGCATATTTTGGAGTTCGGTGGGTGGCAAACCATATCCTGTCGCGCTCCGTGCATTATCCTTTGAACGCCTGTTTCATGCGCTCGATCCTGACTACAACCGGCCGGCTGCCGACACGTTTGCTGCACAGATAAAACACGAGTTTCAAGCCACTCTGGATCAGGCTATTAAGGACCAACAACTGAATCCTACTCCGTTGGAGCCTACTCCATCTATTGTAAGCCAAATATTCCTGTTTATATCTTCAATAAGTAAAACTAAGATGTTGTTTGATAAAGACGTAGTATCATATAACCTTTTCTTGAATACATCAAATGATGTGCCATCGTAACGATGGAGTCCTTTTATTAGTAGTAATCCAAATAAAACCTTTTCCATCCTGTAGCATACACAGTATATTATCGCTAGATAAGCCATTGTTGGTCGTGATATGGGAAAAGGAGATGTCTTGGACTTGAGCAGGTGCACCAAGACTTAAAATAAGCATTAACAATAGCGTGGCTATGGATAAAAAGGAGTAATAGCATTCATGCGTAGTTTTTTGCGCCCTAAAGGTAAGGAAAAAGTAAATTATTCAAGTTATTTACAATGAATAAAAAAATGATATTATTTTTTGTTATTGTAAGCTACTGCCGTCCAACTTTAACCAAAGGATGATCAATGAGTTATATAAAATTTGTATATTTTTTAATAATTGATTTACAAGTTTTCTTTATGTATAAATTTTAACAGCTAGATTTTACAGAGGGAAAATTTTGTATTTGAGGCTCTGTTGTAAAAGCCTGATCATCATATTTTACAACAGAGCTTCAAGTAATATTGATTTGGGGATTAATCCACAGGAATTAACTTGAACTGCTGATTTCCTCCACCATGCTTAGCCCATTGAATAATGCTAATGTTATTATCTGGAGAGTTACCATACACATCCCAGGGTTTTTGACTGTGTTTAGCGACGATAAAATAGTAGCCGTCGCCAGTAGGGTCTAAACGAAACTGCTGGTTAGCCCCATTGTGAATGTCCCATTGAATGATGGGCTGTCCGTCGGTGGCAGTGCCATCTTTCACGTCAAGGGCTTTGCCACTATGTCTGGCTTTTAAGATGTAGTAGCCGCTACCTGCATCTTCAAACAAAAATTGATTGTTGCTGCCGCCATGGTCTTCATATTGTACCAAAGTAGCACCATTCGTCGTGTTAGCTCCCGTGATGTAAAGCAATTTTCCACTGTGGCGTGCTTGAATTTTGTAGTATTTGCCTACTTGCACTGGTCCTATCTTTTCGATGACAACAGAAGAAGTCAAATCATTGAAATCATTGATAGCCTTCATGTCTGTGGTGAGAACTTGAGTTCTGCCTTGAAAACCACCATGCTCGTAAAGTGTCACTTTGTAACCTGCTGGTATTCTGATGGAAGAAAGCTGGTCGTTGCCGATACTGCCGTAAAATGTATTGACATCGTGCTTGCCTTCTGCCAGTGTCAACGAAGCACCGCCAAAATCAAAATTTTGATATAGTATTACTGCACTATTATTAGAAGAAGTTGGGGTATCGTAATTCTTTTGACCAATTTGTGCTCCAAATTCTGCTGCGTAGCCTTTTGGCGCTTTGTTGTCGAGAAGCATACTAGCAAGGGCTTTTGACCCACTTACAGGGTCGGTAAAGTTGAAGGCAAAACCAGCATTGTAGTTATTATCCAAGAATTTCACATTAGCCTTCATGGATACTGCGCCACCTTTCATTACATCTAATTTACCTGCAAATTCAGCCGATTTTACATCTACTACGCCACCTAAGCCTTTGTCCACAATCCATTTGGCAGCCGCTAAAGAACCTGTAGTTGCTTGATCAAATCCATCAAGAATAGTTCTGGAAGCTGCTAAAAGTGTAGTAGCTGCTTCGCGCTGCCCCCAATCCACTGCTTTGCTCAAACCGTTGAGCGTTTCTTTGTAGCCAGAAAGCACCACTTTAGCGGTATTATAAGCCACTTCTATACCCGCTACCTCTAAACATTTACCTACATTACCTCTTTTGCAAGAGCGTTTTGCACTATCCAAATTTTTTCTTCAATTTGTCCACCTCGCGTTGTGCATCATCCACTTTTCTTTTTTCTGCATTGAAAGCGTTGACCGCAGCTTGACTATTTCTCAAATAATCTTCTGCCCATTTCAAATCTCTTTTGGCTTTAGCGTATTCGTTTTGAGAGGCTTTTGTGGCTTTATCAATTTCAGCAGTAGCTTCCTGGTTAAGGTAAGCAATTAAATCGTTTTTCATGGCTGCTCGGATATAAAACCCTTTGATGTCGTTGAAACTACCCCCTTTAGCGTCTAATTTTGCTTGAAACTTGCCAAAGAGTTTACCTTCATTGTAAAAGTAAACCCCGTCCTTGTTGAGTTCAATTTTAGTTTGATTGGACATTCCTAGCAAACCTACTTTACCATCAATTAAGTAAAAAGGATTTTTGGGATTCAAAAGATTGTTGTAGGTCAAATCTATCGCCACTCGTGCAGAATCTTGGGCGTTATTGCCACTTAACTCAAAAATGGTGATATTACCTTCGCGCAGTAAAATAGGAGAAACCGCCGCATCGCCTTTGTAGCCGCTATCAAATCCGGCATTGATGTCCAAGCGCATACCTAAACCCATGATATTAGCACTTCCAGCCACTCGTAGCCCTTGCGTGTAAGTACGTCCTGCCATTTCGGTCGTTTTCGGAATAATGGTCAATTCTGCATTTTTCATCCCATAATCTCGAAGTGCGGCAGGTAGTTTGTTAAATTCGTTTTTAACCGTGTTGTTCAAAAACGCATTGACGAACTGTTGCATTCCTATTTCGTTCATCTTTAATGAAATCAAACTATTCAAAGGATTGCCGGTATCCAGCATTCCAGCGCCTTCTCCTTGAAAAGGACCCACTTTCAATCCACCACTCACACCCAACTTTGGTCTCGGAATTGGAGAAAGCACATCT
This sequence comes from Saprospiraceae bacterium, assembly GCA_012031785.1. Classification (GTDB taxonomy): domain Bacteria; phylum Bacteroidota; class Bacteroidia; order Chitinophagales; family Saprospiraceae; genus JAAUTG01. The sequence continues at coordinate 8,915 of JAAUTG010000137.1, read as the reverse complement.
GCGCCCACGTCTAAACCCAGTTTAGCAATTTCCACACCTGGTACACCAAATGGATTTTTCCAAATGCTGCCTTCTTCCATAAATACTGCTAATGAAAACGTGGCAGGTGCTGCCACATCGCCCATACCTGTAAAATTGATCCAGTTGCCGTCCAATTTTGCGCCTAAACTTAGCCCTGCGCCAAAGGAAACATCCACGGGGGCAAGCTGCACGAAGGATTCATTGATTTTAAAGTCGCTTCCCAATTGCAACCCATTAAATTGCATAACAGCCTGTAAGGTAGGCGTAGCCGTCAAAGACGGAGGTAACGTGGCACGCATGATAACTTTTCCTTTTTGGTTCATGCCTGGCAAATTAGCAGGTAAGTCAAAACCACCCATCAAGGTCAGTCCTGCTTTTACATTTTGAGACCCCAATTCCCTATTTGATAGGGACTCCAATTCTTGTTCTACCCTTCCTGCGTTGGCGGCGTACACCAAAGCCAAATCACTTAACCCAAGTTGGTCAATAGGTTGCAAAGCGTTACTGATTTGAGCCAGTTTGTAATCCGTATTAGGCACAAAAGCAAGTAGAAACTGCTTACCTTGCTGCATAAAATAGGCTTCTACACTTCCTAAATCACATATTCCTTTGAAACGGATGGCATTACTACTTTCCACCGCCAAAACAGCTTGCTGTATCGTAAAATTCTCAACAGGTTGTGGCATGGGTGGTGCAGGTAAGTTAAGGAAAGTAGCTACATTTTTCAATAAATCACTTACTTTCAACTGATTAAGTTTGGCAGCTATTGTCCATTCTTTATTGGTATTAGCAGTAGCCGCAAGATCAAAATTAAGTCCAGCGAGTTGTAAATTACCGTTCAAACCAGCAGCAGCTTGGGTTTGAACGCTTGTACCGTTGGTTTTTGACAAGCTAAATCGCAGGACAGGTTGTGAAATTTTCAATCCATTGTAGTCAATGAGATTACCAGCATTTGGTTGTGACAAACTGGCACTCAAGGTCAATCGGTTATTTTCTTTCGGGAATACCATCATTTCTATTGAGGTCAAATCCAATTTACCTTGAAGAAAGTTAGGTAGCCAACTGCTCAAATTTTGGTCGCCGATTTGCAACTGGTAGCCTGCACCGTTCGGAAAGGTAAGCGAAAAACTATGCTGCATATTCCCAACAGTAGCTTGTACGTTCACGTTGTTTAGTCCAAAAACAGAGGCTACACCAGATACTTGAATACCATTTTGGTCTTCTTGCACAATCGAAAAATTCGCATCTTGAATATCTACTTGGTTGGTGACGTACTTTAGCCCAGTGCGTATTTTTTCTAGGGCTTGTGTTTTAGATGTTTTAGCAAATAGTCCGACTTGGCACATCAATAGTGCAAAAGTGATGAGAAAAGATAAAAAGAACGTTTTAGGATGCATAGTTAACTCATTTTCTGTTTTATTATCAAAATAAATCCGTCGCGCTTCTGCAACTCAACCTAAAACTATTTTGGAAATAAAAGAATTATATGCTTAATAAAACATTAACATTTGGAAGCGATTAAACTCCTAATTATCATTCATGTACTCCTTTTAAGTAAGTATATCGGTAAGTTATATTTCACAATCCTACATTAATCATATACTGCCCAAAAGCATATCCAAGGCACTTTCTTGGACTTCGCTGGCGAGTATCAAGTAAGCATAACCTACCAACTGTTCGCCATTTGCTTTTATTAACGCTTACTGGCAGTATGTAGAATTACCGATAGCGAACTGCATAGCTTTAGGAGTTATTTTTCAATGGACACCCCAATGGAAAAGGTGGCACCATCGTAAATATTTTTCCTTTTCAAAAGGAAATCTTCGTAATCGAAATACGAAAAAACCAACCCTAACTGTTCGTTTAATTGATAAATCGCTGTCGCTCCAAAAGCAGTATAAGTGGTTCCTTCGCCGTAAAGAAAAGATACTGCCTTGTTTGGGCTATCAGACAGCGTTCCATTTATTTGCAGTTTTCCTATCAACCAAAGCCTATCAAATAGATAATGCCCAATTTCTGCACCAGATTTGTATTGATGCGAAAAGGATTCCGTTCTCAAATTTATTGTTCCAAACAAACTTCCAAAAGTTTTACCATTAGAACTGCTCATAGAGGTGGCTAAAGTCACCAAAAAATTCCATTCTCCATCGCTGGTAGGCAGGTTGATTTGTTCTATGATGCCTAAAGCGTTAGGCGATTTTGAATCGGTGAACAAAATGCCATCGCCCGTAGGTATCTCCGTTTCGAGCGCAAGCGTTGTTGGGATTTGAGCGAGTAGTTTGTATTTTGCTCCAATCCTAATATCGCCAATCCCAAGCGCAGGCTCTGTAACATCAAATTGGTTGATTTTTAGTATAGGAATATTGCCAATAAGCGTAATATTATTGGTAATACCATATTCTCCATACATCGAGAGGGCATAATTGGTAAACGTATTACCATTCAAATTCAAATCGCCATCCAAGGAATAGTAATCACTGGAAGAAAACAAGGAAGCAGCAGCTTGGGCGTAATAACTTGACTTCGTGCGTACCCATCCATTTTGGGCTGTCAAATTCGTAAAAGCTAAACACGATGAGCGATTAGAAAAATAATTATCTTCGAATGCATTTTGCAAAAATATTTGATAAAAGGTATTTGCCTTAATTTTGGTTAAATACCGCTAAGGAATACAGTTATCAGTGATTATGGATACCTCCAAAACCACTGATAACCGTAAGTTGATGCCGAAAAATTATTGCAGCGGCGCGAATCCAAAAGGAATGTTAGCAGAACCACACCACAGGATGACGTGTGTGAATTTACTTTCTATCGCAGAATCTAATCGGAAGAAGGTTTCTCCGTTTTTGTTAACAATACCTATCAATTTCAAATTAGGATTGCCATTGCCTGGATCGGCCACAAAATTCTGAGAAGTAGAAAGATAAACCGTTACCGTACCCGTAGCTAATTGTGTAGTAAAATCAGTACCAAATCTTAAAAAAGTCGTGTTTGAGCCGTCTGTACCCAATTCAGCACGTCCAGCCGTTGGCGTACCATTTTGAGCCGTAAAAACGCCAGTGCGTTGTACTGAAAAGTTGCCAGAAGGTAGAGAGGAATCAATAACTTGAGCCTCATCGTCCTCATCACATGCTACTGTTGAGAATGATATCACCAAGAACATCGCTAACAATGAAAATAAATTTTTCATGGAAATCTTATCTTTTAAATGTTTGAAATAAATAATTAATTCGAGCGCAAAATTACTGGCGAATCATATCAAGAACCTCACAGGAGTATCACAAGAGTATCACAGCAATTATACATACTTTTTTATATCTCATAATCAACAACTTACATCTTTTTATTGAATTTGCTTAACTTTTCTTTTGTCCTTTTAAAGACAACATTAAGCAAATGAGGGAATTTTTATAGATAGGTATCATCAATTAAAATTCAGAAACTACCAGTATGGATGAGGTTCGAGTTTTAGAAGTGTCAATTTGATAGGCACACTCATTTAATTAGGATGAAAATTGTAAATAAATTTTATTTTGCAGAATAAACGTGCAATCTAAATAGAGTAAATACTAACTTTGCCATAAGGAGTAAGCGACACAACACGTAATGGATTAAAAACAAGTTACTGCTGGATACAGATATAATTTGATGCTTGAAAATAAGAATATGGAAAAACAGTACGCGGTAGGGATTGATATAGGTGGAAGCCATATCAGCACTGCGCTAGTGGAAATGAAGTCTAATCAACTACTCGACGTAACTCAAGCCGAACGAAAAGTAGATAATCAAGCCGAAGCTGCACAAATTATGGCGACTTGGTGCGATGCCATTCAACATAGCTTATCCTTTGTTGCGCCTTCACAAATTGCAGGATTGGGTCTGGCGATGCCTGGACCTTTTGATTATGAGCAGGGTATTGGCGATTTTGAGAACGTCGAGAAGTACCAGCATTTAAAAAACTTCAATGTAACTACTGCACTTCATGAACGGTTGCAGCAGCCCTTCACTATTCGCTACGTCAATGACGCAATTGCTTTTGGACTAGGAGAATATGGATACTTAGAAAAAGAGGGCTTTCAGCGAATGACAGCTATTACGTTAGGTACAGGGCTTGGTTCTAGTTTTATAAATAAAGGAGTGCCTGTATTAGATGACCTAAGCGTACCTAAGAAAGGTTGGTTTGGTGGATTGCCTTATAAAGATAATATTGCGGATGATTACTTTACAACGCGCTGGTTTTTGAAACAGTTTTATGAAGTAACTGGACAAACCGCAACGGGCGTGAAAGAAATAAGTGATTTGGCAGCAAGTTCGTCTTTAGTACGAAACATATTTGAGGTATTTGGTGAACGACTTGGGCAATTGATTGGGAAATGGTTGGTAACTTTTAATACAGAAATATTGATACTAGGTGGCAACATTTCTAATGCCTACGCTTGGTTCGGTTCAGCGTTAGAACACTCACTCCGAGTACAAAATATTCAAGTTACCATTCGGTTATCTGTGTTGAAGGAAACTGCCTCCTTACTAGGTAGTGCTATGCTTTTAGAAGAAACCTACTGGCAACCCATAGCTCTTTTACTAAAAAAATGTAGTCACAGACGAGTGATGAATGAAGACATAAACCGCAACTAAAAATCTGTACATCGTTCAATTAAACATAAAAAATATGATAAATTTCAAAAAAGGATGGAATTTACTACTGGGAATCAGCATGTTATACGCATGTAAGAAAGAGGCAGCTGCTGAGCCGATTCTACCTGAAATCTCTATTGAGGATACTTACAAAATTGAAGGAGATGACAAGCAAACTGTTCTTGAATTTAAGGTAACGGTAACAGGTATTTACAAAGACCCTATTACCGTCCAGTATAAAACTGCTAATGCCAGTGCTTTTGCAGGTCAAGACTACGAGTCAAAATCTGGGACACTCCTATTTGAGGCGCCAGCCAGCACACAAATTATTCAAATCGTAGTATTTTCCGACGATATTAAAGAAGGAAATGAAACTTTTCGTGTAACCTTGTTTGAACCCAAAAATGCAACTTTAGCAAAAAATACAGCCATTGGTGGTATTTTTAATGATGACGAGCAACTACAACTCGAAGAAACAGGCTACGATACGCCGCTGGCTTACGAAGGCTACGAACTTACTTGGGCGGATGAATTTGAAGCAAGCACCATCAACGAAAAAGATTGGACTTTTGAGATAGGAAATGGCAGCGGTGGTTGGGGTAATAACGAACTTCAATACTACACCAATCGTCCTGAAAATGCTAGAATAGAAGCTGGTAAATTGATTATTGAAGCTCGCAAAGAAAGTCTCAATGGTTTTCAATACACTTCCACACGCATGAAAACCCAAGACAAACAAGTGGTACGCTTGGGACGTATAGATATTAAAGCCAAACTACCGAAAGGTCAAGGGATTTGGCCCGCACTTTGGATGCTAGGAAATAATATTCAGCAAGTAGGTTGGCCCGCTTGTGGAGAAATTGATATTATGGAACTTGTCGGTCATCAGCCTAACGTCCTTCACGGAACGGCACATTGGGGAAGTGATTTTTCAAATCACAAGTACAAAGGGGATAGCTATAAACTGGAAGGGGAAGATTTTTCAGCGCGTTTTCATGTTTTTTCTATTCATTGGGAAGAAAATGCTATTTATTGGTATTTAGACGATATTTTGTATTACACCATCACTATTAACCAAATGGATGGTCAGCCTTATCCTTTTAATGGCGATTTCTTTTTCTTGTTCAACCTAGCAGTAGGTGGGAATTGGCCCGGAAACCCTGATGCCACTACCGTTTTTCCGCAGCAAATGTTTGTAGATTACATTCGAGTTTTTCAAAGAAAATAGTCCTTCAAGAAGGGGAACTATTAAAATTAAAATAATATTAAGTTTCGTAAAAAAAACTAAAATAATATGCTTCAACAATACAATCCCAAAAATGAATCCATAATTCATTTGGGTGGATGGACAACTTTTACCACGCGAAGAAGCCAAGGTTTCTGTCTTTGATAGCTCAGTGCAAGGTGGTGACGCTGTTTGGGAAGGTATTCGAGTATATCAAGGGCGAATTTTCTGTTTAGAAAAGCATTTAGAGCGGATGCAAAACTCCGCTCATGCGCTACTATTCAAGGATATACCAAGTTCAGCATCCATCAAAGAGGCTATATTTAAAACATTAGAAGCTAATCAGATGCGAGATGGAGTTCATATTCGTTTAACTTTGACTAGAGGTGAAAAAATCACTTCGGGTATGGACCCACGCTTGAATCAAAAAGGTTGTACTTTGATTGTGTTGGCGGAATGGAAACCACCTGTTTATCCACCGTCTATTACGCTCATCACTTCTTCTGTGAGAAGAAATGCTCCTCAATTTTTGGATTCTAAGATTCACCATAACAATCTGTTAAACAATATCTTAGCCAAAATAGAAGCCAATCATGCAGGCGCAGATGCTGCCATTATGCTAGACAAAGATGGATATGTGTCAGAAACCAACGATGTGAATTTATTTCTAGTGTCTAAAGGACAGGTTTTTACACCCCATGCCGATAGTTGTCTGCCAGGCATCACCCGTGGATTGGTATTAGAAATTTGTCAGAAACAGGGTATTCCTATTCAAGAAAAACGCTTATCACTCACCGAATTTTATACTGCAGACGAAGTGTTCACGACTGGCACCATGGGCGAACTTACACAAGTCCATGCCATAGATGGTCGTATGATTCAAAATAAGTCAGGTGAATTGATGTTAAAAAAAATTGCCGCACACTTTAAGGAACTTACAGCAACAACTGGCGAACCCTTACCTTTTTGAACATGAAAATACTCGAAATTGCTTGTGATTCTGTATCTTCTGCGTACTATGCGCAAGACGGGGGTGCGGATAGAATAGAACTTTGCGATAACCTTGCTCAAGGAGGAATTACGCCAAGTGCGGGAAAAATTAAATTGGCTAAACGATTGCTGCATATTCCTATTTTTGTATTGATTCGACCCAGAAAAGGTGATTTTTTTTACAATACTTTGGAGGCAGAAACTATGCTAGAAGATGTCTCGATAGCAAAATCAATGGGAGCAGATGGTATTGTGGCTGGGGCATTGCGCCATGATGGCACTTTGGACGAAATGCTTTTACAGCAACTTAAAATGGCAGCCTCACCGCTCCCGTTCACATTTCATCGAGCGTTCGATGTTTGCAAAGCACCTGAAAAAGTGTTAGAACAATTGATTGATATGCAAGTGGAACGTGTGTTAACTTCTGGACAACAAAGCAGTGCTATCGTAGGGAAAAACAATATCCAACGCCTGTTGCAACAAGCACAGCAACGCATACAGATTATTGCGGGTGGTGGTATTCGACCTCACAATATTGGCGAATTGGTATCAATACCTGAATTGCAAGAGTTCCATAGCTCTGCCAAACAAGTTGTGCTTAGTCAAATGGAATTTCGAGGTCATGTAGCAATGGGCAAGGAAGCGGCAGCAGAAGAATTTCAATGGGAGCAGGTGGATAGCGCGTTGGTGAAACAAATGAAAATACAGTTGTAGGAATAAAGATTAAGTTTGAGGCTTTTAGGCAAGATTTCATACCTATATACCAAACATTCAATAAGTAGAATCAAGTACGTTTACCTAACTTTGTATATTAAACTGGATTGCTTGTAAAAGTAATTAAATGGGATAACGATTCTCCGTAAGAATCTACAGTTATTGCTAATTTTCAACCTCTATTTTTGTCCAAAGTCTAATTGGAATAGCACGATTATTGTATAAAATGATGACTACACGCGAACATTTATTGCCAACAAATTCTTATCAATTGTTTGATGCGTTTGAAAAAATCAACGTCCTAGTCGTAGGGGACGTAATGATTGACCGTTATTTAAGAGGCTCCGTAGAGCGAATATCTCCAGAAGCTCCTGTTCCAATTGTGAATTTATTGGATGCAGAAAATAGAATGGGAGGCGCAGCAAATGTAGCATTAAATCTGCAAGCGTTGGGCGCAACACCTTATCTTTGTAGCGTGGTGGGGGATGATCAATACGGGAGCACCTTGACCAATTTACTAAATCATTCTGGAATTAGCTCAAAATACATTTGCCATTCCAACCAGCGCAAAACCACTGTTAAAACTAGAATCATGGCAAGCAATCAACACGTACTGCGCGTGGATGAAGAAGATAAATATGACTTATCAGAGGAAGAACGCAGCGATTACTTGCACATTATTAGGGAGTTATTAGATCAAAAAGAAATACATGTTATTCTTTTTCAGGATTACAACAAAGGGGTACTTTCTGGAGACGTAATCCGAGATATTATTTTAGAATCTATCAAATTAGACCTTCCCACAGTAGTTGACCCTAAACATAATAACTTTTGGGCATATAAAAGAGCAACTCTTTTTAAGCCGAATTTGCGAGAAATTGCTGCTAAAGTTCCTTTTGAGATAAAGCCAGAGCTAACTTCTTTACAAAAAGCAGCCCAATACATTCACAATCAGCTAGGTAATCAACATACACTCATTACGCTTTCCGAAAAAGGGCTTTTTATTGATACTAACGGTGGGGAGATTATTCCTACTCAACCAAGAGCTATAGCGGATGTTTGTGGAGCAGGTGATGCGGTCATTAGTGTAGCTGCAATTGGTTTAGCCATAGGGATGAACATGCGAGACATTGCGCTGCTATCTAATATTGCAGGTGGACAAGTATGTGAAAAAGTAGGTGTTGCACCAGTGGATAAGCAACAACTTTTTCAGGAGTTTATGCAAGTGCACGGAGAAGTTTTGATGTAGAAGATGTTAATTATTTCGTAAAATATAGAAAGAGGTCAAAATTAAAACTTTTAACTAATTTTAGCAGGTTAGTTTTTTTGC
>JAAUTG010000136.1 GCA_012031785.1 Saprospiraceae bacterium | reverse complement strand
ACTTTTGTACTGGGGATAAATGAACTGTTTTTTAATTTAATATTGTGCTTGACATATTATTTTTTTAAACGAATTATCAAATATAAAAGTTTCAGGCAATTAGTATGAAGTATAGAAATAAAATCATATTGGAAATCAGGAGATTAGATACGAATTTCTTACCGTTTATTTCCGTGATGAGGTATAAATTATGAATAATAAGTTTGTGGTTAATTATTTAATAATGAATAAGTTATGAAATAGAATTGCTAATTTACTTATCGTTACTTGTTTAAGTATTATTCGGTAAACTGATCTAGCTCAGGTCTATTGATATACACGTTGTTGAAGGTCGTAAAGTGACTTCGTTTTAACACTTCAACCTTTACGCAAACGCAATTTACTGGCTCAAGCTAACTTTATACTAGGTATAATTTGCAAATGCACACGATTTTACCTTTATTTGCTGCCAGTTAAGGAATAGGATGAATATTCCTATAAATACGAACCTTACAAGCGAAAAATTAAGATTTTTGGATTTGTTGTTACAAATATGTATGTACTATACAGATTCGTTGTTAACTTTGCTCAATCATTTTTTTTAACTAAAATTTAATAAAGCATGCGCCCTACATTTATTGTTTTGTGCTTTGCAGCTATGGCTGTTCTAACATCATGCGTTTCAAAGAAAAAATTCGATGAATTGACACAAGAGCGTGACCGCCTTGCTCAAAATCTTGAAGAAACACAGCGTCAAATCAAGACGTTGCAGGATGAAAAAGATGCATTAACTACTGAGTTCAACGCTGAAAAGGCAAAGTTGAATGGTCAGATTGCGTCTTTACAAACAGAAGTTTCTTCTGCTAAAGCTGAGGCTGCTAGAGCTACAGCTATGGTTCAGGAAAAAGACAAGACGATTGCAGGCTTGACTGGACAAATTGACGAAGCATTCAATTCTTACGAAAGCGTTGGTTTGACATTGGAAGAAGTAGGTGATAATATCTACTTAAAGACCTCTAACCCAGTATTGTTCTCTAGTGGTTCTTTCCGTTTATCAAAAGAAGACAATCAAGTGATTGATCAATTAGCTGCTATCTTGAAGAACAATCCTAATTTGGAAGTAGTAGTAGAAGGACACACCGACAATGTGGGTGTAGTACAGGGTGCTTCTTTCCGTGATAACTGGGATTTGAGTTTTCAGCGTGCTGATGCAGTAGTTCGTTCTCTAGTGAAAGCTGGTGTTGCTCCTGCACAGTTGGCTTCTGCTGCTCGTGGTGAGTACAAGCCATTGGTAGAAGAGCAAAAATCAGCAGATGCGAAGGCTCAAAACCGCCGTGTAGTATTCCGCATTTCTCCTAAGTTGAACAGCTTGTACGAAGCTTCTAAGAAAAACTAATTTATTTTACTTAGTAGTTGATCAAAAAGCACAGCATCGTAAAGATGTTGTGCTTTTCATTTTATATCTACAGCAGCTTTGTAGTTTGGTGTGCCACCAATTTCCAATCTCTTCCCTTTTTTATCCACACATGAATCATGCGAGTATTTGATACGACAGGGTTGCCTTTGCTGGTAATATTAAAAACAGTATGGCTAGTAACAACTGCTGTTTTCCCATGCACCACGCACTTAATGTCGTCTCTAGTAATCTTTTGATAGGAAGTTACTCCTGCTTTTAGATTCTCTAGGTAAGAACCTTTTGTATCCACTCTGCCATCAGAATGCGTATAAGTCAATTGGTCATCGTAGATTTTCGATAAAGTGCTAATATCTGAATCCTTCACTGCATCCGCCCACTGGGTTTCTTTTTCTAATACCATAGTTTCCAGTGCGCTTTGTGCCTTAGTTACCGATGAAAAAGCTAATGAAAATAGCCAAAATAATAGTAAAGATCTCATTTTGTTTTGTTTAATCATCTTGCACGGTTGGGCTTTACCACAGTTGGATTTTGATAATTCCACTACTTTTGCAACCTACTTCAAGCAGTACATCCACCAACTCATAAAGACTACCTACGCAAGGTGAAGTGCATTAATAAAAGTTTCAGTCGTAAAGTTATTACTATTTTTCTTCATTGCGCGATTAGAGTTAGATTTAAGTAAAACAAAAAAGGACGGCTTTCATCAGAAAGTCGTCCTTTGAGAGGTCTGTGTAAAAAATGATTACTGCAACTTGAATTTTACAGGTAATGTAAATCGAACGCGAACTTCTCTACCGCGTTGCTTACCTGGAATCCATTTAATACCCTGTGCATTCATCATATCCACTACACGCTTTGATTCATCTCCACATCCAGCACCAATATCCTTTACTATCTGAATATCACTAACTTTCCATCTGTTTCTACTGTGAACTGTACTACACATGTACCTTCCACGCCGTTTTCACGAGCAATCGCTGGATATTTCAAATTCTTATAAAGGAACTCCACCATTTTGCCTTCCGAACACTTTTTTAGTTCATCTTTGCTCATCCCTTTGTCTTCACAACCAGGGAATCGAGGCATATCCTCCACCACTTTGAAGATTTCGTCTTCTTTAGGTGCAGGCGGTGGTGGCGGTGGCGGTGGTGGTGGAGCAGCTTTAGGCGTAGGCGGTGGTGGTGGAGCGGCAGTCTCCTCTTCCACAGTCTGGTCTTTGAAGCTAACTTCATCCTCTTCTTCAATTTCTTCGTCCGGCACTTCCTGAATCACCGGTGGTGGCGGTGGTGGTGGCGGCGGTGGTGGCTCGGCGGTACGAGGTGGTTCCTGAATTAATTCTTCATCTAACGCAAGCGCGTCATCAGGAATAAAAACTTTCTCCTCGTACTGCGTCCAGCTAAAAGCAAGTACAACAATTGCCATTGACATTGCAAGTGCTACATTAAAAAATGTACCACTCAGCTTGAAAGAATCCACTTCTGGATACTTATTTCTGCTTGTCAATGGCGATTTGCTGGCGCTAGCCTGATACTTTTGGCTCAAATCTCCCTTAGAGCGATTAGCAAAAACGTTTCTCATCACTAGGATGATTCCTAGTACCAAAGAAACATTCCTATAATTGCTCCAGCAAAACCTGAACCCGTAATCGCAAGATCGCTCATACTACCTAGGTTTTATGACTTAATAAATAAAATAATAGAACACTTCCAAAACTTCCTACTGTATTTGCAGCTATATCCAACATTTCAAAAAGACGATTCGGAAAAACAAATACTGTATCATTTCCATTAATACACCATAAATTACACCTATAATAAAGCCCAAAAACAGAGCTTGAGGCAAAAATAATGCCTAAATAAACTACCTATGAGTAAAAAACTAAACACACCATAAATAAAAAACATGTGCTAATTTATCCCAAGAGAACAGTTCCATCCAAGAAGAAGGTAAACTAACACCCACTCCCACTGTGGAAAGCACTAGGATTACTACTGCCCAAGTTAAAACCCATACTAGATTGTACTTCAGGCTCATGGTTGTTTTAGCTTATGGTTTTTGATTGTGCAATCATGTCTTTCTACAATTCAATAGATGTTATTCTGTTTGGTTTTGGTGTGAAACTTGAAAATATTTTTTAACTTTTTCTCGTCAAAATCAATACACCAAACTACTGCACTAATGCAGTGTATTTTTCGCTATCCATCAGCGCATCTAGCTCTAAAGGATTAGTCATTTTAATCTTAATAATCCAACCTTTCCCATAAGGGTCTTCATTGACTAAAGCAGGTTGGTCGCCTTGCTTTTCATCCAAATCCGCATTGAACTCTAAAATTTCTCCAGATACAGGCATAAACAAATCAGAGTTTGTTTTTACTGCCTCTACTGTTCCAAAAGACTCGTTTTGCTCAATTTTATCCCCGATTTTATAATCTATTCCTACATAGACAATATCACCAAGTTCACCCTGTGCAAAATCAGTTATACCTATGTACGCTGTTTGGTCAGCTTCTGTTCTAATCCATTCATGCTCCGCACTGTACAGCAAATTTTCTGGAAAATTCATCTTGCTTGTGTTATTTTGAATAAGTTTAAGAATATACCCCTTTAGCGCTTAGGTAGTATTATCCTAAATCCTAATCTCTAAGGGCGAAATACAATATCTTCGGGGTCAAAGAAAAAGATTTATTATCAACTATACAAACGAATTTGATTTTTCGCACAATTATTTTCTGTAACAAACGTATTGCTTGTTAGGCTTTTTATTATACATTTCTTTGAAAATGATTGGTTTAACGACAAATTCTACCGTCCTTGATTACTGCTTTTAGCGTTAAATCCTCATTTAAAAGCACCAAATCTGCTTTCACGCCTGCTTTTATCACGCCTATTGTATCGTCTGCAATCACTGCTGCGGGGCGGGCAGTAGCCAACTCAATAGCTGCTACCAGCGGTATTCCCACTTTTTGTACTGCGTTTACCACTGCTTCGTACATGGAAAGACATGACCCAGCTAATTTGCCTTCTTTGGTATAATATTGACCGTCTTCGTGTTGCTCGATACTAAGTCCAGCAAGATGTTCGCCTCTAATAGGTGCATCTTTAAAGGAGGCATCGGAGATGAAAAATAAATGATTAGGGCAAAGGCGATAAGCTAGACGAGCGGCTGCAAAATCTACGTGTACGCCATCCAAAATGATACTTGTCCAAATTTCATGATTCAGAGCTGCACCTACCAAGCCTGGCGCGCGACTTTCGAGTTGAGACATGGCGTTGTAAAGATGTGTCACTAGATTCACGCCCTTTTGAAAGCTGTTTGTAGCTTGCTCATAAGTTGCCATACTATGCCCAGCAGCCAGCTTCCAGCCAGTGGCTTGCAATTTAGCAAGTTGTACATCAGTAAAGATTTCTGGTGCGAAAGTGATGATTTTAATGGTTTCTTTTCCTTGCGCGATTAACCAGTCTAATTCTTCGTCAGAAGGTTGGCGGATGTGTTCAGGTGGATGTGCGCCTCGCTTGGCAGGATGAAAAAAAGGACCTTCCAAGTGCATTCCCAGTACACCAAATTGACGGTCTTGCATCAGCTTTGTGGTGAGTTCAATACCTTTTTGGATATTTTCGCGACTGGTCGTAATTAAAGTAGGTAGAAAAGTAGTTGTACCATATTTTAAATGGCTTTCAAAGATGGTCTTTACGCCTTCTTCGGTCAAGTCGTTGGTAAAATAAGCACCGCCGCCACCATTTAATTGTAAGTCAACAAAACCTGGCACGATGTAAGCTCCTTCTGCATCTAGGGTGTCAGCTTGATAGCCACTTGACCTGTTATCTTCAACCGCTTGAATATGGGTGCCTTCTATGTGAATTACTTTGTTTGCTTGAAAAGAACCATCTAAAAAGGTCTTACCGTTGATGATGTACATTGCAGTTTAGGTGTTTACAGGTCTTATGCTCTACTTCAAGAAAATGAAGTAGAGATAACCAATTCGTAAATTGCGAGTTGGTTATTTGATTATTAACAAGTTGCAAAAGTAAGTCTATACTTTCTATCACTTATTATTAACACCCAAACACGCAAAGCCAATTGACATTTTTTTTATCTTGAACCGCCTACCAACTAGGCGTTTTTCTTACCCACTGGTTGTTCAGCGTTTGCACTTTCGCGTCCTCACGGTCTTTTTTGAAAACGTTTTCTTCCAACCACGCCTCGTTGAAGATTTTGTTTAGGTATTTACTACCATGATCAGAAAAAAGCAATACTACCACATCATTTTCGGTCAATTCTTCTTTCATTTCATATAGTGCGTGGAGTGCTGAACCGCTAGAAAACCCTACAAAAAGTCCTTCTTCCTTTGCTAAACGTCTAGCTGCAATAGCACTGTTGTAGTCATTGACCTTGATGAAGTGATCAATCACATCGAAATAAACATTACCAGGTATGATGGTTTTTCCTAAGCCTTCTACTTGATAAGGGCTAATTTCACTTTCGTCGAACTCTCCTGTTTCATGGTATTTTGCTAAAACTGAGCCGTAAGCATCTACTCCAATCACTTGAACGTTTGGGTTTTGGTCTTTCAGGTATTTTCCTGTACCAGAGATGGTTCCACCTGTACCAACACAAGCTATGTAGTGCGTAATAGTTCCTTGTGTTTGTTGCCAAATTTCAGGACCTGTGGTATGATAATGTGCTTCGGCATTACCGCAATCAAAATTTTGATTGAGGTAAATGGAGTTAGGCGTTTCTGTATGTAGTCGCTCCGCTGTATTATAGTATGAACGAGGGTCTGCAGCATGTACTGAAGGACAAATTACGACCTGCGCACCAAGGGCTTCTAGGGCTTGTATTTTTTCTTGTGAGGTTTTTTTAGTGGTGCATAATACGCAGTTGTATCCTTTTACTGCACTGACCATCGCAATTCCATAACCTGTATTGCCAGAAGTAGCTTCAAAAATGGTTCCGCCTGGTTGAAGTCTTCCTTCTTTTTCTGCTTTCTCAATCATGTAAAGCGCAATACGGTCTTTGGAGGATAAACCTGGGTTCATGCCTTCCACCTTAGCATATACCTTAGCAGGTATAGATTTTACTACTTCGTGAAGACGAACTAAAGGCGTATTTCCGATAGCGTCAAGAATAGAATTGCAGGTTCTTAATTCCATAGGATGTGCTTTTAAAGCCTGTAAGTATAGGTCGAAAAAATAATTTGGTTTTTGAAAACATTTAGCTTTAGACGGTTTATTTGCTTGTTGGATACACCTATGATTGACTGGCTTTGTATAATCAGTCAATTCGCACACTTGGTTTCCAGTATTTCAGTCTTTAGCCAGTTAAGGTGTGGCAGTCTAAGATTGCCATACCTTGTTGAATCTCTGAAATTATATCAACAAAGGAATTGTACTGAATTACTCCATGTTGAGACGCAATACCTTTGTACGTTAGAACAAAGATAGTATTAATTTTTAATTTAGTATGATTGCATCTTCATATTACATTTTTTTTCGTTTTGCAACGAATTTGTAATCTTTTCAATTTTAAAAAGTCATGTCAACTTTGACTTTCGTGTTTGATGTTGCGCGGTTAGCTATTCGCGGTCTTAGATTCAGGGTTTGTAATATCCTTCATCAGCGCATCGGCAAGTATTAGAGCAAATGACGAACGCAACATCAGTGAAACCACTTTAAATGACCTAAAGCAAAAAGTAACAAACGGACTGTGCAATAATGTCCAGCGATTAGCTAAAAAAAAAGTTGTTTTGAATTAATCTAAATAAGAATTAAATGCTGTTATCTTTGTGATAGAAATATAGAGCGGTAGCGCATTACCGTCGAAACTTTCTGATCGCCAGATAAGATAATTAATGAGCGTGATAAAATCCTTTTGCGGATTAAAATTATCTTTTAATTTTACAGCAAAATGATGTAAGCATCATGCTTGTTGATTTTATAAAATTGGTTTTGTTCGCAATACAATAGGTAATATTAAATCTTGACAGATGAGAAAATATCTTTCAAATTTAGCTCCGCGTGAAATTGGCGTAGTGGAAGCATTTACTAATGACCAAGTGGGAAGTAAACTCCTTACAATGGGTATGCGACCTGGAACGTCCGTAGAGATGATTCGATTCGCACCATTCAAAGGGTGTTGCTATGTGAAAGCTGGAGATTGCTGCCTTGCGTTAAGAACGAATGAAGCTGCTTGTATTTTGCTAGAAGCATGATAAAAGAGAAAACCGTTACGGTTGCTATATTTGGTAACCCAAATAGTGGCAAATCCACTTTGTTCAATCAATTGACAGGGCTACGCCAAAAGGTAGGTAACTTCCCTGGCGTTACTGTAGAAAAAAAAAGATGGCAGAACTACGCTTGCTAATGGCTTGGAAATAAAAGTTATTGATTTTCCTGGCAGCTATAGCATTTATCCTACCTCAAAGGACGAGCGTGTAGTGGCAGATATTTTGAGCAATCCTGCACACGAGGATTATCCAGATGCAATCATTTACGTCGCAGATATTACCAATTTAGAAAAACACCTTCTTTTTTTACTCAACTTCAGGACTTAGGCTTTCCGATGGTCATGGTATTGAGTATGTCTGACTTGGCTATGCGCGATGGTATTCTTTTTAATACCAAAGAATTAGAACAGACTTTCAAAGTGCCTGTCGTAGAATTAAATGGCAGGACGAGTGACCGATTGTATATGTTGAAAGATGCACTCGAGCATGTTATTGCTACCGCCACTACCTCTACTTTGGAGAGAAAAATGTTTTACAAGCCCTCGGATGTAGAATTGCAGACGATACAGCGCGTGAGTAATGCCCTAAATGTAAAAAATGATTACCATGCTTTACTGCTGGCGCACCACCACCAATGGCTTCGACACCTCAATCAGGAGGAACATTTCGCATTGAATCAAATTACAAAAGATACTGGTTTTGAAGATTTGAAGCTACAAATTTTTGAGACCATGCAGCGTTACAATCGCTTTACGCCCGTCGTTCAGCGCGTTTTGCAAGCAGGGAAAGTGAACCATGAATGGACAGAGTGGGCAGATCGTATCTTGACACATCGCTTTTGGGGGGTAATCATTTTTTTTACGCTTCTAGGTATGGTGTTTCAGGCAATTTACGCTTGGGCGACCTTGCCTATGGATTGGATTGAAGGCAGTTTTGGCTATTTGTCTAGCACGCTCAAAGCTAATTTACCAGCAGGTTGGTTCACTAGTCTGCTTACAGAAGGTGTTATTGCTGGTTTGGGCGGTGTGCTGGTCTTTATTCCTCAAATTGCTATTTTGTTTTTGCTCATTTCTTTGCTGGAAGAAGTGGGCTATATGTCAAGAGCCGTTTTTTTATTTGATCAACTGATGCAACGATTTGGACTCAATGGTCGGAGCATTGTGGCGTTAGTATCTGGAGGAGCTTGCGCCATTCCTGCTATCATGTCCACCCGAACTATCTCCAATTGGAAAGAACGCCTCATTACAATCATGGTCACGCCGTTGATTAGTTGTTCCGCACGCATTCCAGTTTATACCGTATTGATAGGTTTTGTAGTGCCACCTATCACGGTATTGGGCATCTTAAACATTCAAGGTTTGGCATTCATGGGGCTGTACTTGCTGGGAATAGGTAGTGCGCTGCTTTCGGCTTTGGTGTTCAAACTTTTACTCCGAATTGATGAACAAAGTTTTTTGATGTTGGAGTTGCCAGAATATAAAATGCCTTCCGTAAAAAATATTTTCCTAACCGTTTGGGAGAAAATTTATTCTTTCATCACAGAGGCAGGTAAAATTATTTTATTGATTTCCATCGCACTTTGGTTTCTAGCTAGTTTTGGGCTACCACGCCAAATGGAACTGGCTAAGCAAGAAGCAATTACGCTTGCAGCAGCTAAGTCATTAGACGAACAAGCTACGAATCAATTGGTGGCAGCCAAGCAAATGGAAGCCTCTTTTGCAGGGCAGGTGGGTAAGGCGATAGAGCCACTGATTAAGCCACTTGGTTTTGATTGGAAAATCGGTATCGCGCTTATTACTTCTTTTGCGGCTAGAGAGGTATTTGTTGGCACAATGGCAACTATACAGCATCGGCAGTGATGCTGATGAATATACTATCCGAGATAAATTAGCTAAAGAGCGCAACCCTGTCACAGGTAAACCAGTTTATGGATAGCTACTTCACTTTCTTTGTTGATTTTCTATGTTTTTGCCATGCAGTGCATGAGTACACTGGCAGTTGTGAAAAAAGAGACTAATAGTTGGCGTTGGCCCATTATTCAGTTTACTTACATGACTGCTATGGCGTATTTGGGAAGTTTACTGACTTATCAATTACTTTCTTAAACGAGAAGGTGATAGAATTTAGCGTCTTTCCTATTATCCAAATAATGTCTTGTAGTGGTTGTCAATAGAGATGGAATCATAGCTACTTGATTAGTCAACTTTGATTAGTCAATCAATACGTTAACAAAATAGTAAAAGCAACTTATGTTGTTTAATCTTTTCAACCCTGCTGACATACTCTTCGTAAAAATACCCAATCCTAATTTTAACTTTTTTATAACCTATCTCTAAAATCCTGAAAATCCCTATTTTCAAGCCTTCTGTAAAGATTACGAACTTTTTAAATATGTTATTATTTCTTTGAACCCATACAAGATAAAAAAAAAAATTATACTTTTACATCTGAACTACAGAGCGACTAACTAGAGGCGTTTTGATTGTTCGGCAGTGCTTTGACTAATTTTGATGTTTCACTTACAATACAACTAAAAGTTACTCAAAGCACACAAACAATTTCCCACGAACGTGCAAATTTTGAAGTGCTATGAGAAAGAAAAAAAGAAGTTTGCTTTCTTTTAGAGGTAAGAACGAAGTACCTAAAGAGAAGCAGGATAAAGTGAAAGGCGGTAAAAAGAACAAAAAAATGGGGTAAAGGCAATAGTTGTGGTAATATCGTACCTCAATAAAATATATATTATCCCGCTTTAATTACAAAGGCTGATAACCAGTAGCATTAATCTTAACTACTTTTGACTACAGCGCATTCTTCTGAATCTCACATCCAACAACTTGAGTCTAAACTGCGTCAACAGAAAGACCAGAGACAGCGTATTGCATTAATAGACCAGCTTACAAATTACTACGCTTATACAGATGTAAAAAAAGCACAACTGCTTTTAGAAGAGCAGCAGAAACTTCTTCAAAGTTGGAATTATCCAGATGTGAAGTTGAATTATCATTTGAATACCGCCACAGTAGAGAACCAACTGTATAATTATTACTTAGCAGAGATTCATTTTTTGCAAGCTATTGACTTGTTGGACGAGCGCGGAACCGCGATTCAACAGGCAGAGGCTTTTATTGATTATGCTGGTACTTGTATCAATTTGGATAGAATGGAGGTGGCACTCAAGTTTTTACAAAAGGCAGAAAAAAAACTACAGATTTTCCCAGACCACCGACTACAAGCTAGAATCCTTTGCAGAGAAGGCAATTTGAATCTGCATTATGGTAATTATGCAAGAGCTATTGAGTTGTTGTTGGAGGCTGATAAACAAATTGCTGATCTTAAAACACCTCTGACTATTAAGGATTATTACTTTTCTACACTCACACACAGTGGCTTAGGAAAAGTGTACGAACATAATGGCGAAAATGAACTAAGCGTAAAATCCTACCTCAAGGTGGTCAATATGTGCGAGACCATGAACATGCGTTCGCGTTTGTCATGGCATTACCTTAATGTTGGCATTGGATACATGTCTTTGGAGGATGAAGAAAGCGCAGAAGTGTATTTTAAAAAAGCTATAGACACTGCGGACGACGTGAGTCAACACGCCCGAGCAAGCGCGTTTGCTAATTTAGGATACTGTTACTTTCAAAAAAAATGTACGACGAAGCTCTCGAACTTTACAACCGAGCAGAAGTGCTTTATGAAGAAAAGTCGCCAAGAGATTTTTATAATTTCTCCATTTTGGACTGCTGGAAAGCTCAATTATACGTAGAATTAGGCCATCGTCAGGCTGCTTTAAAAAGTTTTGAAAACGCCTACGCCTACGCTGAAATTATTGAAGACTTCAAACAGTTAGCCAACGTGTGTAAAGCAATTGCTACGTTTTATGCTGATTTAGGTGATTTTAAAACTGCTTACACTTACTTGCAAGAGCATGATAAAATGGAGCAACTTCACGAGGACGAAGTCAACAAACGCCAGCGTTTGGAACTAGAAGTAAAATATGAAGCAGAAAAAGAGTACGGGAGTCAGAGATATTGCGATTGCAAGCTACGCGCCTGCAAATGAAAGCTCTCCGAGCACAAATGAATCCCCATTTTCTTTTCAACGCGCTCAACTCCATTCAACATTACATCACCTCCAACGAAGTTACTTTTGCCGCTAAATACCTTTCTAAGTTCGCAAAACTTATGCGGCGCAGCTTAGAATACTCCGAGCAAGAAATTATTTCCTTAGAAGAAGAGGTAGAATTTTTACACAATTATTTGGAAATTAATGCTAAACTACGTTTCGGAGATAAACTAAGCTACATCATCACAGTAGATGAAGATTTGGAGGAAGACATTATTGGTGTACCAACTATGATTATTCAGCCATACGTGGAAAATGCAATCGAACACGGACTTCGACCAAAAGAAAATGGCACTATTCAAGTTAATTTTTATGCTACCACAGAGGATGACTGCCTACTTTGCGTGATTGAAGACAACGGGATTGGGCGAGAAAAAGCCAAAGAATTGCAACAAGCAAGTGCTAAACACCAAGACCATAAATCTATGGGTACAAGTATCACAGAAAAGCGACTACAAATTCTCCATAACAGCGAAGAAGCTGTTTCTTTTGTCAATATTATTGATTTGGTTAATCCTGCCACTGGTAATTCCGCTTGGCACAAGGGTGGAAGTGCTGATTCCTATTATGGAAATAGAAGGTTAAAAATATCTTTCCTACTCCAACGATTCAACGTGGACGATAAGAG
>JAAUTG010000135.1 GCA_012031785.1 Saprospiraceae bacterium | reverse complement strand
CTTTAAGTTTCAAAACTAGTGAGAGTGATTGGGGCAATTCCTAGCAGTAGGAGTTGCCTTTTTATTTAGTCACAATTTTTTAGTGTAGGAAAATAGATAAAGACATAATAGTTTGTAGCTACTCAAGGAGGAGTTGTAGAAGACAGCATATTAGCTCATCCTCATCACGATTTACCCTTTAGCGGTCTGGTTTCTTAGGATGAATTAAAGCCTTTCCTCCCTACTAACATCTGGAGATATTACTAAAAATGAAAGGCTTTAACTCAGCGAATATCAACCATCTACTTAAAGAATGAATCGTAATCGTTGCTGCCTTTACCAGATTGTTTTTCTGGGCGGCTGGTCTTCTTGTTCAAATCCAAAATATCATCATCTACGCCAGGCTCAAGCAGTTTAATACCTTTGTTTTCGCCCATCAATAAAAAAGTGCTTTCTTTTTCCCACTTTTCTAGCATTTTTAAGCCGTCTTCCTCAAAAATACCATTTTGTAAATCCACAGAATCCATGAAGTTGGCAGACATTTCCATAAAACGTTCCATTTCCCCCACTTTCATCGCCACGTCCTCTGTAATAGCTTCCATAGCTCGGTCAAACATTTCGCGCTTATCTGGATCACCAGAAATGACACTCATCGCGGATCTCATTGCTGAGTGAGACGTGCGAATGGCTTTGCGCTCTTGCTCTTTTACAGTGACTTGGTCGCGGGTATCTTCCAGCAAAATTTCCGAGTTTTGGTACATTTTTGCTAAAATTCGGTGCATGATTTCCATGCGATTGTAAAGCACTGTATATTTTTCGTTAGATTCTTTCAGTCGAGCAGCTTTTCGGGTGGACAGTATTAACTGTTGCTCTTTATCGTGTTCTCTAGCTGCACTTGCCATTTTAGATTGGTATTAATTTCTTTTTCATTCTGCTCCATCGTAGTTTTCAACTGACGCATTTGACCTCTCAGGACACCAATCTGCTTACTCATGTTGCGCAAATTTTCTTCTAAATCGGAGACGTAGTTCTTCAAAATTCCAATAGGGTCAAGCGTCACGAAAATACCAGTAATCCAACGCATGGCACTTTTATACATGTACCAAACCAAGGTGCGCATACGTGGGTCAAGCACCATAAAGATAATAGCAGCAAGCACTGCCAAAGAAATTGCAATAGAAACTGTGCTACTCAAAATAGCAGCTACGGCAGCTAAAATTTGTGGTAGATAAGTTACCCCAAGATAAATACCTCCCAAAACCAATGCGCTCATGAAAATCATCCCTGTGACGCCTTCTGGTTTTGACCAAAAAGATTTGGGCTTTGCATCAGGATTTTTGAATTGAACGATATCTGACATATTGTTTCGCTTATGATGGATTTACAAATAATTTTGAATATTGACAATATCTTGGCTGACTTGGTTCATTATACTTTGATGGGTGTATTCAAAAGATTCTTTAGTAGTATGTATTTTGGCTTTTGCGTCGCGAATATCCTCATCCGCACGATTGAGGGTCTCTTGCGCTTTACTGATTCGGTCGTAAAGTTCTTGAATTTTTTGGTTATATTCTTCCACTTGCTTTTTTAATTTTTCAACTTCTTCCACCTTTGATTGTACGCGCTGCTCCATCTGCTTTTGCAATGCCTCATCAAAAAGTTCTTTTTCGCGTGCCAAAATTTGTTGATAGTGAGAAGCCGTTTTTAAGAGCTTTTCTTTGGTCAATCCTACAGAGGTCGCAGTGGCGAAAACTGACTTATAAGCAGTATTTTCATCTAAATTTAAGGATAATAAATTGCCTAACGATAGCTTGAACTCAATATAATCAAAACCTGGTAAGTTATTCTTTTCCAACGCCTTAATTAAGAAATCAAGACTCTTTTCATCTAAACCGTGCGTAGTACCAAAAAGTTTGGCTAAATCTTTCTGCATGAAACTGTTGTGCTTTTGAATGTCAAAGAAATACAAAAAAAATTAATTCACCTAGCACATTCGACAGATAATACTTGCTACTCGACTAAAAGGGTTGTTTCATAGGCTTTTGAGCTTTAAATTTTAGTAAAAAAAGAATTTATCCAGCCCAAAATGAACTGGATAAGTCTTTATCCTACTCAAAGCGTTTTGTAGTTGCCTAATTCTAAAGTCCAATCATAATCCTTGAATTCTATGCTTGGATTGGCATCTTCAGGAATCAAATTGTAGCTTTTCAGCATCGCTTTTGCACCCGCTAAACCTCCAAAGTCTCCTCTAAACCAACTCATTAAAGCTGTAACTTGTACCTTGTTTTGGTCAAGTAGATAAGTAGTCGTTTCTGCTAAATACTGTTGGGCAGCTACATCTAGTTGCTCCTGCACGCGGCTGGCATCGTAAATAGCTACGGCAGGACAACTTTTCGCGCCACAGTTCAGGGCAAAGTGAATACGCGGATTGATTTGGTTGACGCGCAAACTTTTCTCAAAATTACTGACAAACCATTTTCCGAGTAGCCCTAGCGACAATTTTACTTTGGATTTGCGAATCATGCCATGCTCAATGTCATCTAAACTCATCAATACTCCCCCTATGGTCAGGCGTGGTGTGCTAAAAAACTTACTTCGATCATCAAATAAATTTGGATTTTCGGTAAGTAGATGCTGGACTGCACCGTTATAAAGATTCATCCAAAACGCAAATTTTTGGTCATCCGAGTTCAATTCTGACTTTAAATCGTTCAGGGTAGCTTTTGCCAAGTCCTCAAAAATAGTTTTAGCAGATTGCCCGTTTTGAGCTGTTTGCACTAATTCGGTGGCACAATCTTGGTATTTACCTGCGAAAGCTGTTGTAGTAACCATGAACAACCCTAGTATTATGCTAAATCTCATTTTCATATTAAATGATTTAAGAAAGATTGTTGAAAGAAATAATTAAATTTTGATATAAAATATTTTATTGTTTAAATATTTTACTTAAAATTAAAATCTGTAAAATAATTTTAAGTAAAATTAAATAACAAAATTACTATTTTTAATCATTTTCCTTGTTTACAGGATTGTCCTACTCTATTTCTTCCATAAGAATTTCACTACCTTTATACATTACTTTCAAGATAAAAAAACGATAATTAGCTTGATTTATATATTTTGCCTTCAAAATCTTTGGTTATTATTTAAACAGTTCGTCATGGATAAAAGGATGAAGTTAAGCATATTGGTTACAGCTATCCAATTAATTATCATCTTATGTCACCCAGTTTGCTATTTGCGTTCAAGAAATCTTCCTCATGCTTGCATGGAAAGTCTATAAATTAAGGTAATTATATGAGGCAAAAGGCAGACAGCCAATTGCATAACGTGACTTATCATCTGTTTATCACCATTATACGTACATATCACAAATGTCGGTTTTTTATAAGCAATTATTTATGCCTACAATTAGTATCATCATTCCCACGCTCAACGAAGCAACAAATATTCAAAGATTACTACCTCATCTTCAACAATATGGTCAAGGTAAAATAAAGGAAATTATTGTGTCAGACGGCGGCAGTAATGATGGTACTTTAAATTTTGCTAAGGATTTAGGGGCAATGACGCACCAAGCAGCAACGAGCGGTAGAGGAGCGCAACTAGCTGCTGCTGCTGCTTTGGCATCCAGTGAAATTCTATATTTTGTTCATGCAGATACGATACCGCCCAGTTCCTACGTACAAGATATTCACGACGCGCTAGATCGTGGCTACGATTTTGGTTGTTATCGCTATCGGTTTGATTCTACTCAACTTGTTCTTAAAATCAATGCCTGGTTCACTAGGTTCCCTTTTATGTGGTGCAGAGGAGGAGATCAAAGTTTGTTCATCACGCGAACTTTCTATGATAAAATTGGAGGATTTGATGCTACTCAAAATATTATGGAAGACTTTGATATTATTTTGAGGGGGAAGAAACAAGGCGGCCGTTTCAGAATTATGCCCAAAAATGTATTAGTATCCGACCGAAAATATCATTATAACAGCTATCTCCGCGTCAACATTGCGAACCTTATCATATTCAATATGTGGCGATTAGGCTATGAACCTGCCACTTTGAAGCGAACATACTACAAGCTGATTCGCCATCCTAAAAACGCGACATAGATTTTTGAACCACAGGTGATTGGACTTTGGAGGAATGAATTATTCATTAGCCTTTGGTGTTCGGCAAAACATGGTGTTTATACCCAAGACCAAAGGCTAATTGTTAATTGTAATTACTTTCAATAATTGTATCCATTAAGCTGCATAAGCTGCCGCAGGCATATCCATCATCGGAGTAGTAGTTCTTGTTTTTGCTTTGCGTTTTGTCGTTTCCAGATAAGCACTTGCCCCTGGCATTTGAATCATTTCGTAAAGCATTTCTTTTGCACGGAAAAGTTGTGCTTTTACTGTACCTAATGGAATATTCAATTCCACTGCAATTTCTTCGTAGCTTAGTTCTTCAAAGTAACGTAATTCAATCATTAAACGATACTTTTCGTTCAGTTTTCCCATCAAAGTACGCATTAACTGTACTTTTTGCTCATTGATGTACTGTTCTTCTGGGTCGAGTACACAGGCGCGAATGTTGGAAGAATAATCTTGCTCGCTTTCCTCTTCGATGGTCTCATCAATTGACAATAAGTTGATACGCTTCTTGCGAATGTAATCAATACAATTGTTGATGGCGATTCGGAATAACCAAGTGCTGAAGGCATAATGTGGTGCATAGCTGGATAATTTGCGAAATGCTTTACCAAATGCTTCAATAGTCAAGTCGTTGGCATCTTCCACGTTATTTACCATCTTTAGTACGGTATGATAAACTGAGGAACGATAGCGACTCATCAATTCTGAATAGGCTCTTTGGTCGCCAGCAATAGCCATTTGCACCAAATTGTAATCGTCTTGCGCTTTTGTAGAAAGTTGTGTAGAAAATGTCATGTTCATGGATTTGTATAGTTCTATATTAAATTACCACCTGTTTTTGCTACCCCATGTGATTGCTGGTGCAAGGATGATGTAATATAGTACCATACAGACATCCAGCACAGGAATCCAGAGTAATACGTTGCCCTCACCCAATCTTTGTAGGATGCGACGACTTACCAGCAAAATAATACTCATTCGAATCAGATACCCTACTATGGCAAAAAATAGGAATCCCTGAATCAGTGTGAATGTCCCCAATGCAAAATGCAAGAAATGGCTTCCCGAAAGCAACCCTAAAAGCATTTTGTGGTTTAGACGGTAAAATGTACTTGTGGTCAAGTGCCTAGACTTTTGACGGAAAAATTTTTTTCCATGTTCGCTTAGGCTCTGACAGTACAAATGTTCGCCTGTCAATGATAATTGTTGTGTTGTTCAGATGAGCTGTGGCGTTGATGAAGAGATCGTCATCACCGGAGGCAACATGCTCATGGGATTTGAAACCACCTACCTTATAATAAAGTGATTTCTGATAAATTATATTACGACCAACGCCCATGTAAGGAATTCCCCATAATGCAAAGGAAAGATATTGAATGGCGGTTTGTAGCGTCTCGTATCGGATAAAAGTATTCAAGAAACCCTTTTCTTGCAGGTAAGGTGAATAACCTAATCCAATTTCAACTCCACCGACTATCTTTTCTTGCATCAAACGAATCCAATCAGGACTAGTTGGTTTGCAATCTGCGTCAGTTAGTAAAAGAACGTTATGCTTTGCAGCTTCGATACCATAAGAAAGTGCGAATTTTTTACCCACTTTTCCTTCTCTGTTATCGCTTTTGCTAACGAGGCACAAGGTCTGATATTTTTTTTTTAAATTCCAAAATAATTTTTTCAGTTTCATCAGAAGAATTATCATTTACCACAATTACCTCGAAGAATGGGTAGTTTTGGTTGAGGATGTGGGGTAAATTTTTTTTTAAATTTTCTGCTTCATTCTTTGCACAAATGATAATTGATACGGGCTGCATGATAGATGGCGCATGGGTAGGAGGTTCATATCGCGCCAATTTTCTAAAAACGAATAGCCAAAAAAAATACCTGAATAAAGGTAGCTCCAAAAAAAGCAATAAGAGTAACAATAGGTATCATGGGAAGGAGTGTTTGATGACGAGTCAAGAGCTAATGTTACGCAATTGGTTATTTATTGGCTTGGTTATTTGATAAGGGTGTATTTTTTGAATACTATGGTGTAAATCAACTAACCGATTAATTATATCGTCAGTTACTAATCACTCCAACAAATAATCAAGCCAATAAATAACTAATTACCTAAAGTTAGTAATTAACTCCCATTTTTTCAAGTATGCGGCGGCAACTTTTCTTTTTTCTTGTCTTGAACATTTCTACAATTTCCTTCTCTTTAAGGAACTCAAAATCAAGGAATGTTACCGCTACAAATTTTTTAATATCCTGATAATCCTTTCCGCGTTTGTCCGTAAAATGCTTGAGTAGCTTTTGCAGGTAGGTCATAGAAATTTCTTTGAAGTCCTGGTTAAACTGCTGGTTAGCAAAAAGTTGTCTGTAGATAGAAAAAGTTTTTGTTATTTCAAAGTATTTCGGATATTCTACTACAGAAAGTTTTGACACAAAATCGCGTAAGTAGTTATAAATCGTCCTTCTAATACATTCATTTTCAATAGAACGGCCAGCGTGCCTGCTATCAAATATGCGAATGGCTTCCTGCACTTCATCGTTTTGATAACCTCGACCGTGTAACATATCCATTAAAGCATAATATTCTTTGAGGGTGTCTTCAATGGACTTATCCAAAATAGCAGAAATATTGTAATCTGCTCGTTCTGTCATTCGCAAATCGCTGTCTTGATGCAGGTTGAGTAAGAAATTAAAGAATTTCTCCTCAAAGTCACTTTTTTCTACTCGAATCCGATTAAAAACAGACTTAACCGTGCTAAACTCTTCATCTTTCAAATCAAAAAAACCTGCAAACAAAACCAAAGCCTGTAAATGCTCGTCAGTGCCAACAAAATCTTCATTCGTTACGAAGCTCAACAAGAAAGACAAAATACTGCTATTATCATATTTTTTTTGAATACGATACAACAAAAATTGTTTTAGTGGAGAGAACATCACTTTTAACTCAGATACCGTCTCTGGGAATTCTGCACACTGGTAATTGTCGCTCTTGAACTGCATACGGTAACGCTCCAAAGCAGATTTTCTTTCGCGCTCATCCCGAAAGCGGTCTTGCTTTTGAGCTTTTAGATAGCTTCTTACTTTTTTATTTTCAATGTCATTCGCCAAATTGGTAATCCAAATATCACTACTCAGGGCGAAGCCTATTTGGATAGACTGTCCAATTCTTTTTTTCAGCAACTCAAAGTTTGCTGAATTACAAATCGCCATCAACACTTCTGCGAAATGCTCTTGCGGTGTAACGTATTTGGTGCGTTCGTTCACTTCACCGCGCAGCACAGAGTGACCTAATATTTTGGGTAAAAACAAACCCTCAAAAGCATTGTGAAGCAATACTTTTTCAAAATAAACCAGTTGTAAAGGATGTTTCGCAGCTACTTCGTCATAAAGAAATCCAATTTTAGCTTCGTAAATCTCTTTCAATCGGTTATAAAATTCTTCTTCTTCTTCGTCTAAGTAACTTCGTAATTCGTCAGAAGCTTGAATATTTTGAGCCAATTCTTCCAACTTGTCCATGTAAATTTCTTCTAACTCTTGCAACATCAGGCATTTATTTTAGGTACTTTAGCGTAGGACTGTTTTATACAGCATAAATGATTCTAAACGAAGATAATCGTTTACACAATATCTTTTTCCATTTATACCAAAAACTACCCTACCTCAAAGCACATATTATTAAATAAAAACCTGATAATGCTGCTTTGAGCATTATCAGGTTCGATTAACAACAATTAATTGAATATCAGCTATTATGCTCAAAATAAACAAAAATATTTTTTCATCATTTTGAGCAAGAAAATCAATTATTCTTTAGTTTCTGTAACAATTTCTGGTACTTCTTGAGCAGCTTGTGCGTTTACTTGCACTACTTCTTCAATCGTTTCCGTTACTGCTTCAGCCACTTCCACTACTTGTTGAGCCGTATCTGCAACTGTTTCCACTACCTCTTCCTCAATTGCTTCTTCCTGCTCTTCCACTGCGTTGAGTTCTCTCATGGCTGCTTCTCCGCCAGCTAGAATACTCTTCGCTGCCTGTTCTGCCTCTTCAGTTGCTTTCTCTACCTCGAAACTACCATCAAATCCAGCCATCTTTGCGTAGAATGCTTCCATTTCTAAACGCGACTGTTCTACCCTCGCCGCAATTCTTGATTCCTTGGCATCAATCCAAACCTTCAATCTTGCATCTGCTTCTTCTTGTGTCAAAGCTCCTTTCTGTACTCCTAACATCAAGTGTTTCTTGTAAAGTACACCTTTGAAACGCAAGATAGCGCGTACTGTGTCAGTGGGTTGCGCACCTTTCATCAGCCATTGATACGCTTTATCGCGGTCAATTTCAATAGTGGCGGGCTTGGTCATTGGGTTGTAAGTACCAATTTTTTCTATAAATCTACCATCTCTAGGCGACCTGGAATTAGCAATTACGATGTGGTAAAACGGACTTTGCTTTCTTCCTTTGCGCTGCAATCGAATCTTTACTGCCATTCTAAATTAAAAATATAGTGTTAATTATCCCCGTTTACCTTGCAAGCAAGCGACGGGATTTTCAGCGAACCGCAAATATAAAACGGTTTTTACTATTTGTTGCCTTTTGAAGCAAGAAAAATATATTACACCAGAAATAGCCTATTAAAAGGGTTCTTGATTGAGATTTTTTGGTTCTTAGAAAGTGATTACAGCATTTGTAAAACCTTGTTCTCAAGTTAATTACCAACAATTTTAGAATCGTACTTGCGCAATAACTTTCTAAGAACCGAATTTTTTACATCTAAACTCTTTCAATCACGATGGCTGAAGCACCACCACCGCCATTACAGATAGCAGCCAGACCAATAGTACCATTTTCTTGCTGCAAAACACTACTCAAAGTAGTGACAATCCTTGCACCAGACGCGCCTAGTGGATGACCCAATGCAACTGCCCCACCATACACATTAACTTTTTCTTCTGACAAATCGAAAGTTTGGTTAAACACTAAAGGTACAACTGCGAAGGCTTCATTCACCTCTACAAAATCCACATCCTGCCACGTTAATCCTGCCATTTTTAGTGCTTTAGGAGCTGCTAAGGTAGGTGCGGTTGTGAACCATTCAGGTTCATGAGCAGCATCAGCAAAAGCTATAATCTTAGCAATAGGCTGTAAACCAAGTGCTTCTACTTTTTCTTTGCTCGCTAACACTAAGGCAGATGCCCCATCATTAATGTTGGAGGCATTAGCAGGCGTAACCGTACCATCGTCCGTAAAGGCTGGACGCAGGGTAGGTATTTTATCAAAAAAAAACACGTTTGTATTCTTCGTCTTCTATCATTTGAACGGCATCACCTTTGCGCTGCGGAACGGACACAGGCACGATTTCGGATTTGAATTTACCCTGTTCCGTAGCACCAGCTACTCTTCGGTACGATTGAATGGCAAAAGCGTCTTGATCGGCTCTGCTAATATGGTATCGAGCAGCCGTCCTGTCTGCACAAACCCCCATCATAATTTTATGATATACGTCTTCCAATCCGTCTCTCACCAAACCATCAATCAATTCGCTGTTGTTGTACTTATACCCATAACGCGCATTGCCTAAATAGTAAGGAATGCGGGACATATTTTCCATACCACCCGCTATTACTACGTCGTTCAAGCCCAACATGATGCTTTGGGCAGCAAACATAATTGCTTTCGCACCAGAAGAGCATACTTTGTTGACCGTTGTGCAGGGAACGCGATGGGTTAATCCTGCAAAAAGAGCAGCTTGACGTGCTGGTGCCTGCCCCAAATTGGCGGAGACCACATTTCCCATAAACACTTCTTCTACTTCGCTTGCTGCTAAATTGGCTTTGATAAGCGCGCCTTTGATGGCGGCTGCACCTAAAGCAGTGGCAGTAATTTCTGCAAAAATACCTCCAAAACTACCGATAGGCGTTCTGACCGCAGACACGATAAATACTTCTTTCATGGTATTATTTAGTTTAGAACTTTTTGCATCTGATAGGAGTATCAATCACAAATTAAACATCATCAAGATGAACTGTTTCTCAAAAATCAGATAAATATTGATCCATTCAAGTGAATTTGCGCTACAAAAACAAATAAATTGAGCTAAAGAATAGTTCAAAGGAAAGGAAGAGAAAAGAAAAAGTAAGTGTGTGAAAGGGAAAAGAACCAGAAATTAAGATTTTAGGGGGTTGCCCTAAATTCAGAAGAATCGTGTAGCAATAAAACTATTGATTTAATATCGGGTTTGGTAAAAGTGGCGATTGAGGTGCTTCCATAAAACATGTGCGTAGAAATAAGTGTCAGAAATTCTAGTCAACTTTAATGCTAAAACGCGCCATACTGCTACGCTAAAAACTGTTAGTCACAATTTCAAACGAACACAACCAAAAAGTTATGGCAGATAAAAATTTAATGACACCAAGCACTACAAGTTTAAGTGGTTTGCTTGGAAATGGTATCACTTATAGAGTACCTATTTTTCAAAGAGACTATTCTTGGAGAAATGACAATTGGGTTGATTTATGGGAAGATATTAAAATCCTCTTAAATACTGGTAAAGACCATTATATGGGAGCTGTTGTACTGCAAAGATAGGGGAAAAGCAGTTTCTAGTCATAGATGGTCAACAAAGATTTACCACCTTAAGCCTAATTGCACTTGCCACCATCAAAAATTCAGGATTTGATAGATAGTGGTATTGAAGCGGAAGATAATGCGGAAAGAATCAATGAACTTAGGAGAGGATTTTTAGGGCAAAAAGATCCAGCCTCCTTGCATTACTCTAGTAAACTTTTTCTTAATGAAAATAATGATCCATTCTATCAAAGAAATTTATTGCAATTAATTGCGCCTCAAAATGAAAAAATGCTGATTGATTCTGATCGTCTATTGTGGCAAGGATTTGATTTTTTCTATAGAAAGATTGAAGAACTTTTTCCAAATACAACTGGTGCAGCATTAGCCACATTTCTCAGTAAATCAATTGGAGATAAGATGATGTTCATCAAAATCGAAGTGGAAGATGAACTTAGTGCATATATACTATTTGAAACTCTAAATTATCGCGGTGTTGAGCTTACCGTTACTGACTTATTGAAGAACTACCTGTTTTCATTAATTACGCCATCTGATTTGCGAATTGCGAAAAACATCTGGAAAAAAATAGCCACAAGTGTTGGTATTGATAAATTCTCATTGTTTTTAAGGCATTTTTGGATTTCGAGAAAGCCACTTGTCAGACAAGAACAGCTCTTTAAAACTATCAGGGCTGAAATAAAGTCTAATCAACAAGTATTTGATTTATTGAACGATTTGGATCGCTATTCTGAAATTTATCTCGCGCTACAAGACCCTTACAGCGTTTTTTGGCAAGGAAACAGAGAACGAATAAAGAGAATCAGAGAAATGAAGTTGTTTGGGATAAAACAACAATTACCATTACTAATGGTAGCAAAAGAAAAGTTTTCAGACCAAGAATTTGATAAAGTGTTAAAAGTTATTTCCGTCATCTCATTCCGATACAATGTTGTTGGTAGTCGCCAAGCCAATAAAATGGAACAACTTTACAATACCATTGCTCAGAAAATATTCAATAACACCACTACAACTGCACAAGGTGTATTTAATGGTTTAAGAGAGCTATACATTCCAGATGCAGATTTTAAAAATGATTTTTCTACACTTGAATCATATTCGTATGGACGAAATAAAAAAATAACGAGATATATATTATTTGAGTTAGAAAACAATATAATGCAAGGTGGAGATAGAGATTACGAACTCGATCCAGCCACGATAGAGCATATTTTACCCGAGAATGCTGGTGATAATTGGGATAAAGATTTTCCCCAGACTATTCAGCCAAGCTATACCTACAGATTAGGCAATTACACCCTGCTGGAAGATCATTTGAATAGAGCCTGTAAAACTTTACCCTTTGACCAGAAAAAGCAGTTTTATCATAAAAGCCAGTATGAAATGACTAAAGCTATCAATTACAACGATTGGAATCCTACCGTTCTGGATACTAGACAAAATTATTTGGCAAAAAAAGCAACATCAATATGGAAGATTTCTTATGTTGACTAAAAAAAGCCTTATCTTTGGAAAATGGAAAAGTGATTAGATATCTATACAGACTATTTGCAAATGACGTTTCGAGGGGCTAGTGCGACTAACTTGTCTGATGTACTAGACAAAGCCTACAGCCACGACCAAATTACTCGGCTGCTATCTGGCAGTAAATTTGATTCGAAGGATCTGTGGAAAATGGTCAAGTCAATAGTACGTTTGCATCAAAATGAGAAAGCATGCCTGTTGCGCGTCCCAGTGGGCTATGAATTGATTCGTAAACCCATATATTACGGAGTATAATTTACGAAAAGGGGCTGTATCGGGTATGGATGCCCATTTTTTGATTGAAGAAATAT
>JAAUTG010000134.1 GCA_012031785.1 Saprospiraceae bacterium | reverse complement strand
ATTCTATTAGACAAATATGAGTTGAGTGACTTAAATTCAGTTTGTTCCGGTTTCAAGTCAAGTCAAAAGGACATTTTGCCTAGAAAATTTATAAAAATTTACTTTTCATCCGTAAAATTCTCCCATTTGTTCATAGTAAACGATTCAACACATTATAAAAAGTCAGTAAATAATTAATCAGCCCCTTTCCCACGTGTGAAATGAAGTGCAAGGTATAGCATTTGGTTTCTTGTCATCAGCATGGCTTTCCTTCTTTCTCTGACTGGATCAAAGCACTTACTTGAGAACGACAAGAAAGTAACAACAGGTAGGAGTCAATTTTTTATATAAGCCTAGCTAATTTCACGAGGTGAAAAATATACAACAAACATTCTCGCCCTGAAGTAATTGACAGTTTTGGTTTGACATTATTAGAAAATAATTACACTTGTGTCATATATATATTAAGCGATTTTTTTAAGGTTTCTAAATTTATACTTTGGTTTATGAATGCCATTCGCTTAGTACCTGTGTACCGACAGCGCGATGGGTTCAGTGCGTTGCGTCAAAATCAGGAACTTTTTGAGCTTTTTTATCATCTTGTCCACGAAAAAAGTATTTCCATCATGGTTGAGGGCTCGCATGACTATCGCAAACGGCTGCGTCCAGTGCAGAGAGGAACTGCAAAGATTGTATTTGGTACTTACGAAAATATGGTGATACTGACATTAAAATTGTACCTATCGGACTAACTTATTCTGATGTAGCTAAACCACGCGGCACAGTTAGCATCAAGATTGAGCATCCTATATTATTGACAGATTATTGGAACTGTATCAACTTAACGCTCGGAAAGCTGAAAATGCAGTAACCTCTGAAATTGCAAAGCGCATAAAAAATTGCTTAGTGCATGTGGAACAGGAATCAGATGATTTGTTGGTGGATGGCTTGCTAACTTTGCATCGCAATGATTCAGAACTCAAGCAATTTCCCCCGTTTTCAAAAAAGGAGATTTTTAGCCCGTGAAATGAAAATTGCAGAAATGGTCAATCAAATGAATCCAGCGGATAAATCTATTTTACAGCAGCAAACAGAAACGTATTTCGAGCAGCTACAAACTCAAAAAATAACGGATACAGGTGTTGCTAAAGTAAATCATCACTTATGGAGTCACTTACTTTTGTTGCTGCTAGGAGTTCCATTTTTTTTGATAGGCTACTTTACCAGCGCGCCAATTGCCTATTTGGCACAACAGTTCACGAAAAAACGCATCAAAAAGAAAGAATTTATTTACTCTGTGGGCATGGTTGCACACATGTTCTCTTTTTTGGTTTATTTCTCTTTCCTGTTCTTGTTGGCATTGATTTCTTGGAATATTTGGTGGATAGGAACGGTATGTTTGCTACCTTTTTTTGGTTATTTTTCACTTTTGTGGCGAGAATCTTTTTTAGAATGGAACGATACCCGCAAATTTAATCGTTTACCATTAGAGGTGAAAAAAGCGTTAAAAAATAATCGGCACCAAATTCAAACCCTGTGGAAATCATTTTAGGAAGAAGATATGAACGAGGAGTGAATTTGATCTTATGATTCATGTCTTACAACTTATCACTCATAACTAAATCATTACTAATATGCCTACACTCGTTACAGAAGCACTAAAAAAGGTACAAATAGCTAGTAGAAAATTGGTTTCTTTAAGCGATGAAGATATCACGCTCCTCCTTTTGGAATTATCTGAATTGACTGTAGAAGAAATGGATTTTTTGTTATCAGAAAATCAAAAAGACTTGGAGCGTATGGAGGTGAAAAATCCTAAATACGACAGACTTAGGCTACACAAAGGTCGCTTATACGAAATTGCTAGTGCTTTGAAAAACGTGGCACTTCTACCTTCTCCTTTGCATAAGGTGCTAGAAACCAAACGATTGGTGAATGGACTTTCTATGGAGCGCGTAAGTGTGCCATTGGGTGTCATAGGCATTGTTTACGAATCACGACCTAATGTTACGTTTGATGTATTTGCCTTGTGCTTAAAATCTGGCAACGCCAGCGTATTGAAGGGCAGTAGCGAAGCTCATTTCTCAAATCTCGCTATTTATAAATTGATTGAATCAGTATTAAAAAAATATGACTTACAGGACGTTTGTTACTTGGCTCCGAGCGAAAGAGAAACCTTGTCAGAAGTATTAAACGCAGTTGGATATTTGGATGTGATTATTCCAAGAGGTGGACAGGGCTTAATTGATTACGTCAGAAATCATTCTAAAGTACCTGTTATCGAGACAGGTGCTGGCATTGTTCACACTTACTTTGATTGCAGTGCGAACTTAGAAAAAGGTAGAGCTATCGTAGAAAATGCTAAAGCAAGGCGCGTCAGTGTTTGCAATGCGTTGGATACGTTGATTATTCACAAAGACCGATTGACTCATTTACCTAGTTTGGTTAACATACTGGCTGAAAGGTATGAATGCGAAATATACGCTGATACCTTAGCTTACCATGCCTTACAGCATTTTTATCCTTCTCATTTGCTGTATCCTGCGGATGAAACTTCATTTGGTACAGAATTTCTGTCCATGAAGTTATCCATAAAAACGGTTGATAATTTAGAGGAAGCCTTAGAACACATTGCTACCTATGGTTCTAAGCATAGCGAAGCCATTATTGCAGAAGACGCGGATACCATTGAGGTTTTTCTCAAGCGTGTGGATGCTGCGGTGGTTTATGCTAATGTTTCCACGGGCTTTACGGATGGCGGAGAATTTGGAATGGGAGCGGAAATTGGCATCAGTACCCAAAAATTACACGCAAGAGGTCCTATGGCATTACGCGAACTCGCTAGCTACAAATGGTTGATTCGAGGCGACGGACAAATAAGAATGTAAAACACCAAGTTGTTGACAACTGGTTTTTGGCTACTGATTAGTCAATGAATCCATCATAGGTCGGATGTAGGCTACAATTGCTTCTACGTCGTAATTTTCTTCTGAAATGACGTAGGACTTTCCTTGTTTTTCCTCAAAATATGCCAATAGGGTAGTGTCAACAGCGACATCAGGAGATACAACGACATCTGTTTCCCTTTGTGGAGGTACAGGAAACGCAAATCAGTATAAGCCACACTACCAAACCCAGTTACAACCTTATCTTCGTAAACTTTAATAGGTTGTAGTCTTCGTAAATTGATGATACTTCCCATTACAGAACCTAGCGCAATCAATAAAACAAGTCCTGATAACATAAGACCAAGTTGGCGATAATGTCGTAAGTCATATTTTCCTTCGTTTCTTCTTAAATACACTAATACAGCAAAACTTAATATTACTCCAGCGATACTAATGCCAAGGGTAAGCCAAATGGACGATTGATCTGCTTCAAATATTTTTAATGGTGTGGACATGAAATATTATTTTGTCAAAATGTTAGCATGTTCTTTGCAAGTAATTGCAATGCAATTATGAATGTTAAACAGTTTTTAGGACTTATTGGTTTGTAAATTGAATGCCAATTGTTTTTAACTCGTCTCCCTTTAGTGTTGCTTGTTATTTCGTCCTCCAAAATCATTGCTTGTGCCATGGATGCTTCAAATACTTCTGGCATATTGTAAACTCCACCAGCAGGTATTCCCTTCTGTTGTAGCCTTTCGAGTAAAAAGTTGTACTCAAACTGTGCAAATGCGGTGTCAAGTATTTGAGCAAGAGCAGTCCGATGTTTTACTCGTGCTGCATTGCTTGCAAAATTTTCTTCGGTTGCCAAAGAGGAAATGTGCAGCACCTCACAAAGTTGTTGAAATTGCTTATCCGTCCCAATTGCTACGATAATAGGCTTTTGATCGCTTGTGTGAAAAATATCGCCATACGGTGCAATATTTGGATGTTGTGTTCCCATTTTTTGAGGAATATGTTGCGCCATCAGCCAATTGGAGGGCTTGATTTAGCTAAGGATGCTATGGCTGCTTCATACAAAGTGGTGCTAACATAGCTGCCCTCACCAGTGCGCGCTCGATGTAATAACGCCAATAAAATACCCTCTTTAAGTTGATGTGCTGCCATTAAGTCAATTAATGCGACAGGCATTTTGACAGGTTTTCCGTTAGGTTCTCCAGTCATATACAAGAAACCTGTTTCTGCTTGTAGCACCACATCAAAACCAACCCTTGGGTCGTTCTCACCATAGGCAGTTAACTGCGCAAAAATTAAATTTGGTTTGATTTTGCTAAAAGTGGCATAATCCAACTTCATTTTTTGTGCGGCACTTGGCTTAAAATTGCTAATCACCACATCTGCATCAGATACAAGCGTGAGAAGTTGCGCATAGTCAGCAGATGTTTCTAAATCTAAAAAAAGATTTTTCTTCCCCCAGTTGACGCTACAATAGTAGGCAGAATGTTCAATATTGTCATCTTCACTACTCAATTTCCAAGACCTAGTAATGTCACCTCCCGTCTTGGGATTTTCAATTTTGATGACCGCCGCACCTAGTTCTGCAAAAACATACCTACTGCTGGTCCTGCTAACACACTAGATAACTCTATGACTTTTAGTTCTTTAAAAAAAGTATTCATAAAGAATTATAGACTATCTTCAACAAAGTGAACAATAGATGAAGCCTTACTTAGCTTAACCTCAAAAACAAATAACCAGTTGCGTAATATGAGTTCGTGACTCCTAACTTTACCAGCCAGCTATCTGGAAAAAAAATAAAAAAAAATTAAACAAACAGTAAAATCAAAGTAAGGACAATACCAGCGAGCGTAAAATACATACCTGTCCGAAAAACACTCGTTTTGGGTCTAAACATCCAAAAAGAAGAAATAACAAAAAATAAAAGCGATCCACCAAAGAAAATATTGAGCCAGTACAAAGGGTCTTTGGTAGTAGCCTTGTGAAGATGTGTCATTTTTCCGAGTACGTAAGGCAATTCCTTCACGGTGTAGTTTGCCAAACCTGTACTACTATTATAAATACCTTCTTTGAAGTATATTACTTCTCCCTCACTTTTAGCAACTTGGAAATTTTTAATTTTCAACTTACTTCCTACTTCATGCGGTTGAAGATTCGCCTCTAGCTGTTTTTCAATTTGTTTTTCCTTTTTCAAAAAGTCAGTTTCTCGAAAATAAGTACAACACCACTGATGGCGTACACTGCCATAATACCCACTAGAAAGAAACCCAAGTAGCGGTGAAATACGCGCATGTAAAGACTGGTTACTTGTTGCTTGCTCATAATCAATTGAATTTTTTTTACAAAAGTAAAATAATGTTGAAATTTAGGACTGGTTACTAATTTTTATACAAAACAAGTAAAATGTAAGTGATGTGATAAAACGCCAATAAAAAACCAATACAATTATTGAATATCGAAAATACTGAGCCTTGTAATCAGCTATGTTTACTTACAGGTTGCGCTTGGCTGAGCACTAAATTTGGGCAACAAAATTAAGAAAAGAACAATAATTATTGTCATCTCCTTCCCAAAAAAAGTAATTAAACTTTTTCGATTACTAACGTATAAAAAAACGTTTTACTTTGGGCAACTTTTTCTACGTCATCTGCACAATAGGTGGGTATTACTAATTAAATAGTGTCGCAACTTATTAAATAATTAACACATAATTAATACAGTTGCAACATCATTTCATAAACAGTTCTGTTGAGTAATTATATGTTTGTTTTCTTAACCAAATTTATTTCTAATTATGTTTAAATTTAGAATACTTTCTTTGGTAATGATGCTTGCTTTTGCAGCCTTCATTTCAATTGTGCCAGCTACGGCTCAAAGTTTCACTGTACAGATTCTGCACAATAACGATGGGGAATCGAAGCTATTTCCGGCTGCTGATGGCTACGGTGGTGCAGCTCAGTTCTTAGGAACGCTTAATTCACTTCGATTTGATGCTTTCAGAAATCAAATCCCGTCTATCTTACTTTCTTCTGGAGATAATTTCTTAGCTAGTCCAGAATTGCAGGCTTCTCTAAATTTGCCTGCTGACCAAGCACCTTATGATTCGAGAGTATTGAGCACATTCGTTTATGACGCACTATGTCTAGGAAATCACGATTTCGATTTCGGACCAGAATTTTTGGCTCGTTTTATCAATGGTTTTGACCCTACAAGAAAAGCTCCAGTATTTCTAAGTGCTAACTTGGATTTCTCTGGCGAACCTTCTTTACAGGCATTAGTAGAGACTGGTAAAATTGCTGCTAGTACAAAAGTATTTCGCGGTAGAGAAGTGATTGGTATTGTTGGTTTGACGACTCCTAACCTACGCAATATTTCTTCTCCTAGAAATGTAAGGGTCAACGTCGCTATTGCACAAGCAGTACAAACTGAAATTGACAAATTGACAGCAAGTGGCGTAAATAAGATTATTTTAATCAGCCACCTACAAGGTGTAGAAGAAGATTTGGAATTAATTCCTACTCTAAGAAACGTGGATATAGTAATTGCAGGTGGTGGTGATGATATTTTGGCGAACGACCCTTCACAAGTTATCCCTGGCGATATCATTGAAGGTGCTTATCCAACAATTGTTAGAGATGCTAACGGAAACCAAGTATATGTGGTGACTACAGGAGGTGATTACAGATACGTAGGTAACTTGACTGTAACTTTCGATGCAAATGGTGTGATTACTAATATAGGCGACAATTCAGGTCCAGTGCCAGTAATTGGTAAGGTAAACCCAACTGTTACTAATTTATTAGAGCCAGTATCTGCTTTCGTAAATAGTTTAGATGCTACTATTATTGGTAGAACAGAAGTGGATTTGGATGGTCGTCGTAATTCTATACGCGGTGTAGAAACAAACGAAGGTAACTTAGTTGCAGATGCGTTCTTGTGGCAAGCGCGTGAATTGGCTGCTTCATTTGGCACAGCTACTCCAGATGTAGCTATTGCTAATGGTGGTGGTATCCGAAATAACAACATTATTGCAGCAGGTTCTGACATCAGTGTAAGAACTACTTTCAATATTTTACCTTTCGGTAACTTTGTGAGTGTAGTAAATCCAATTTCTGCGGATCAGTTTAAGTTCATCATGGAAAATTCAGTGGCTAATATCACACCAGCAGGTCCTGCTGGCGATGGTACAGGTCGCTTTGCACAAGTAGCTGGATTTACTTTTGAATACGACGTAAATGGAACTCCTGCACAGATTGCTGTAGATGGTACTGTCTTGAACAGAGGTTCAAGAGTAGTGACCATTACTTTGAGTGATGGAACAAAAATTGTAGAAAATGGTGTTGTGATAGCAGGCGCACGCAACGTTAACGTGGTTACAACTGACTTTACAGCAAGAGGTGGCGACCAGTTCTTATTGAAACTGGCTTTACAACACTTGGTGTAACTGATCAACGCGCTTTAGCTAACTACATCGAAGGTGCATTAAATGGCGCAATCACCACAGCTCAATATCCTGCTGGTGGAGAAGGACGTATCAGACAGGTGACAAGAGCACCAAGAACAACAGTGGTTGACATCATCGTAAACAGCGATGTACACAACACTTTGGAAGCAGCAGTAGGTGCAGCAGGTTTAGTGGAAGCATTAAGCGGCGAAGGACCATTCACAGTATTTGCACCAACAGATGCAGCATTTGCAGCATTGCCAGCAGGAACAGTAGAAGCATTATTGGCAGATATTCCAGCATTGACAAACATCTTGTTGTACCACGTATTGGCAGGTGAATTTTTGTCTCAAACCGTTTTATCGGTAGGTAATCTTACATTCCCAGTGTTGACGCTACAAGGTACGACTGTAAACGTAACTGTAAATAATGGCAACATCACAGTCAATAACGCTAATGTAACTGTAACGGATTTGATTGCAGAGAATGGTGTAGTACATGTGATTGATGCGGTATTGTTGCCAACAGCATTGGTAGCGCCAACAGGAGGAGCTTTAGCAAATGGAGCATCAAAGATAACAGCACAGATTGCACCAAACCCAACTTCTGAAGTATTGAACTTGAGCTATCAAGTAGAAAGTACAGACCGCATTAACATTGCGTTAATGGGAGCAAATGGTAAGTTGGTAAAAAACATCTTTGCTGGTGTTCAAGAATCAGGTGCTTACAACTTGCAAGTTGCAGTAAATGATTTGGCAGCAGGTATTTACTTTGTAAGTATCCAAACTGGCGAGCAGTTCCAAGTGTTGACAGTGAGCGTGAAGTAATAGCCGAAGTAGCATACAGGAACAGAAATAAAAAAGTCCTTTCAAGTTCGCTTGAAAGGACTTTTTTGTTTTTACTTATCTTGCTTAGCAAATACTTTCTTGAGTAAGTCGCTAGTACGCGCTGCAATATTAGCACGAATATCCAATTCTTTCTTTTCCACCATGCTGAACAAGCCTTTCAATGCTTGTTGAGTCACATAATCATCTAAACTTGGATTCATTTTTTCTACGAACGGTATCTTGTTGTAAGCAGTAACGGCATCACTCCAATACTTTCGAGCATTGAACTTATCCAAAGAAGTAATAATGACAGGGTTAAATGATTGATACAACTTATCATACGTAGCACTATTCAAATAAGTGGTTGCTGAATTTTTCTCCCCCATCAAAATTTGAGTAGCGTCCGCAAAAGACATCCCTTTAATTGCATCAACAAAAATAGGCGCAGCCTGCTTGGCAGCATCTTCTGCTCCACGATTGATTTTTTCCAAGATGGTAGCTTCTACGTCCGTAAATCCAGGTACACTTTTCAACTTAGCAGTCAGTTTTTGCGCCTCTTCTGGCAACAAAATCTTGTAGGCACTCTTGTAATAACCGTCTGTTTGTGATAGTAAATTTGCACCTTCTGAAATACCAATAGTTAAGGCTTCTTTCAATCCTTGTCCAATCTGATCCTGCGTTAAAGGTTGTTCAGTGACTTTTGATGCAGTATCCAATACTTTTGGATAGTCGTTGGGTCACAAGCTGTAAAAACAGCCACCATAAAAGTAAAAACAGCAAATTTTTTAAACATAACCATGTTTTTGATAAATGTATTTGAAAATAAACATTCTTTGATGCACTATGTAGTGTGCTAACCGAAAAAAGACTACTATGCTGGAAAGTGGCATTTCTGTTTAGCCATTATTTGTGACTACAAATAGTGTCAAAGAACAAAAGTGAAAATAAATCTTTTTTTAGGCTGTCAGATAATACGT
Organism: Saprospiraceae bacterium; assembly: GCA_012031785.1. Lineage (GTDB taxonomy): Bacteria > Bacteroidota > Bacteroidia > Chitinophagales > Saprospiraceae > JAAUTG01. The sequence continues at coordinate 3,396 of JAAUTG010000134.1, read as the reverse complement.
GCAGTTTCTAACCAAGCCAATACATGCTGCTCCAGCTCCATCAAAGAATTAGAGCTATCTCTTTTTTCAAATTTACATCCTGTCACCTGCTCGTACAAACTAATGTACCTTTCAGACACGGTTTTCACAAAATTGTCACCCATTAGTGGCATGATCTGTCCTTCCTTACCTTGGAAATGATTTGTCATCAACCACTCCCGCACAAATTCTTTAGAAAGCTGCTGCTGTGTAAGTCCTTGCGCTTGACGGGCTTCGTAACCATCGAGATAAAAATACCGAGAACTATCAGGCGTGTGAATTTCATCAATCAAATAAATTTCTCCTCCTCGTTTCCCAAACTCATATTTTGTATCCACTAAAATCAAACCACGTTCTGCTGCCATAGCTGTTCCACACTCAAATAAGGCTTTGGTGTACGTTTCTAACGCTTCGTACTCATCAGCAGTCACAATGTTTTTAGCCAAAATTTCTGCTTTGGAAATATCCTCATCATGTCCTGCTACTGCTTTAGTGGCAGGAGTGATGATAGGCTCGGGAAAGCGGTCATTTTCGCGCATCCCGTCAGGCATTTTTTCACCACAAATTACCCGCTGTCCAGATTGATAAAGACGCCAAGCATGACCACTGAGAAAACCACGAATAACCATCTCCAGTCGAATCGGTTCACAGTGAAAGCCAATGGACACATTCGGATCTGGTGTAGCTACCAACCAATTAGGAACAATATGCCTAGTTGCATTCAAAAAGTGAGCAGCCGTTTGGTTAAGCACTTGTCCTTTATAAGGAATCGGACGCGGCAGAATATAGTCAAACGCAGAAATACGGTCCGAAGCAATTGAAATTAGCCATTCTTGACGAATAGTATATATTTCACGTACTTTTCCACGATAAAAAGCAGTTTGGTGTGGGAAATTATAATTTGTTTCTACAATACAATTTTGATACCGTGACATTTTGATAGATATTTGCATTGCAATTTAGGATGTGAATCATTGAGTAGCGTATCGCTGTCAATTTAGCATCAACACAATTGCAATAGGCTTACAGTATAACTTATTTTTACATTCAAAATCTAAACCCTTTCTACTAAAAATTATTGTAGTGTAAGGTATTTGGAAAAAACAAAACCAAGCACAAACATACTGGTTAATTTTATATCACTCAATTTTTTTCAACATGAATAAATTTGTATTATGGAGTCTCCTCATGTTTTGGGCGGTGCTTACAATTAGTTGCTCTAGCTCAAAAACATTAGATTTAAAACTCACTCCACAGGCATCAAAGTCCTTTCTATATCGCTCTACACAAAGCACTGGCACAGATGTTACGGTAATGGGAATGCAGCAAAATATTAGCGTGGAACAAAGCACAGATCAGCAATTTGACATTCTAAAAGTGAATACAGATGGAAGTGTAGAATTAAAAGTGACTACTAAAGCTATGAAAATAGACCAAGATTTGGGAATGATGACGTTGAAATTTGATTCAGAACATCCTGAAAACAACGAACCAGCAGATATGGTAGAAGGTTTCAAAAACCTTATCGGTAAATCTATGGAAATGAAAATGAGCGACAAAGGTAAAATCCTAGAATTTAAAAGCGACGGAAAACTATTTGATGGCGTTTTCGATAACATGGAAGGTGGCGAAGCGATGGAAGAACAAATGGAGACTCAATTTGGAGGTGATGCTATGAAACAATCATTTACCCAAATGGTTGGTTTTTATCCTGAAAAACCTGTCAAAGTGAAAGATACTTGGACGGTTACGACTACTATTAAAACTGGAATGGCGATAAATGTAGAAACCGTCTATACGCTCAAAGAAAGAAAAGCAGGCATATCGTACTTGGATTTTTCCTCCAAATTGAAAACCGATCCTACCAACTCCTCCGTAGAGATGATGGGAATGACTATAAATTACGATTAGCTGGTACACAGCAAGGAAGTGTAGAAGTGGATGAAAAACAGGTTGGGCAATTAAAACAACTGGTACGCAGGACATGGGTGGAAAATGATTATGAAAGGTAGCCCGATGGGTGACATGAATGCAGATATGAAAATTAAAATGGTTTACACACACAGTAAAATAGACTAAATTGATAAGCAGGTTCGATGTACTAAATTTTAAAAACTTGGTACATCGAACTTGCCTACCATTCACCATAAAGTAAAAAAGCCGAATAAACGGATTCGTTTAATCGGCTCAATAATAGCCATTGCTTACTTACCTAAACTTAGTTTACCCAAAATCCCATGAACATAAAAATATCTTACACGGTCAAAAAAATAGTATGAAATTTGTTTTTTTGACACTTCTTGAAATCAAAAAAATGGTTTAATGAGATGGATTCAAAATCGGTTTTTGAACAACGTAATATTGCGAATCTTATGAAAAAAGACAAATAATAACCATTTAAAAAGTAGGAGTAGCACGAAATTGACTGTTTATTTCCAATTCATCACTCGTGCAAATGAATTTCCCTGTGTTTGAATTTCTTTTTAGCTACTTTCGCCAACTCCTACCTGCCATACCCAACTGCTCTTTAGCAGCCAGATTTCAATTCCCCAGTTTATTCTTGAGCATTTTTTGAATGTTCATAATTCATAAAATGCGACACTTCAAAAAAAATTGGAGCATGAAAGCACAGTTTCCCGAAAACCTTCTGCGCTCCAATTCAACATTGCATTCATAACAATGCAACACACACACAAAACACCTTTTGAGTACAGAACTTTATGACTTAAAAAGACACTAGCCGTAATTTGTGGGTCTTCCGCAAAAGGTAATTTCCTAATGCAAAGACCTAATTTCAGACAAAATATTTTCTACTTCCTAGAAGTAAATCGTGTAATCGGTTTCAAAAACTGGGCGGTTAATCTCCGCCCAACAATCCTACGTGAGTCTAAGTGAAGTATAAGGACACATAGATGAAAACCGATTCGGTTTTTATATTTTATCTTAATTTTGATGACTTCATCAAAGAACTTTGTTTCATTTGGATTTTTATATTTCCCTTTTGATTACGATACAAAGTTATGCCTACTAATAGGAATGAAGAAACCAGTTTGAGTTTAAAAATAAGGTTTCTAAATACGGAAAATATACCAATTGATTTTAATATATGCTTAAATAAAACCCTAAATAGCTAAGGGTTTAGCTTATTATATTAATACCAAGACATGTCGTTAATTAAGGTTTCTAAGCAGTAAATTTTTTTTGATATTTTTTTAAAAAAATTAAAGATTAGCATTATAAAGAGATAAATAGTTTTTAACTATTTGAAAGTGAGATACTTAGCGTTTATATTGAAATAGGAATTGGAAAGTGATTTAGTAGTTTCGTAAATCACTTTTTGATGCTTTCACAAAGAAAATTCACTAGGTTACATTCGCT
>JAAUTG010000133.1 GCA_012031785.1 Saprospiraceae bacterium | reverse complement strand
GGCTACAAAATTATGTTTTATTTGGTATTCTTGGGCTAAATGATGCGCAAATTGTAGTATTAAATCAGGCTGAATTGACATTTGTTTTTTCTTGATAAGGAGTTAGATAATGGCTGTTGATGATTTCACTTTGGCGATTGGAGGCAGCATCTTGTACTTTAAAAGTAGCTTGCCCGTTCTTTTCTACCAACATGACACGCCATGCAAAACGATAGCCTTGTTCTGTCCATTGTACTTTGTCAGGATAGCATAGATAACGTAATGGAAAGCAAATTTGAAATATAACATAAATCAGTAAAGGGAACAACAGCAGCCGTTTTGCGGTAGAGGGAAATTGATAACTAACTTTTTGGTCAAGGGAACGATAGCCTAGTTTGCCCAGTAATCGTTGATGAAAACTTGTAGGAAAAGAAAATCAAGGTACTAAAAATCATAATCCAAGGAAAAAGCCCAATATTAAATAACATTTTGGTGAGTACGTGGAATGTAATCACAGCAATGTAAGCAAAAGGTCGCGTGTAGGTGTTTAACAAAAAAAAGGGAATAGTTAAATCGTAAATTGCCCCAAACCAGCTAAATAGATGAGCAGTTAAAGGTTGTGCGAACAGGCTTCCAAGTATGGGAAAGTCGGCTTTGGTAGGTAGCCAAATGGCTAAAGGCATGGCGCGGAACAACCAGTCTGCATTGATTTTTGCCCAACCCGCAAAAAAAATAAACTAAACCGACTTGAAACAGGAGTAGATAAATACAAAAAGCAGGAATATGACTACACTTCCAACTTTTATTTCGCCAAACATCTAATGAGAAAGCGCGATGGGCAGGTAAAAAACATAATAGTAACGCTAATAAGCAAACTAAATAATAATGGTTGAGGTAGTTGGTAACATCTATCAGCTCCGTGTAAGTGAAGCTCAAGAAGAAAATGACAATAGCAATTCGATAAAATAAACCAAGCATCACTAAAGCTGCACTTAGCGCGATGGTACTGTACAATATATACATTCCCTCTGCGCTAAGTGGCTGTATCCATTCAAAATTATAAAACTTGAAAAAGAATTTTGGTTCTTCATAGAGCCGTTCCACCCAACCTTTTTGCATGAAACGCACAGCCCCTGTCGCCATCAATCCACCAAATAAGATTCTGAACGTTACCAAAGGCTCAATGGGCGTTGGCTGGTTAAAAAATTGTCGGAGCGTTGCTAAGTTCATATTTTAATCGGAATCGCTAGGATTGTCCACATAAGTGATTGCCACACAAAGTACAGATGGCATATCCGTCTTGATATTGATAATTTGCTTTACCAGTTGTGTGTAAGCAGTTTGTACCACACTGTTTTGTTTATCCACTGCCTCTGAAAGTGGACTTGATATCTGTTGAATAGCGTTTCTAGCTGCTTGATACTGCGCTTTAATGACGCTACTCAATTTTTCACCATTCTTCATGGCATCTACCTCGTTCAAATAATCATCTAAACCGATTCCATTTTTACCTAGGAAATATTGCTCACTAGCGTTCAATGCTTCGTTTAGCAACTCTAAAGAAAGACCACTATGATAGGCTTCTACTTTGGTTGGATTCGTGAATCCAAGTGTCACTACACCTGAAGGAATGCCTAATTTATCGCGCTTGATGTATTCGTATTCTTCATTTAAGCTATTGATAATCAAGCTCAAACCTGTTCCAGCAGCAGTCCCAGTATTGGCGATAAATTTAGCGCGGTAGTCTTTGGTCCAATCCGACACCACTTGATCCACCTTGCCTTTAACTTGGCTAACTACATCGGTTAAGTATTTTTTAGCGTTCGGCGTATTCATAAAATAGGTCACAATAGCTTGATCATCACTTGCTACCCCATAGAGCAGATAATCCAAAGCAGGCAAGCCTTTATCGTAAGTACCTGCTGCATCCAAGTTCCAAGTACCCTTGTTTAAATTATCTTGTAAAACTGTTTCATTCAACGGAAAATTATTGATGGTACTTTTCAAGAAAACAGCTTCAGCTGGTCCAAACTCGAAAGGTGCCGCACGTTGCCAACTCAAGTAGGTGGTTTTGAATATACTGCGTGTCGCTGCTAAAGTGCTTTCGGAAGGTGCAGCTACAAAATTGTTGACAGCTTCTGAAAGTTGCGCGATGCGCTGACTTAAATCTTGATACGCAGGAATAATTAGAATATCAGACACATTAGTTAGTAAAGGTGTTTGGTCTGCTTTTTGATTGCAAGCGTCAAAATTGTTGCCACTGTTTTCCTCGCAAGCCGTTAGCAACCAGCAAAACGTCATCGCTAACATCGGAATAAATAGTCTGTTCATGTCTTTTATGATATTTATGTTCAAACCTACAAAGCTTCTAGCACTTTACAGGTTGCGATTTAATAAACATACTGGTTTGCACTTACTGCTAAAAATGAGTAATAAATTAAAAACTTGATTTCATAACTCGTTTATTATCAAATGATAAACTCGTAATTTATTTCTCATCACTTAGAATAAGTCTGCTTTGTCTTCTACACCGTAAGTTTTTGCCAATATGGATTTCGCTTTTTCCAAATTGGTTTTACTGGTTTGGTAAAAATTCGCAACATTAGGGTCTTTTGAACCACCCAATAGCTCAAACAATTCTTGAACCTGAGCGTTGGTCAGTTTTTTGTCAGGATTAAATTGCAAAGAGTAAATAAATGCAATACCCTCTGATAATGAATGGAATCGGATAGCTAAGTCATCAAAACTTTTCAATGTGGTGTTGATATAATTAATGGCGGTGGTTGCTATCACCAATTCAAACCATTTTCTGGCTTCTGTAATGGCTTCATCCCGAGTTTCTAAATCGTTTTTTGAAATAGCGGCACGACCTGTTATCATAGCATTCATGAATGGTTGATTATTTTTCAACACAGGGTCACGGCGATTGATATATACGCCCCAAAATGCCAAGCCATCCGTAGTCAATGGGAAAGTGGTAGGTACGCCTAAGTAGCCGAATGCTTCGTCCCAATGGTGTTCCATTTTTGTACCCTCACCTGGCACCACTGTTTTGTTGTCCACATTCATACGGTCTGCACCCATGTAAACTGCGGTAGTTTGATAGTAAAAACAAGCTCCCATCAATCCTTTTTCAATAAGTTGAGCGTACTCCAAGCCATTTTCGTTGACTAGATATTTTTTAGTACCGTCTGTACTGGTAGCTACACCAGCTTTTCCTTCACTAGCTGGTGCTGTAGATTGACTTGCAACTGCCAGACCATCTATCCAAGTTTTCTACTTTTGCTCTTTTCTGTTTCAAAAGTCTTATCCTTGAGTTGTTTTCCTGCATCGTAAGTCCCTCTCCAGCCCGATAATGCCGCATTGTTGGCGTACATCGCTTTCAACCTGCTGGCATCTAGGACGGTGTTTGGCGTATTACCGGTTGTCATGTAGGATTTCATTTCTGACAACATAGCCAATCGCTGGATTTGTCCACTGTAATCAACATTTTCAAACTCGTAAGTTGCTGGAATGGTGTAATCGGGCTTTGCTTCTTCTTCTTCACAAGCCGTAAACACAAACGCAACGAAAGATAAGTACAACAATCGGGTGATTAATTTTTTCATGTTAATTCAATTTTAATTAGATTAAATCTAAATAACAGTGCAAACATAGAACACGAAGTTGTATTGCGCAATACCAAATGGACATAATTTTTATCAAAATACTAGGTAGGAGATACCTATTGTTAGGTATGAAGTATGTTTTTCGGAGATTATTCTTTTACTTAAAGTATTGATTATCAAGATTTTTGTTTGTCAGTATGTTAAAAGGTGATTTTTACATCTAATTCAATTTTACTTTTCACTGACTATGCTAAAGCCTGAGGATTACTGAAAACTCCGAAGATGCTATTATCCGCTTCATCAGCTATTAATGATGAAGCGGATAAGTAGATGAGATTGGATGGTGTTAAATGCTCAAATCCTAGAACAGATTTTTACTATTGCTTGAATAATTTTTGTGTAGTTTTTAGTTGTTGCTGCTCGTACACTTGAACTAAATAAAGTCCATTGGGTAAGTGCGATAGATTTACCTCGAATTGAGGATCATTTGTTGTTAGCGTGTAAAGTTGTCTTCCAAAAATATCGAATATTTTAAAGTTGCGTTGGTCATTAATAAGCGCACTAGGAAGCGTTATTGTAAAATTATCAGTGAACGGGTTTGGGGAAACAGTCATCACCAACTCTTCTTTTGTGACTGCTTCGTTGCTACTGCTCAAATCGTCCGTCACAAGAAACGCATCCACCGCAGCTTCCACTAAATGACCTGGTAACTGATCCGCAGTTTCAAAGATTATTCGCATGGATTGGGTTAGTGGTAGATAGTCTTTCAAATAAAAAAATTTCAGAATTGCGCCACAGGGCAAAAGACGTTGATAGCCTATCTAAGGTCACTTCATTGATGCCATTGCTAAGGGTCACTTTAAAATCATCATTGGGTTGCCATCTCCACCAGCATTGAAAAACCAATAATTGTAAGTCAAGATGGGATTTTGATAGTTTTTTAAGTCCATTACTGGCGAAATTAACCGTACATTACCATTATCTACATCGTCGTCGCCCGCATTTCCACCAGCGTTGCCAGTAACATAACATTTATTTCCTAAGTCAGTCGCTACATCTAGGTTAGGGTTGCTGGTAATTCCATTAAAGGTTGTTCCTTGCGGTTCTCCTCTTTCCCATTTGCCTGAAGTAGCTGTGCCTTCTTGACTCCAGCCCAAATCGAGGATGAAATCATCCTGATAACCAAGTTCTAGCTCAATCACGTAGTTTTGATTTTGATTGATCATCGTATCCGCTACGACTCGATGTAAGTAGCCCCATGCGCCAGCTATTATTTGGTAATCTCCACCAATCACATTATTCAGTGAAAATACTCCATCGTCATTAGTTGTTATCACATACTCTGTAAGCTCGTTGCTAATCGCCACTTTTGCTGCGGCCACAGGCGTTCCATTCGATGAGGTAATCACACGCCCGGACACGCCAAAACCCATCAAAGGAACTAAACGAATTTCTAAATTACTAACCTCGCCATTATTCAAATTGACGGTTACAGTTTGCGAAGCATAACCAAATTTAGAAAAAGTGACTGCGTATTCTCCAGCTTGCACGGTGCCTGTTTTAAAGCTGCCATCCAATTTGCTACGCTCTTCTTGGTTATTAAAAGTAATACTTACATCACTCAACAAGTTGTTGTTGCTGGCATCGTTAACAACTCCTTCCAAATAGCAAGCGCGTTGATAATTAGGACGTATCACAAATAGACCGTTGCCTATATCTGATGCTAATATTAAGCCTGAAGGCAAAAAGGGATACGCGCCCCAAGAACCGTTAAATCCTGTACCAAACTGTAAATAAGTATCGTAATAGCCGACTTCAATTAAGTTGTCTGGTCTAGCAGCATCAACTATGACAACTCCATCCGTATAGTGGGAGGTAATAAGATAATCGTCCAAAACGTGTACATTGTGAGGAATAACGCCTTGACCAACCGTGTTGGAGGGTCTAATTTGATCTAATTCTTGGATATTATCAAAATCTGAAACATCATAAGCTGCTACTGGTGCGTTGGCGCGTTCATCGGTCGTAAATACCACGTTCCCATCATCAGAAAGCCAAGCATTGTGGGTAAATGCAAAAGGCGTAGATTGTGCTGCTAAGAATGTTGGGTTTGCTCTATTTGTCACGTCAGTAATTGAGAATGCCCCTCCATATACCTCAGAACTATATAACAAATTATTCCTTGCATAAGCGTCATGTGAATATTCCGCGCGTGCTTTACCCACATATTTGGGTTCACCTGGATTACTGGCTACGTCTATCAAGATGACCCCACCTGCGTTCACGTTGCAACCTGCCAAATAGCAAAGCCCATTTTCATCAATATATAAATTGTGGCAGGTACTAAGCTGACCTAAATTCTCAATCACAGGCTCCCAGTAAAAGTAGGTAATGCTGTCTGGAAGCGTCGCTAAATGAATAACTAATAATCCACCACCCGTTTCATTGGTTACGTAAGCATAATCCTTCCATGTTTTCAAATCGCGCCAAGTGGAAGGAAGACCAGGAATAAATGCTTTTTCAGTTGGCGTTTCAGGCTGCGCCAAGCTGACTATTGAAACGCCAGTTCTGGTACCCACCAAAGCATACTCTGTCCCATCATCCGCTACCCAGCCCCAAATATCGTTCAAGGATTGTGGATAGGTTAAATTGGAAACTAAGGTGGCGTTAAGTTGGCTATGTGCCTGATTTACGAGAAAAAATAATAGTAGAGAGGTCCAAAAAAATTTCATTTCGATAATTATTTTATGTAAAATTTAATACTTTTCAATAGCTTTAGAGCGCGCTAAAATCTTCGCTTATTTACTTTAACGCAAATAAGTTCCAAATCTGTTCACGAGGAACGTCGGCTACAATCAAAACGGGTTCTTTTTTAATAGGATGTTCAAATGCTAGGCTTCTGCTGTGCAAATAAATAGCACCATTTCGTGGAGTAACTTTTGAACCATATTTGAGGTCTCCTCGAATTGGATAACCCATTTTTGAGAGTTGTACTCGAATTTGGTGCGGTCTGCCTGTAAGTGGGTTTACTTCCAAGCAGCAGTGTTCTCCAATCTCGCCAATCAGTTCGTACTCTAGCTCCGCCAACTTAGCATCGCCTTTGGGTTTGTTGAATGCTCTAACTGTATTGGTTTCCGGGTCCTTGAGTAAATAATGAATCAACTTGTCTTTCAATGGTTCAGGACGAGTGTTGACAATTGCCCAGTATGTTTTCTGCACTTCTCGGTCGTGAAACAACTTGTTCATGCGTTCTAACGCTTTGCTGGTTCTTGCAAAAACTATTGTTCCACTCACTGGACGATCCAAGCGATGAATTACACCTAAAAACACGTCGCCTGGCTTTTCATACCTTACTTTAATGTAATTTTTCACCCAATCGCTCAAAGTCTCGTCGCCAGTTTGGTCGCCTTGAACGAGCCACCCCGTCGGCTTATTTACTGCAATTAAGTGGTTGTCTTCGTACAAGACTTTTATATTTTCGTTCTCTCGCATAAACTTGAATCAATCCTTAGAAACTGCATTAATGGTTAGTCTCTATTTTAGTAAAAGTAACGCTCTAATTAGGAAATTAGAACATTACCTTTACAAAACAGGTTCAATTGTCTATAAAAAAGTGTTTAACTACTGCCTTTTAGAAATAACATCTATTTAGTAGTTTTTTCCGAAAATTCGTGGAACTCAAAAGCAGCACGAGCAGGTGATAAACTAACACTCGCGTTGTCTTCTGCTACTATATAGTATTGCATTCTTTCAGCGTATGGAAGTTCTATTTGCCAATTTCCAGTATTGGCTATTTTTTTCATTAGTATTTTGGTAAATACTTCATTTTTATTTTTTCTATAAAATAACCAAACTTGTTGTGCTTCCGTACAAGTTGCGCTTGCCTCTAATTGATCATTTGACTTTGCTTGACATTTTACATTCATCAAAACAGGTGGCTTTTTTTTGATGACTGGGTGTGCCAACAAGAATTTAGTTCGCGCCTCCATCAACTGGGTAATACCGATAATGGCAGAACTTCCAGCCATTGCAGTAGAGTCGAGATTGGCTTTGAATCCCTCATAAGTGTAGAGTTTTTTTGTATCTGATTTTACCAAATCATCAATCTGTCGTTGTAAGCTCAAGGCGCGTTCACGGTAAGCCCCATTCACGAAGTTTTCTTCTAAAATGGTACGGATGTGTGCGACATAAATTTTTCTGTAAAAGTTGTTATTCAGTAAGTTAGCGATGAGTTGACGCTTGGTTTTTTCTTTATAATGGATAAAAGGACTCATTTCTTGCATTTCTTGGTCGCTCATCACCCCGCCAATACCAGAAAATCGGAACCCACCAAAAGCCATGTTCAAATCCCAAATTAGAGGAAAGAATTGTCCATTTTCAGCACGATACAAATAATAATTGTGGCAGAGTCGTCCAGTGTAGCTATCTAAATTTACCAATACATTATTGAAGGCAAGCATCCAAAGTGTTTGATCCACATTTAAAATATCTTCAATAGCTTCTGGCGCAGTAGTGATGGTTTTTGACAATTCAATCAACTCGTTCCATGCCGTGGAATCGTCAGATTCCAATTCGTAAAAGTTTTGATAGCACCTCCAATCTTCACCTACGTAAGTTAAGGATGCTTTCTCGCTATCTTGACAGTTATTATTGGCTTCTGCTTGCCAGTCTGGTGGGTCGCATTTAAAAAATGCACCCTCTTTTTCTCCAAAATACGCTTTCAGAAAACGGCTATCTATACTTTCTGTACTGGTGTAAAGCCCCCAAAAGTCATTGTTAATATATAGTTTGGCGAAATTGCAGTGTGGAGCAGGCATGTACTTTCGCGCAATTTCATAAGCCAGCACTTCTCGCATAAAACTAGGATCCCGAAAAACATTAGACAATTTTAACGTCTTGTACGTGCCATCTATCGCTTGCGTTTTGTCTGCAAGTTTAATATTGAAAGGCAATTTCTGATATTGGTCATTGTGTGTGCTAAAGTAAGAACTATTGCCTTTGTAGCGCACCCCAACTTGTTGGTACGTTACTTTATCTATGGTTAAATCTCCAACAAGTCGCTCTTTGTCACTCGATGTTTTAAATTGTTCTAACGCCTCTGCCCAGTTATCTTGTGAAAAGGTGATTCTGATTTCAGGGATATGTGCTACATCATATATATTTTGTGCTTGACAAACGATTATGATTAATGAAAACAATAGTGTAGTAAAATATTTCATATCTTATCGGTTTAATTCTTCTAATGAAGCGCTGAAAGAATGATACATATAATTGTGAGGGACGAAACTTACGGCACCCGCATTTTCGACAAAAATATAATAATTAATATTAATACTTCCTGCTGGAGGCGTTATCTTGACCGTAAATATATCATCGTTTTCTGTTTCATCGCCATCCAACCCATTGTTGTTCATTAAAGCGACTTGATAAGGGGAAGTTTGGTTAAAGCGATAGTACAATTTTACGGTTCTCGGATAGCGATCAATGTTAGCTTTTATCTCAAAATAATTTAATTTTTGACTGCTGTATGGCGCTCTTTTAGTTACTTCTATAGAAAAAATTTGAGAAGGCAATACGGTAAGGGAAGGATGCTTTTTAAGAAATCTAGCTCGTTCCTCCATAAAACTTACTAGACCTGGTACAAAATTTTTAGTGCCTGTCGTGGTGTTCAAACTTTCGTCAAAACGCGCCATATCGTAACCAGAATTTGCTAAAATAGGGCGTATCAATTGGTACAAACTATCTGCTTGTTGATTGAAGCGTTCATTCCAAAAGAATTGCTCCATAATCGTTCTGACGTGAGAAAGGTAGGTTTTTCGATGTAAGTCGTCTTTTAAAATTTGATTTACTAATGGTTTTTCTACGTTGTAAACATGTAACAACGGGTCAAGTCTCTCTAAATCTTGAATAGAAAGGTCTGAACCTTCTCCAATATTTTTATAAATTCCAAATCCTAGATTTAAACTTCCCACAATCGGGTGAAAGATATTTTTTCGTCTTGATACAAATAATAATTTGGACTTCCCAAACCAGAGTAGCTATATAGATTGACCATCGTATTATTCAACGCCAGCATCCATAGAGTTTGGTCAACGTCCAGCATTTGTGCTATTTTGCCAGGCTGCTGGTTGAGGAGTTTAGAAAGTTGAAATAAATTGTCCCAATCTTTATTAGTATAGTTAACGAAATGATCCTGATAGCAGTTGCTGCTCGCATCTTCAAGTAAAGTACCAAAAATATTTTTTTTACATCCAGTGCTTGGTAATGTTTCTACATTAGCATTGCTTTTGTACAGCGTTCCTTTGGAACTGCCAAAATACGATGTTAAAAAAGCCTCATCAATTGGCTCAACATTAACCATTAAGCCATAAAACTGCTCATTTACAAACACTTTAGCGAAATTAGCACGAGGAGCAGGCGCGAAAGTTCGCCAAATAGAATATCCTAATACCTCCCTCAAGATACTAGGGTCACGGAGTGCTTGAGAAAGTTGTAGTGACTGGTGTTTCTCAATATTCTGATTACTTACCTTATGGTTAATCTTGATTTCCAAAGCATTGAACTTATCTCCTGGCGTAAACCCGCGATAGGATTGATAGCGAAATCCTACATTCTTTAGTTCATACTTTTTAGCGTTTGCGCCAATTTGGTATTCTAAGTCAGCAGTTAGAAACGAATCATCGTTCAAATGAAAAGAATCAAGTAAATACTGCCAATTGGTGCTTTGCGTTTTTAAGCGAATCTCATTAATTTGTAAAGGCTCAAAAAAAGAAATATCTGCTTGACTCCAAAGGCTTGGCAAATTGGAGAGCATAAAAAATAGCATCGTAAGAATAGGTAATAATTTCATAACGATTGGGTAGTTTTTGAATGACTTACAGAAATGTTAAAATAGGACAACCCTAATATAACGTTAAATGAAACGTATTTCTTATCAGTTCGATACAACTTGAATTATTTTTTAATTAGAGTTAGGGCAAGATATTTTCCTTGTCTTCAACAGGCTTGCAGCCTAGTAGTCACAAAGAAATGCCAAAACATTTTTTTCACCGTTTTTAAATCCATTTTAAAGTCAAAAAAGAATGCTCTTTGTTTTGAAATTTTTTTTAGGTGTTGACTAATCTAGTACATAAACATTATGATAGTTATAGCTATTTTATACACCTATGGATTCAACACAAATTACGACAGTCACTTTCTTTACTTTCGATAAGTGGAAAGAGCAGCTTTGGGCTTTTTCACAAATGAGGCTTAGCGCATCCTTTTTCGCAAACGTTGAGGGTTTGCAAGTATTCAAGCTAATGGGAACTGGCGCGGGAAGTGGTTTTAGCGCCGTACCTGATTTTTCTACTTACTGCTTATTAGCAATTTGGAAAAGACAGGAAGACGCGCAAACCTTTTTTGAAAAAAATGCCTACGCCACCCAATGGTATCAACGTGCAGCCAAACATGCTACGATTGGACTTGAACCCACAAAAGCACGAGGGAAATGGTCAGGGCAACAGCCTTTTGAATTGTATGCCACTAAACAGGAGAATGAAAAAATAGTAGTACTCACTCGTGCTACCATCAAAACAAAGAGAATATTCGAATTTTGGAAGTATGTGCCGCACACCAGCAAAGCTATTGAGCAAGCCAAAGGGGTAATTTTTATGAAAGGAGTTGGTGAACTGCCTTGGATTCAGCAAGCTACCATTAGCGTTTGGGAAAACAGCAAAGCCATGAAAGCATTTGCTTATCAAAATGTGTTTCATAAGACTGCCATTCAGAAGACTTACGAACGCGATTGGTATGAAGAAGAATTATTTGCAGAGTTTCAGATAATCTGGATGAATGGAAACTGGCAATTATTTTGAATATTCCATGTAATTCCTTATTCCTTGCTGACTTTCAAGTGGCAGACTAGTGAATTGGAAAAACTTGTAATGCCAGTTTAAGTGACTGTTCAAACGCATTTTCATCAATACCAAGTGGCAAGTGTAACTCTTGAAAATAAGCAATAAGATGTTCAGTGGGCATGTTACCAGTTAAATCATCTTTTGCCATAGGGCATCCACCAAAACCCTTGATAGCACCATCGAAACGATAACAGCCACTTTGGTACGCTGCCATCACCTTTTCTCTCCAGTTATGTGGCTCAGTGTGTAAATGCGCTCCGATTTCAATGCCTTGATAATGAGGTAATAAATTAGAAAATAAATATTGAATATTATCAGGTGTAGAAACGCCAATAGTATCAGAGAGTTGCAGAATAGTGATACCCATTGCAACCAAACGGTTAACCCATTTTTGAACAATATCTACATTCCAATCATCGCCATAAGGGTTGCCGAATCCCATTGAAACATAGACTACAAGTGTTTTTTGGTGTGCCATACAAAGTTCTTGAATCTCTGCTACACGTTCCAGAGATTCTTCAATAGTTGCATTTGTATTTCTAATTTGAAAAGTTTCGGAAATAGAAAATGGATAGCCCAAATAACTGATTTGTTCAAACTGCACTGCGTCCAAAGCACCTCTCTGATTAGCTACAATTGCTAGTAATTTTGTATTGGTGTTCGACAAATCCAAATGCTTCAACACTTCTGCGGTGTCGCGCATTTGTGGAATAGCTTTGGGAGACACAAAGCTGCCAAAATCCAGTGTATCGAAACCGACTTGCAATAACTGATTGATATATTCCACTTTACACTCGGTGGGTATAAATTCTTTGATGCCTTGCATGGCATCGCGCGGACACTCAATCAGTTTTATCATAGAGTATTAAGATTGTTAGGTCCATAAACCGTTTTATGGCTAAAGACCAAGAAACCAACTGCATCAATTCAGTTCATAAAAATCCACAATCATTAGATATGTTACTTTTTAAAACGCTTGTAGCACAAATTAGTTGGCAGACAAAGAACTAGATTATTTTTTTTCGCCATTGCTAAACCATTGCATACAAAGGCTGTTATTTTAAAAAATGCACTTTCGATGACAAAAAACAAGGGATTGTTCAC
>JAAUTG010000010.1 GCA_012031785.1 Saprospiraceae bacterium | reverse complement strand
ATTCCGCCAATGATACCGCCTGTCGCGTAGCCAGAAACACGAATGTTGGAATGGTTATAATGCCCAACAACAAGGGTAAAAATATGAATGATAAAAAAGTCGTACAATCCTACACCAAGCAAAGCGAGCGGCAAATATTCTATGGTTCTATACACCACATTTTCCATCCAATGGTAGCGCAAGTGTGCCGCAAATCCCATTTGTTCCACAGAATGATGTACTTTATGAAAGTTCCAAAGGGCAGGTACGCGATGTAACAAACGGTGTATCCACCACTGAATGAAATCTCGAACCACAAAACCCACCAGTAAAACTACCCAAAGTGGCGCGCTATTTAACGGATTGACGGTTTGTAAATCGAATCCTGACAAGGCTTTAATGCCGTCATTTAACAAATTCACCACTACTGAAGAAACTGCGTTGAACAGGACTAAAGAAAACAAGAAAAAGTTGAAGAACATGTAGAAAAAATCCAACCAAAAATCTTGTCTGAATTTAGCTTGTGTTTTGCGCCAAGGCATAAACCACTCCAAAGCGAGGAAAAAACCAGAAACTATTAGCAACCAGTAAAAGTGACTGTGCCAAGAGGGTTGTGTAATTTCTTGCCAAAGATAAGCGGCGTAATTCTGATAGCCTTCCACAAAAATATTCCAGTAGTGCATAATTATAGTTCCCTTAATTTACTACTAAAACAAGGTGTCGCGAAAAGAGTTGTATGAAAATATGAAAATTTGTTCATATAAATTTAGCGTTGTCTTGCTAAAGACAAGATGTTCATAAATTACGCACATCTTTTCCTTACCTTCTTTGTGATAATTTTTGGATTAGTTGTTTGATAACGAATAAGTTATAAAAGCAATTAATCCCTCACTCATTCTTCCTCCCACTCCAAAAAGAAGTCGCCCTTAAAGTCTTCCAGCACCCTACGGTCGCGCTTGGTTGGTCTTCCTGCTCCTCGGTCTCGCACTTCGGCAGGTCCTTTACCCACGAACCAATCCTTGTATTTGTTCATCTCTTCCATAGGTGTCAAGTTCTCGTAGCACTCCTGCGCGATAGCGGCACCCACTCGTTTGTCAATGATGCGCACCACTTTGAAGTCTAAATTAAAGCCATCTTTTTTTACTCGAACCACGTCGTTCACCTTGATGTTAGTAGCTGGTTTTAGGGTATTGCTCCCCATTTTTACTTTTCCCGATTTGCATGCGTCAATGGCTAGGGTGCGCGATTTAAAAATGCGAATGCTCCAAAGCCATGTATCTACCCGTACTTTTTCTATCTGATTCTCTTTCATTTATTAATTATTTTATCGGTCATTCGTTGCTTATCCCTTTTAATTTTATGGACTAACAAACAGCTAACTCTATAAATGACCAAATGATTCTCTTAAAAAACAGCATCCATTCGTAAAGAAGCATTTCTAGGAGCATCAATAACCCCTACACGCACGGAATACTCCGTGTTGAGCGCATTATTCAAAAGAGCTAAAATTTTGAAATGCGCACCAAGTTTATAGCCAGCTCTGAAGGATAAAAGAAAAAACCCATTGTCGTATTTTGCCCTAAAATCATTCGCATCTGGTACAAAACGGTCATCGGCTTGTATGATGGCATCTATGGCTTCCATATTGCTATTGTAAGAAGCACCTACACCAAGAGAAAGCATCTTGATGTTGGTTTCTGCATCAAAAGTAAACAAATGCTGAAAACGATATTTGAGCACATTTTCAGAAGACGAAGAACTCCAAGCATTGAATTGTCCAATAGGTGCATCTTTTAGATTATTTAAAGAGAGTTGCTTACCTGCAAGGTCAAACTCCTTGAAGGTAGGTTCAATGAAAGTATAGCCAGCCAAAAGTGTGGTTGGGAAGTTAAACAAACTCCCTCTACCAGCAACGGTTAACTCAACGCCTTGAATCTTAGTATCTCCTACGTTTTGAGATTGAAATCCAATTTGAAAACTGCTGGGGTTGAATGCCAAATTAAATTCCATCATGTCCTGATACTCTGACCAAAAAGCTGAAAAATCTATAATCCCTTCAAAACCAGAAATTCGAAAACCTTGCTTAACGCCTACCTCTGTTGTCCAACCTGATTCGGATTGTAAATCAATATTCGGAACAGCGCGAATACCTCCTGCAATGGTAGTTGAAATGAATTTTTCTGCCACCGTAGGAAAGCGATAACCCTGTCCGAAAGAAGCGCGTAAAAATGTATTTTCGGCGACTTGGTAGTTACTACCAAGTCTGAAAACGGGTTTTGCCTCTTGGTTGTCGTTAGCAGCAACTTCTTGTCCAGAAAAAGCATCAAAGAAAAGATCGTTGTTGATGGTGTTGCGTTCGTATCGAAATCCTGTAGAAAGCGTTAAGCGATTAAAGAATTTTTTATCTGCTTGTAAGTAAACAGCAGTGTTCAAGGATTGATATTCGCTTTCGCCGTAAAGTGCAGCTTGGGTGGTAGAACCAGTAGCGACTAAGCCAGCCGTAGTAACTACGCCAATCTGCTCAAACTGTCGTTGAAACTGATACTCGCCGTAGTAAAGTTTAGAACCATTCGATTGGTCGTTATTGAACTCGTTATCAATTTGGTAATATCTACCCAATAGTTTGTGGCGATTGCCTTTTGCATCAAAGTAAGTCACAAAAGGGTCAATATTAAATCGCCATTGCGTGCCTTCCGAAATCGTGGACACCGCGCCGGTGTATAAATCGTTGATGCCTTTCCAAAAGAAAAAATCTTTACTAGACCCACGATTGAAGTTCGTGGCGAAACCAACAGATAGCTTGTCGTTGATGCGGTAGCGAACGTTACTATTGAAACGACCATAACGTCTAAAAGTACCAGGCTGCTCTGCGTTGGGTGTTTCGTCCTTAATGAACCCTGACTCATTGGAATATAAAGCCCCTAACACCAAATCTACTTTACCAAGTTTTCTACGATGACTGACGCTGCTGCCAAATTGAACTGGTGGAGTGTCCCACCAAGCGAGTTCTTTTTCTTTAGGCTTGAAAAATAAGGTAGAAAAACTGGCAATTTTCGTAATCGGCTCGGATTTAGCATAAGCAGTGCGGACGTTAATGACCCCGTTCAAGGCAGAAGAACCATAAAGTACAGAGGCAGCACCCTTTACCACTTCTATTTGCTCAATATTTTCAACAGGAATATCACGCCAATTGGATGAACCTGCGTCAGCACTCAAAATTGGAATATCATCCACCAAAAGCAAGACGCGACTTCCAGCACCATACGAGTAGCCAGAACCTCCACGAATGTTGGCTTGTCCATCAATAATACTCACTCCTGGTACTTTGGTCAGGATGCTAGAGATATTAACGGTATTGTTGCTTTCTAATAGCGTCGGCTTCAACACTTCTAGCGATATAGTCACTTCGCTGAGTGGTTTTTCATAACGCCCACTAGTGATGGTGGTGGTTTGAAGTAGCGTACTTTGTGGTTCTAAGGCAACGTTCCAAACTTTTACCTCTTGGTCTGATAAATTTATGACCAATTCATAAGCATCGTATCCCAAGTAACTAAACGTGACGATATGTTTTCCAGCAGCAAGCTCTAGTTGATAAGCTCCATTTTCATCGCTGGTAGTGCCGATTGTTCCTGCTGCGATAGTCGCTGATAGCAGTGCAGTCCCGTTTTCAGCATCCGTGATGATGCCTTGTAAAGTAGCAGACTGCGCCATGCTTAGTCCAGCATAAAAGAAGAAACTAATGATCCAATATTTTCTCATAGACCTACTGTTGGTGTAAATGGTTGGGGGATGGTTTGTGGCAGCGATTTTTCTTTTTCCACAAATCATTCCCATTCAATTTAATTGCTTGCGCACCGCTTCAGGCATCGCACTTTACAAATGTATGCACAAATTTAGAGATTTGCCAAATAGGTTATAGCAAAATTAGTTGTTTGGTAGTAACGCTTACACCGAATATTAGTTTTTATTTGAATTTAGTTAAAATTTTATTTTATAGTATTTGATATTTTCTTAGTTTGTTTATATGTTTGCAGTATTATATATAAATGGTTCAAAAATTTATAACCTATTTTTGTCAAATTTCCAAGTGATTTACCTGTTTGCTATCAACCCTTTGCTTTCAACATCTGTCATCATCTGGCTAAAAAGCGAATGAAACCAAGCAAATAGATACTTCTCTTCTGTTCAACCACACCATTTTAGTATTAATCATAAAAATTAATTTCCTCAATCCTAACTAAAAAAAGTAATGAGCTGATTACGGCGAGCCTGTTTTGGGAACGCTATCCTAGTTAGCTATTTCTTATTGTTTAACTTAATTTTTTTAGTGATGAAAACATTTTTATCAAGACTGATTTTACTGATGGCATTTTGGACGTCCATCTGTACAGTCAATGCGCAAACAGATTTTTGCTCAAAAGCGAGACTCATTCAGTGTGGTCAAACGGTATCTTTCAACAACTTTGACACTGGCAACATCTTACAAGCCCAAAATTATGGGAGCTGCCTTTCTGGTGTGAATACCAGCATTAATCCTTTTAACTCTTGCGAGGTCGTCTATCGAGTAGATGTGCCAGCCAATTCTAGTCTTACTGTTTCCTTAGCGGGAATGAGTAAAGATTTGGATTTATTTATTTTCAGAGGTTGTTCTGCGAACGCATCCTGCACAGCCAAGAGTATCAATCCAAGCAATAGTAATGAGCTGATTAACATCAACGGAGCGTCAGGTACTTATTACATCGTGATTGATGGTAGTAACAATGAACAGCGTTCGCAGTTTCAGTTATTGGTCAAGTGTGACAATAGCTGCGGTGGTTGTGGGGACGACTGTCCTCAACCTAACAACAACTGTCAAGATGTTGCTTACAAGTTTGTAAGTAATTTTAATGGAGTGATTCGTTACAACTTTTCAGTGCCTACATCTTTTCCAATTGGAAATTGGGAAATTAAGTACACCACTCAAGTCGTTCGCGTACAAAACGCTAGGTCTGTCAATGTAGATTATCCATCTTCGGGTGGAGCAACTACGGTTTGTTACAAATACATAGACAGTAGAGGATGTGAAATCTCCTGCTGCAAAACGTTATGTATTGTTGATCCATCCAACTGTAATGCGCTTTCTGTTACCCAATCCGGAAACCAATATCGCTTCAATCTGCCGGGTATTTCTGCTCAAAATATCCTAGAATGGAGAAATGACGACACAGGAGAACTGATTGCAGGCAGTGGAAGTACCAGCATCAGTTATCCAGTTCCACCAACTGGCGTATGTTACAACATCAGTGTAAAATACTATGACCCATCCACAGGTTGTTATCGTATTTGTTGTAAAAAAATATGCGGCAACAACTGCCCACCAGTGGACAACAATTGCGATAAAATCAACTTTAGCTACTCGGGTTCATCGGGTTCATTGCGCTACCAGTTCAGTGTGCCAAATAATATTCCATCAGGTAGATGGTTTGCCACAGGAGGTAACTACGGTGCTAACGAAACGACACTCGGCAACGGTTACACCATTGACTTCACCTTCCCAGCATTTGGTACTTACAACATTTGCTACGAATACACTGACCAAAATGGTTGTAAAGTCAGATGCTGCCGCCAAGTGTGCATCAACGACCCATTTGCTTGCGATAGAATCATCGTCAATCCAACACAAGGTGGTTTCAACTTATCGTTGAGTGGAGTATTGGCTTCCAACGTGATTCGATGGACGAATGACACAAATGGCGCTAACTTAGGTAGTGGCGTGACCAATATTTTTGTAGCACTGCCGCCTGCGGGTAAGTGTTACTTAATCAGCGCCTTGATTTACGACCCAGTGACTCGTTGTTACCAAATCTGCTGCAAGAGAATCTGCGCTCCTGCACATCCTTGCGGCGAGATTACAGATATAGATGTAGTGTGTGAGAACGATCCAAAGTTTGCTAACGTGACTTTCACCTTGAACAATACGTATGACATTTACACTAATCCTATCTACGATGCAACTGCAAGTAACTTAGAAATAGATTTTATTCTTGTTTCTCCTTCTGGTATTGGGTTTAGGGGTTGTAACAACGTGACTAAATTATCTGGCATTATTTCTGGACCTCAAACCATTATTTTGCGACTAGAAGGATGCGCTTTACCATTGACAGCAGGTACTAAAATTATGGTTATGCCTGTCTTGAAGCGACGCACAGGTGATTATACTGCAGTATGTTGCCACTTGGACATGGTAGAAATCGTGATTCCTAGCTGTGACGAAGCTTGCGTAGGGGAATCTTCTGGTGAGACATTGTGTACGTTAGAATATAATCCAGTTTGTGGTTGCAATAACCAAACTTACGACAATCCTTGTGCCGCAAGAATAGCGGGGGTCAAGTCGTGGAGAACAGGCACATGCAACGGCAGCAACTTGGCAGACGGTAGCAACGTAGAAAATAGAGGAAACACGAGTGAACAAGAGGTGCTTTACACATTAACTAACTCGCCAAATCCGTTCAGTGGTTTCACGGTGATTAAGTTTTCGTTACCAGCACGCATGAAAGCCACTTTGTCTGTCCTAGATATGGATGGGAAAGTGTTGTACGAAAAAACAGGAGAATTTGAGGAAGGTACTAACGAGCTAGAATTTGATGATACCAGCAATTTGCCTAGCGGAATGTACTTTTATCGCTTACAAACAGAAGATAAAGTCATCACTAAATCTATGATTTTGAGCGAGGAATAATGGCTACTGCCAAACAATTCCAGGTATGAAATAGCATTGAGCCGCTTAGAGCAATCTAGGCGGCTTGTTTATTAGTAACGAGTTAGTTACCTGATAGTAAGGAAATTGAAAACAAGATTATTAATTTATTTATCATTCCTTGTGTTCATTAGTACCATCTTTTGTAAAAATCAAATACTGCCCTTAACTTCGTGCAAATAAAAAAATGATATGGTAGCGTCCGCCATCACTTTGCTGCAATCACTCATTGCAACACCTTCTTTTCTAAAGCAGAAGCTGCAACTGCTGAACTTATCGCCGCTTATCTACGCGAAAGCGGAGTAGAAGCACAACAACTACAAAATAATGTTTGGGCTAAAAATAAATATTTCGACCCCACCAAACCCACTATTTTACTCAACTCTCACCACGACACTGTCAAGCCGAGCATCGGCTATACTAGAGACCCCTTTGCACCAACTTTGGAAGCTGGCAAACTGTATGGGTTGGGAAGTAACGATGCAGGAGGTGCTTTAGTAGCATTGTTGGCTACTTTTTTGTACTTTTACGAAACTATTGGGAATTACAACCTCATTTTTGCGGCAAGCGCGGAGGAAGAAATTTCTGGTGTAAACGGTATGACATTGCTGCTGCCCGAATTGGGTGACATTGCTTTTGGAATAGTGGGAGAGCCTACGATGATACAAATGGCAGTGGCAGAAAAAGGACTAATGGTGATAGATGCTGTTGCACATGGACAGTCGGGACAGCGCAGCAAGAAATGAAGGGGAAAAGGCCATTTATAAGGCACTTCAAGATATTGCATGGATTCAGGATTATCAATTTGAAAAGGTTTCTCCTTTGCTTGGCGCAACCAAAATGACGGTTACACAAATTCAAGCTGGCTCGCAGCATAATGTGGTGCCAGACCGATGTTCTTTTGTAATAGATGTCCGTACCAATGAGTGCTATTCTAATCAAGCTGTGTTTGAAATTATCCAACAGCATCTCCTATCTCAAGTAACAGCTCGCTCTTTTCGCCTTAATTCTTCCAGCATTTCTTTAACTCATCCTTTAGTGCAAAAAGGCAAAGCTTTAGGGCTTGCGCACTATGGTTCACCCACACTTTCTGACCAAGCTTTGATGCCGTTTCCAACCCTGAAAATCGGTCCCGGCGATTCTGCTCGCTCACACACCGCCGATGAATATATTTTTGTGGAAGAAATAGCACAGGCAATAGCCACATATATTGCTTTGTTAGAAGGGATAGAGTGAGTGATCGGGTGATTGAAACTTTTAAAGAACCAAATGCTAACCCATCCATCACTTCATCAGAATTTTGTCTTTTTAGTAAACTTTGCTGCTAAAATACGGTTTAGCTACCGAAAAATAATACCTCATGGCGAAACAAGTAAAAAAAAGTGATTTACCACAAAAGATATGTGTTACTTGTGGAAGACCTTTCACTTGGCGAAAAAAGTGGGAAAAAGTATGGGAAGAAGTGAAATATTGCAGTGACCGATGTAAAAAAACATTTAAAAAACAACAGTAAATGCCAGCAAATAATTACGAAGAACAACAGGATACCCCAAATTTAGCGTTTCACCCTTTTAATGTGCTACTGATGCTGTCTTTAGTGAGCTTGGGTGCCTTGTTTATTACATTGACTGCTGCGTTCATGTACGCGAGAATTCAAAACCAAATGCCTCCAATTAAATTACCCAACTTATTCATTGTCAACACATTAATACTATTGGGAAGTAGTGGTGCTATGTTTTGGGCAAAACGCGCTTACTTAAAGGACGACACGCAACAATACCAATATGCCCTCATCACCACAATCGTGCTTTCGCTATTGTTTATGGCATCTCAATTTATTGCTTGGAAGCAAATGTTCAGT
This sequence comes from Saprospiraceae bacterium, assembly GCA_012031785.1. GTDB lineage: Bacteria > Bacteroidota > Bacteroidia > Chitinophagales > Saprospiraceae > JAAUTG01. The sequence continues at coordinate 27,765 of JAAUTG010000010.1, read as the reverse complement.
AACAATATTTTTATAGATTCCAGTTTATCTGCCTCTTACCTATATGTTATCTCAGGGCTGCATTTCGCACACGTAATTGGTGGATTGCCATTTTTGGGTGTGTTTTTATGGAAAGCCTATAAACACATGAAGGAACCAGTGAGTGTGCTAGTTTACTTTTCTGACCCCGAGAAAAGGCTAAAACTTAGACTACTCACTATATATTGGCATTTTTTGGATGCACTTTGGATATATCTAGTAATTTTCTTATACCTCAACTATTTGATTCAATAAATAGTCTTACACAGCTTGCTGTTCTTTGGACTCTTTGACAAAAAATTGTAGTGTAATAGTACATTTTTTGTCAAAGAGTCATACGCTTTATTTCGAGCGTAACCGAATGATAGGACAAATAATTTCCTCTAAAGAAATGCCACCGTGTTGAAAGGTATTCTTGTAATAATTATGGTAGTGATTGTAATTATTTGGATACAAGAAAAACTTATCCTCTTTCGCAAAAATAAAAGTAGAACTAACGTTAGGTCGCGGCAATTTCGCTTGCTTTGGATCTCTCACTTCCATCACATCCTTGCGGTCGTACTGAAGGTTGCGTCCTACTTTGTAGCGTAGGTTCGTAGTGGTTTCTCTGTCACCCACCACTTTAGAAGGGGTGTTGACTCGGATGGTACCGTGGTCAGTAGTGATAATAAGTTGCACATCGCGTTCTGCAATTCTTTGAAGTGCTGCCCAAAGTGGAGAATGAATGAACCAAGACTTGGTTAGGGAGCGATAAGCGGTTTCGTCGCCAGCCAATTCTTTGAGCACTTCCATTTCAGTACGGGCATGGGAGAGCATATCTATAAAGTTATACACAATCACAGCGAGGTCGTTATTCAGGTAGTTATAAATATTTTCTTGCATGGTTTTCGCCTGATTCACGTTGGTAATTTTCAGGTAGTCCACCCTCACGTCGCGGCGAATTAGTCTATTTACTAAGTGGTCGAGTAAATCGTGTTCGTGGAGGTTTTTTCCGCCTTCTTCTGAATCGTTTTTCCACCAATCAGGATAGTAAGCCTCAATATCCAAAGGCATTAGTCCAGAAAAAATCGCATTTCGGCTATATTGGGTAGAAGTGGGTAAGATGCTGTAAAAATAATCTTCTTCTTCTACTCTAAATAGTTCAGTGATAATGGGTTCTAGCACTTTCCATTGGTCGTAGCGCAGGTTGTCCAAGAGCAACATGACCGTAGGAATATCATCATTGACGTGTGGAAATATTTTGTTGCGCATCAAATCATTTGACAAGAGGGGACCTTTTTTCTTATCCTGTACCCAATCATTGTAGTGTTTGATGATAAATTTTGAAAACTCTTTATTGGCTTCACTTTTTTGCATCGCCAAAATATCAGCCATCTCCGTAGAGTTAGAAGCATCAATTTTAAGTTCCCAACTGATTATTTTTCGATAGGTTTCCACCCATTCTTCATAATTCAAGCCGCCACTGATTTGCATGAAAATCTGCTGAAACTCTTGCTGATAGTCAGCAGAAGTTTTTTCTCTTACCAGCCGCTTGTTGTCAATGATTTTTTTTAGCGTGAGCAGAATTTGATTTGGGTTGACAGGCTTGATCAGGTAATCACTAATTTGCGCACCGATTGCTTCTTCCATCACATCTTCTGCTTCATTTTTTGTAATCATTACCACTGGCAAGTGTGGATATTTAGATTTAATCTGCTGTAAGGTTTCAAGTCCTGTTAAACCAGGCATACTTTCATCTAAAAAAACAACATCTATATCGTTGTTGCTCTCGCATTCTTCCATCGCGTCGTATCCGTTGGTCACGGTGATGACTTGGTAGCCTTTTTTTCTAAAAACAATAACTGGGGTTTTAGTAAATCAATTTCATCATCTGCCCACAGGATTTTTACACCATCCATTTACACTTCATTAAAAATGTGATAAAATAAAATCGCTCTTTGACCTATTTTTCAGCGTGATACTTGAATGAAAAAATAGCTTCTTAATGCCCTCATTCAATTATCATGCAGTCACAAAACATACCAAAGAATCAACAAAACTATAATTTTTTAGTTCTTCCTAATTTTTAATTAACAATAAAATAAACTGCCAAATCTTACTGTTTTATCTAACAAACGCAGCCGAAAGGGAGACGCATTAAATTTGCAGTGTGTTTTTATTGAACAGCCAGTTGAACCAATTGTAAATTCACCATTGAAAGTTTAGTAAAAATTAGAAACCAAAAATAAGATTGTTTTGTAGAAAAGTGCGATAAGAAGTGTTTTGTTTTTAAGATGCAACAAAATTTATATCATTTGCAAGATGATTAGCTTGATTTTTAATTGTTTAGCTTATCTCTTTTGCAAACTCATTTTATATTACTGTAACTTTTTTTTCCATATTTTTATTGTGTAATAATAGGAAGTCCGCACTATTTACTGATGACCAAAAGCGATGTTGAAACGCTAAAAATATGCAAAAAGAGGGTGCTGCTACTTTGCAATTCAACATTTCCAAGTAGCTTTGGGTCTTTAACTGTTTTAATGATGTTGTTTACTTTTTTTAAAATGCTCGTAGTCGTATTTCCGCGTTGGTTGGGGTGCGTATGGCTGTTTTTTTTACTTCCACAAGTTGTTTCTAAAGGATGTGGACCTTATCGCAATTTGATTACAGGTTATTCTTTTATCGGAACGCCTTTACTTTTAGAAGCTGCTAAACCTGCGCCTTTTTTATTGGATTTTAATTTTGGAGAAATTTATAAATACTTTGGCACAGAGACGTATCGCCAAGAATACGCTAACCTAAAAGATTGGCAGGATCGCGTTTGCGAGGAAGCAGAATTGGAAGAAATAAAAGAGATTATTTATGATGCTGATGAATCTGTTTTGCGCAGTATTCAATCTGCAATGACCAATAAGCGAGTAGCATTGCCCAAAGCGTTGCGGCGCAATCAGTTTGTGGATTATTTACTCGATAACAAATGCGAAGAAACGCTAGATTATCTGCTTTATGCCAAAGCCTGTGAACCTTACGTAGTGCTGCCAAAAGACAGTTGGGAAGAACCTAAACGCGATTACAACCGTATGTCGGACTTGATTGAGGAGGGTTTGGGCTTGTTCAAACGCACTTCATCACACTATTTGAAACAGCGCTACGCCTATCAAGTAGCGCGTTTGGCACATTATCAAAAAAATTATGAACGTGTTATTGCCTTATACGACGAGCTGGTACCTAAGATAGATATTTCTGAAAATGTAATTTACTATTGGTTATTAGGACACCGAGCAGGCGCACTTCGGTCTTTAGAACGCTATACAGAAGCTGCTTATTTGTATGTGGTCATTTTTGCGAATTGCCCCAACCGTCGAGAGTCTGCATTCAGAAGTTTTTTAGTTCGCAATGATGAAGACTGGAAGGAGGTTTACCTAATGTGCAAAACCAATAGTGAGCGGGCTGCGATGTTTGCGATTCGCGCCAGTGCTTCTGGCAGCCGCGCTTTGACTTCAATGGAACAGATTTACAAAATAGATGCCAAAAGTGACTTTTTGGAAACGCTATTGGTTCGAGAAATTAGAAAAGTAGAAGAACAAGTATTAGGAATTACGCCGTTTGGGACGAAGCCCCATCAACGTATTTCGCATAAAACCCCAAAGCTTAACGACCAACTAGGTAATTATTTGGTGGAGTTGCAGCAATTTACTATTCGATGCCGAGAAGATAAAAAAGTAAAAAACATTAGCCTTTGGCTGATTGCAGAAGGCTATTTAGAGTTTCTTGCAGGTAATTACTATCAGGCGGAGCAGACTTTTATGAGGGCGCAGCAGTTGGTGATGAACGAAGATTTAAAACAAGAACTGCAAGTGCTTTCGACGGTGCTCAAATTGGCAACCATACAGGAAATTGATACCGATGTGGAGGACGAACTATTTGAAATTTACAAAAAAAGTAGCAATTGGAAAGACTTCCCAGAGTTTAGAGAATATTTCAACGACCGTGTAGCCCAGCTTTATCAGCAATCAGGAAAAGTGGGGCTTGCTTTTCGTGCGCATTACAGCATCAATGATTTGCGCTACAATCCAGATGTCAAAGTGATTGATGATTTGCTGGAAACCATCACACGCGGCGATACCACATTGACTGATTTTGCAGTTATGTTGGGCAAAGACACTCTGGGTGAGGATGCTCGCCTAGAGTTGTTAAACATAAAGGCTACTTTTTTAATGAGTCAGCACCAGTACATCCGCGCACTTAATGTATGGAAACAAATGGATCGTGCGCTTTGGAGTCAATTTGGCACATTTTCTCCTTTCGCTGAGCGTTTTTTAGATCGTGTTCACCACGCTTCCCCGAATGATAGAGGAATTGTGGTAGATACTGCTACATTTTCTAAAGGAACTATTGTAGAAGCCATCCTAAATGCAGATGGAGAAGCGCGCACAGGGTCAGCAAATGCAGCGCGTCAACTTTATAATGTGGGTTGTGGATTGTATAATATGTCCTACTTTGGTTATGCTTGGAATGCGATGGATTTTTACAGGAGCGGTGCAAATAATACGCCACAGTACCTTGCTGCAAAAGATGGAGTAGTGTCGTTTTGGGGCGCACCATACGGCAACCGAGAGAATTTTGATTTGACGGTGGCTTCGCTCTATTTTGAAGATGCTCGAACTATGGCATTAGCACAAAACGACAGAGAGTTGGCGGCTAAAGCAATTTTTATGGCAGCGAAGTGCGAGCAAAAACGCTGCTACACTAGCGGCGAGTACCAGTTGACCAACGTAGGAAATTATATTCCGCGCCTGCCTGAAGAATATTTGACTAATTTTCAACTTCTGAAAGAGCAGTATAAAGATACTAATTTTTTTGGTGAAATCAAAAGTCAATGCAAATATTTTGAAGCGTATTGCCGATGAAATGGTAAAAGCATAGTATCTTTGGTTAAACACCCCTCCATTACATCAAAAAAACATCGGATCGGGCTTTGAAAAGGTATAAGACAGCATTCTTTTAACCTTTTCATTGGAAACAATTTTAAAAGGAGACGGCGTAGTGGGTATTAAAAAGTCGGGAACTTTTAATCCTTCTTTTAAGGTTTGGGAGCTATAAAAGTCTTTTTTAGTAGGATGTGCTGTGGCACACACGTTAAAGATTTCGCCCCAACAAGGCTGTTCCAATAAACGACAAACCACTCCTATACAATCGTCTAAATGTACCAAATTTACTGGTGCATCAGCTTCTGGAAGGTCAGTTTTCCCTGCAAAAAATCGCCCAGCTTTGCGCGTTCCACCGACCAAACCAGCCATGCGCAAAATAGACCAGTTCAAGCCACAGGCTTGCACCAGTAATTCTGCTTGCACTAATCCTCTGGTGTTTGCTCTGTCAGGCTGCACGGGCGTATTTTCGGTCACCACCTCGTTAGTGTCCCCGTAAACACCTGTGGAACTTACAAAAATAATAGCCTGAACTCCGTGTTGTAAAGCCTTTTTTAAAATCGCATTGATTTGAGCAGGGTAGAGCGTTTCAATATTCGGTTGATTTCTTTTGGGTGGAATATTGATGATTAAAAGTTCAGTATCGAAAAAATCGTCTATTTGTTTGCCCGTTACCTCATCGCCCACTTCAAGCAAAAAAGGCGTGATGCCTGCTGCTTGCAATTGGCTTAATTTTTCGGGCGTGGTCGTGGAGCCTTTCACTTGGTATCCTTTTACGAGCAAGGTTTGTGCTAAAGGCAATCCGAGCCAGCCGCAACCTAGTATAGATACTATTTTTATCATTAAATAGGAATTGAGTACGCCATCGCTAATAATTTTTCTTCTTCAAAACGATTTGCCATCAGTTGTACGCCAATGGGCAAGCCATTACTGTGTGTTCCGATAGGTAGCGCAAGCGCAGGAATACCCACCATGTTGGCATGAACAGTGAAAATATCGGAAAGATACATTTCCACAGGATCGTTGGAAAGCTTACCAATTTCCCAAGCCGTAGTGGGGGAAACAGGCATCAAAATAAAATCGAAGTCGTTGAAAATTTCTTTGGTGCGCTGCCAAAGCAATTGTCTAATTTGCTGTGCTTTTGTGTAGTACGCTTCGTAATATCCTGCACTTAATACAAAAGTGCCGAGCATAATGCGTCGCTTCACTTCTAAACTGAAGCCTTCCGTTCTTGATTTTGTATAGGTTTCCAATAAGTTGCTGGCGTTTGGGCTGCGATAACCATAGCGTATGCCGTCGTAACGCGACAGGTTGGATGAGGCTTCGGCAGTAGTCAATACATAGTAAGCTGGAATGAGGTAATCTAAATAATCAAATTCAATTGCTTCTACCTGATGACCAGCTTTTTGTAGTTGCTGTATGAATTGAAAGGTACGTTGTTGTATTTCCGTATCTAACTTTTCATGTTCCACTGCGGATTTGAAATAGGCAACTTTATATTTTTCAGTCTTTTTTAGTCGTTCAGAATAAAGTGGGACAGGGCTTTGGCTGGCGGTGCTGTCAAATTCGTCTGCTCCAGCCATAATCTCCAAAAGTAGGGCGGCATCTTCTACATTATTTGTCAATGTTCCGATTTGGTCGAAAGAAGAACCATAGGCAATTAAGCCATGTCTGGATATTCTGCCGTAGGTGGGTTTCATTCCTACCACGCCGCACAAGCCGGCAGGTTGGCGCACTGAACCGCCTGTGTCAGAACCTAATGCTGCTATGCAAGTGCCAGCTTGCACCGCTACCGCCGACGCACCTGACGAACCGCCTGGCACTTTGTTTTCATCGGCTGCGTTGCGCGTGATGCCATAATAAGAATTTTCGTTGGTAGAACCCATTGCAAATTCATCGCAGTTAGCGCGTCCAATAATGATGGCATCTTCGGCAAGTAATCGCTCGATGGCGGTGGCAGAATAAGGTGCGACAAAACCTTGCAGTATCTTGGAAGCTGCTGTAACAGCATGACTCTCGTAGCAAATTACATCTTTTATGGCGATAACCATGCCAAACAACCGTCCAACAGCAGTGCTGCTAGTGGCGTATTTTTGGTCTAATACTTTCGCTTTTGCCAGTGCTTCTTCAGCATACACTTCTATGTATATGTTTAAATGTCGGCTGGCTTCAATTTGTGCCAAAAAGTAATTGACTAAATCGCAGCAAGTCAATTCTCCTGTTGCTAAAGCGCTTTGTACTTGCTGGAGGGTACTGTATCTTTCCAAGTTGCTTTTATTTGTTTAAACTTTTGACGAGTATTTGCTCCATCTTAACAAAAGGACAAATTGTTCTTGTTTTTTGTCAAAAGTGCTATGATATAATTTCTTTAAGGAATAATGAATAAATAACTGGTGTCAATCATCTATTACAATTCATCACTAATTGCTTAGTTGTCCAACAATTTCCTCTAAAGTTAAGTTTTTTTGTTCGCCAGAAGCCATATTTTTCAGTCCTAATTTCCCTGAAGCCATTTCTTCTGTTCCCACTAGAATCACGAATGGCACATTGCGAGCATTGGCGTACTTCATCTGTTTTTTCATTTTGCTCGGTTCAGGATAAATTTCTGCATTGATACCTGCCGAGCGTACCTGATTTAGCGCGCGAAAAGCGTAGGGAAACGTGCTTTCGTCTAGGGCAATAAACATAACCTTTAACTGTTGCTCAGCCGCCGTAGGAAACAAATTTAATTCTTCCATTACATCATAAACCCGCTCCGCACCAAAGGAAATACCTACACCCGATACATTATTCAACCCAAACACACTCGTCAAATCGTCGTAACGTCCTCCTCCACCAATGCTACCCATTTTTAGGTTGGGATAGACTTTCGTGTTGGCTTTTACTTCAAAAATACAACCTGTATAGTAGTTCAAACCCCTTGCTAAAGTGATGTCAAACACCAATGTGTTGTGCATGTTGTAGCCTTCTAGCAAGCTGAACACAGTTTCTAACTCTTCGATACCTTTCCGTCCAGTTTTACTATCTTGTAGCAGTGGTTTTAAGACTTCTAGGGTTTGTACCTCTAGTATTTGCGCAATTTTATCGGATGCTGCTCTTGGAATGCCGCGCTCCAACATTTCTTTTTGCACTCCTTCCAATCCAATTTTATCCAACTTATCAATAGCAATAGTCATGTCCATAAAGTGGTCTTCAATGCCTACTGCTTCTGCCAAGCCTGCCAAAATTTTTCGATTGTTGATACTAATAACTACCTGAACACCCAAGGCAGCAAAAACTTCGTCGTAAATTTGGGATAACTCGGCTTCATACACCAGCGAATCAGAGCCAACCACGTCCACATCGCATTGATAAAACTCCTGATAGCGTCCTTTTTGGGGATTATCTGCCCTCCAAACAGGCTGTATTTGATAGCGTTTGAAAGGGAATGCCAAATCATGCTGATTCATCACTACAAAACGCGCAAATGGAACAGTCAAGTCGTAACGAAGTCCACGTTTGGACAGCGAAGGTACAGCCTTTTTATAGTCCCCATTTTCTATGGCGTTTTTATCAGCTTTTTCAAGAAAATTGCCGTTGTTGAGTACCTTGAAAAGGAGTTTGTCTCCCTCCTCGCCGTATTTGCCCGTAAGGGTTTCTAAATTTTCCATAGCAGGTGTCTCTATGGGTTGAAAGCCATATTTGATGAACACACGCTTAATTGTATCAAAAATATAATTGCGTTTGATGACTTGTTCGGGCGTAAAGTCGCGCGTTCCTTTGAGAATGCTTGGTTTCATTGACTAAAATAAATTGAGTTTTTAATGCCAGCGAAATTGATTGTAAAATTGAAAGCCTGCACTGAATTGACAGGTTGTATCAACCTGAGTTTCCATCTAATCGCTTTCCTATTTTCGCAAATCAACGTTGTTTGCTTCTTACCGCTTACTTGACTTACTTGTTGCTCGCCCGCAGCTCATTGAACTTGCACAGTGATGTAATACCTTAAAAGTCAACCGTCCAGATGCCGTCAAGAGCTACTTGCTGGAAATATCGCCTGCAAATTTATAAAAATCAATGGTTTCAGCTAATTTATACTCATTTTTGAGCATCTTTCATTGTGCCTGACCAGCAAAATAAAATGCTAAATACATTGAGCAAACGGTTATTTGTGGGGATGGATTGAGAACTGGCAGGATGCAGTTAACCTTTTGTTGCCTTACAGTAAAGCACATAGCGTTCTGTCAGATAACCCTAACCAGTGGTATAACCTGAGTCATAACTAAGATGCCACGCTTGCAGGTTCTTTTTTTTCTGCTAAACGCTCCTTGCGTGCAATTTTTCATCGTTATTGCTTTCGTACAAGGTATAATTTTCGTATTTAGTCATATCTTTTTCCGCCCAAATATCCTTTCCAATGTCGCAAAGCGTGACGAGTTCGTCGTAAATTTTGTTTCCTTTTTCCGTTCTTCTCTCTACGGCAATGTCTCGGTCAGCAATTCTATCTTGTTGCAAATTGACTGCCTGTTCAAAATCTTGCACTGCTTCCACGATGCGACTAATCAACGATTCATTTACGCCTACGTCTGCCAAAAAATCTATCTGTAACCGCGCCACGCGAACCACTCTTCTGCCGCAAAAAATAAGTTGCGCGTCCGTCATGTCGCCCATTTTAGAAGTTCCAAACTTTCTGTATCTGCCAGAGCGGTTGTTGTACTTCATCGCCACTCGTGTCATCACCGTTCGGATGGTGCTTTTTAGCCGTTCTGCGGCGGCATATTTTTTGTCTGTCAAAATCATTTGGTCGCCCACTAGTTCATCGTCACTGGGTAAGGCTTGAAATTGCTCGCACATTGTCTTAAACTTCTGCAAGCGTTCCGCATTAAAACCATATTGTTGGAACTGTTCTACATCTCGATAAGCATATCGGATATGGTCAATACACTGTAAATACAGGTCTGCGTCAGGATAATTGTACTTTCTGTTAATGGCTTGCTTTTTCATTGCTGAAAATCAATTTTTTACAAAAAATAGTTTAATTTTTTTAATTAAACAATATGTTGTTAAATTGATTTCAATTTGTTTTTGTTTAAAGGTTAATTTTACTTTATTTACAATTTCTTGATTGTATTAGAAACAAAAAGTAGAAAGTCAGGCTTAAAAAAAGCGCACTTCCACTAACTGTGAAAAGCTGTTAACAATAAATTGAAACCTGTCTGCATTTACAGCATAACGCATCAAGACAGATGGTCAGTGACGAACCAATTTAATTGAGGTAATACATGAGTAAACATACTCTGATGGCATTTATTACAAATTTTTCGCTTCTTCTTCCAAATAAGCACGCAAGTCTTCGAGCTGTTGATTGTTCATTTTTTCAAGTGTATATTGTGGCATGTACGCTCGTTTTCCTGGTAAAGGCGTAGTTCCCCAACGCGCTACTTGATAGATGGAATAGCGCGTAAAGCGTGGTATATGTTTACTTAAAAATTGGAAGGTGGCTTTTGAGCCATCTAATTCAAAGAAAGAATAGCGCATATCTTGGTGGCAGTGAAGGCAACTTAATTGGTAAATACGTTTTCCGTTTTTAGGATTGCCTTCTTCTGCGTAACCTATATTCCAATCGGTAGGTGGTGGCGAAAAAGTGGCAGGTGAGCCAGTAAGGTATTTTGATTTGAGCAAAGCAATAGCTTCGGAGGGTTGATTTTTTTGAGTCAGCGCCTTATTAATTTGTTGGTAATCCGATTCGTTCAGTTGCAAGTCGCCCAGTTTCAATTCAATTGTCCAAAGATAAGCCAAGATAGATTCTACTTCCCAAGCCTCTAACCTTCTACCTTGTGCGCACTCTACTGCACAAAGCTGGATAGCTTCTCGAATATTGTTGCGCGCAGGCGTTACGAGGTCGCCATACTTTTTGTAATAATCGCCGTTATAAAAACTGGTGCGATTGACTGCACCATAAAGCGCAGAACCTTGTAAAAAGGTAAACCCATTTTTTCTACATAATCCAGTCTAGCCTGTGGGTTGGTCTTGCTCAAATCGGGTTCATCGCGCTGAATGTTATGGCAAGAAGTACAAACAAAATGCGCGCTTTGTTTGCTGGTTTTCGCACCATCCTTGGTTTGTGCAAAACCAGTCAATACTAGGGCTTCTCCTTGCGCTGCCGAAACTCCTGCTATGCTAGTGTTTGCTCGATTTAGTAGTGTGGTATCTCCTAATTGCTCCAATACGGTTGCCAAACTACTATTTTCATCCACTGACATGGTTTGTTTCCACTTAAAGTTGCTGAAAAAAAGTAGCAACATCGGGAAAAATAAGAAATATACTTTTTTCATATTTTTTGAATATTAATTTTTATAATACAAAATTAATTAATAAAGAACGATTAGTGGCGCAAATTATCGGAGTGACTTTGAACTATCTCGATAATACACTTGATTTTTGGTTCATTTTAGGTATCGTGAAAACGACTTTTCGTTTCCTTTGTTCGTAAGGATTACTCAGGAGTAAGCAACAAATAAGGTGTTAATTTAATTCAAGCCTCATTTATTTATCCAATAGCAACCTCAAGTTTGTTACCTAGTAACATATTTTTCCCTAAGGTGCCTTTTTTGATGCTCTAATCATCATTTACGAGACAATAAAACGGTTTTTTAGTTCAGGTGTTGTGTATTTATTCCCCTTCTGGTGCTAACTGCTGTTACGCTGTTCGAATTTAGGCATTTGGTTTTAAGAAATATTTCTCCTACTTGCATAACAATCTTATCAGTTAGGGATGCTTTGAGTGATTGTATTTGAACAAAAAAGTAAATGTTGCAACATCAGTAATAAATGAAAGCATATATGCTAAATCTGATTCTTTTTGATGCTAGTATTCAACTTGTTTCTTGTAAATTCATTTTGTTTTGATGTAGTAATTTCGATTGCTACAAATTTCAATGGTTTGCCAACTTCAACTGCACGCTTTCGTGGTTTCATTCATTTGGTGGTGAAGAAATCGTACCTTTGGGTAGTGAACAAGTCGTTGATAGGTACTGCTATTTTATCTTATCATAACAAGTAAATCTGTGGAAATCATCCAGTTTTTGGTGTTGTCATTATTACTATTCAGTGCAGTACAAGGGCTGGTGATTGGGCTATTTATGTTTATAAGAAATCGTGGGAATCGCTTGGCGAATGTGGCTTTGGGATTTCTGCTGTTTACGTTCGGACTGAGTGCCTTAGATGTATGGTTGCTGCGCGTACAATGGTTTGAGAATGCCTTACATGTTTATCATTTGCCATTTTGGTTTACCTTGTCTTTTGGACCCTTGTTTTTTTACCATGTTAAATTTTCACTTTTCCCGATTTATCAATTTCGGCCTACTGACTTTAAGCATTTGATTCTTCCAGTTATGCAGTTTGTATTGGTATTCAGTATTGGTTTACAAGCACCTGAAAATCAGTATCAAATTTGGCAAGACTTTATTCGACCTTACTATGGACCCATTGAATACGCACTTTTTTTTAGTTTTTTTCTTTGTGTATTTGTCGCTTGCCTATCGGTACGTGCGGTATCAAAATGCTAGATTGCGCTACAAAGGGCAAGAGTGGGAGAAGAAAAAGGCTTTTTTGCTGCGAAAAACCGTTAAACGACTTAGTGTGTTAGGAGCTGTGTATAGTTTTTTTGCGCTAGTAGATTTTATTGCTTATCGTTTTTTTAACCTCAATTTATATGATGCACCTGGATTTTCTTTTTTTGGAGATTTTGGCGTTTGCGGGGATGTTGCTCTGGTTAGGTTATGCTGTATTTAGGGAAGATATCCAACTTTTTTTGGAAACTCGACGGTTGAAGCCTCAAAGTGATTTGTCTGCGCTTGTTGAGGATTTAGAAACTACTTTACAGCATGGGCATTTGCTAAGCAATCCAGAATTGGGTACGTTGCACCTTGCCAAAGTCGCAGCATGTGGTGGAAAATACATCCGTGAAAGTGTTTGGCAGCACCGCAAGCACCGAGTATCTGCTTGGATTCAGGAACTTCGCATCGAAATGGCTCAGCAAATGCTACAAGTGAACTCTGACATGCACCATGTGGCTATCGCGGCAGGATTTAATTCTACACATCAACTCATAAAAGTTCTTCAACAGAAAGCAAAAAAGATTAGTACCTGCATTTGATGATGAGCTATAAATCAATAATAACCAGTTAGTTGCGAATAATGCCTTATTCGCAAACTATTAGTTTGGTCATTTGATTATAAATGGGTTATGAAAATAAATTAACGCTCATTTACCTTTTACAAAAAACGGGTATCAGTAATAGGATACCTAATCTGAATGTCATAAATAAAGAACAATTTATAATACACGCTGACCAAAAGTCAACAAATTATAGTCCGGGTCAAGTATGGAAAACTCTTTTTGTCCCCAAGGCTTTACCTGCAAGTGTCCATTTGGATGTATGCTAGTCTTTTTAGCCAATAATAGTTGATAAAATGCTTCAATATCGTTCGTTCTGATATAGACCTGCCCATAATTTTCTTTGGGGTTTAGGTCCTTGAACTCAAAAAAGTGAAGTTGAATATGGTCTTTTTCTACCATTAGATAGCCTGCAAAGTCCGAATTTCCTACTATTCGGAAGTCTAATTGATTCACGTAGAACTCTTGTGTCGCCTCTTTACTACGCATGGGTAGTTTAGGATGGATAGCTGTGAGCATTTTTTGTTTATTGTAAAAGTAAGGGTAATGAAGCAGGTTTTTTTGTTGATGATAAACATCTTACCAACCAATGTTGTTGGAACAGATCAATAAAAAAGCCATTTATCTTTTTGGTAAACGAACTATTCCACTTTTTATGGCTTCTCCAAAAATGGAATAATTGTCGCTAATTTGAATATCAAACCAATAGTATTGCTTATATTTGCATGGGAATGATCAAGAAAATGTTTCTATTTTCACTAACTTGTGTTCAAGAAAAGGAATAATCTAACTTCTTGCTTTTGTCGAATGGTCAAATCGCTTTAATTCTTAGGGGAGTAGTGAAAATGTAATTACTTTTATTTCGGACGTAAAAAGTTGTTGCCAAACTACTTATCCAAATTTATGATTGAAAATTTGCTTATGAGAACCAATAATATTGCGTTAAGATTTAATATTCGTTTTGTTCCTAATTATCATTCGTTTTGGGTTGTTTTACTAGCAATCACGCTGTCTAGTTGTAGTTTTTTTGAGGAAGAGGTTATTCCAATTCTCGAAGATAACTCCAACACCAGTTTGGCACTGGGCAATCCTTCTAACGCGAGGGCTAGTTTTTTAGAGCCAAATAATTTTTTGATTGAACGCACCGAGTATGCGTTATCCTACAATAATGAGCGCGGTATTCCCAATTGGGTAAGTTGGCACTTAGACCGCTCTTGGATTGGCTCTACTGACCGTGCAGAAACCTTCAAAACAGACCCATTTTTGAACAACGATTTCAATGTGGTGAGTAGTTCGGATTATACCAATAGCGGCTTTGATAGAGGTCACAATTGCCCTTCTGCGGACAGAACGCGCTCCACACAAAGCAACGAAGCTACTTTTTTTATGACCAACATCGTACCACAAGCTCCGCGCCACAATCAAGGACCGTGGAAAGACATGGAAGAATTTGGTCGGGATTTGGTGTTTGAAGGTAACGAATTATATGTGGTGATGGGTAATTTTGGCGTAGGAGGGACAGGCAGTAAAGGTTATGTAGAAAAAATTGGTAGAAACAGCAATGTAGTTGTTCCCAAATATATTTGGAAGGTCTATGTCGTGCTGCCAGAAGATGATAACGACTTGTTGCGGGTAGATGAATCTACGCGCGTCATCGCCGTTATTATTGAAAACACCAACGAAGGGTTGAAAGCATGGCATGAGTACCGTATTTCAGTTGACGAAATAGAGGATGCCACAGGGTTGGATTTATTTTCAGAACTTCCTTTTTTTGTGCAAAGTGCCTTGGAAAGTAAAATTGATGATGGACCAGTGAATTGAGCAATTCGACAATTTGTTAAAAACCTATTTTTGTAAATACAAATTATTATTTATGTCAAAGAATCTAGTGTGGGGCGCATTGATATTGGCTCTTGTTGTTTTGGGTGCATTGGTTTTACCTACTTCTTGTAAGTGGCAAACAACAAAAACAGCTATCAAACATGGAGATGTACTCAAGTCCTCCATTGAAGATTTTGAAAAGAATAGACAAAAACTTTCTGAAAGTTTGATTGAAAATTTGGAAAAAGCTGGCTCAGAGTTGGCGGCTGAAAATCCAAATTTACAAAAGGTGTCTAAGGATTTTGAGAAAGAATGGTCTGATATTCAGTCGCGTTATAAGAAATTGAAAGACGATTTTGGAAAGGTGGGAGAAAGTTCTACGGCTTATTTTCAACAACTCAATGAATTAAGTGGTCAAATCCGAAACGAAGCACTCAAAAATGAAGAGTTGGCAAAAAATAAAGAGTTGGAAGCACGTTGGAATATTACTTATCAAGAGGCTTCTGTGAACGTAGAAAAAGTAACTACCGTCCTAGAAGCTGGCCACGACTTTCACATGGTATTGGTGGCATCAAGCATTCGCCAAAAATTAGAGCAAAATGTGGAAGAATTGAATCTGATTGCTGCACAAGCTAAAGAATTATTGGCAGATTTAGAATCCTTTACTCAAGAAGGACGCAAGTTGGTACAGGGATAAATAGAATGAAAAATTAAATGTGCATAGAGGCGCGGCTTTAAGGTCGCGCCTTTGCTCGAATTGTTAAGCGGATGCAGTCATCATTTCAGCTAAAATACCTTCTTTCATAGCATAGTCTGAAATGTAAAAACGCTGACTGTTCGGAAGTAATGAGAATACATATTTTACCAGAATAAAAGCTACAACCAGCATTTCTGCTCTCAAATTGGGAATACCTTCCATCTGTAATCGCTCCTCTAAAGTGGTCTTTACCAATTGCTGATAATAATTATCATAATCATTTACTGATAAACAAACGTACTTTTTACCTTTTTCTAAATGAGGGAGGTTGTTTTCTAGCACGTCAAAAGTGCCAGACGCACCCACTAGGAAATGGGTTTCGATTTGAGTAAGTGCTTCTTTTAAAGGCAATAGCATCAAAGCTAAGTAACTTTCTATGAACTTTATTTCTGAATCAGTTGCTGGGTTGCTGTGTTTGAATTGATGGAATAGCACTGCTACACCAATTGGAAAACTCTGTGCCCAAAAACGTGTGCTTGGTTGGAGATAATAAACTCTACGCTTCCGCCACCAATATCCATAATCAGAATATTTTCAGCTATGGCAGGTAGGGCTTGCACCACGCCTTTGTGTATCAGTGCCGCTTCACGGTCTCCAGAAATCAGTTGTACCACAATACCTGTTTGTTGTTGCACTTCTTCAATAAATTGCTGCCCATTACTTGCGGTGCGTAAAGCAGCCGTACCAAAAGCACGTACTTCCTGAATTTGGTGTTCTTTCAAGACATCGTTAAAGTGATGGATAGCGTTTAAGCCGCGCTGATAAGGTATTTCACCAATACGTTCGATTCCATTTTCTGCTAATTTAACAAAACGACGCTCTTTGTAAAGCACTTTAAACCCACTGTGAGCTGGAACTGCTATTAATAAATGAAACGTGTTTGTCCCGAGATCAATTACTGCGTAATGATTCATAAGTTGCTGAAATTTAGTTTTTTGTATTGTTGTTTTGATAGTCTAATGGTTAGCCATTATTCGGAAAAATGCTTTGGATGGTAAGCTAATTTCAAAACGCTACAACAAAGTTAATTACACAAAACGATTCGCACGCTATAAGTGTTTAATATCTTTTGAATGATATTGTACAGTTGGCTTTGGTTTTTGCTTTTTAGCCTTTTGAAAGGAGTTTAAAACGAATGATTTGAATTAGATAGAAGGTGCTACTTAGACGATTAAAGATAAAGTGGTTGAGCACCAAAGACTATTATTTTGTAAATATTATCCACCATATTGAATCATCTTACCATGTCACTTACTTTTCCTAAGACAGAACGCCTAAAAAGCGAGCGCATTATCCAAAAATTATTCAACAAGCAAGGTGCTTCTTTTGCGATGTATCCTTTGCGATTAGTATGGCTGAAAGTGGACTTGTCCATGACTGACGCGCCTGTGCAGTTTGGAGTAAGTGTACCTAAAAAAAAAATTTCGCAAAGCGGTGGATAGAAATCGCCTCAAGCGACAAATTCGAGAAACTTGGCGACTTCATAAGCATCAACTATTCGCTGCCACCACAAATAGTGCTGGACAATATTGTTTTATGGTGCTTTATTACTGCTAATGAGCCACTTCCATATATAGAAATTGAGGTAAGCATGAAGCGAATGATTAAGAAATTTATAAAAAACCATTTGAATCCAGTTAATCAAACATAAGTTATGAAGCGTGAGTGGGGAAAGAAAAAAGCACTTTATTTCAGCAGTTCCTGATGTTTTTTTGGAAAAATTACTAAAGGCTAAGTTATACTTGCGCACTTTATATCGGGAAGGGCTGAAAATAAAAACTTAGTTACTTACGAACGAAAGCTTTGCTTGAGGTGTCTTTCTGTAAAATAATTACTAATGAGGAAATTTTTAACTTTATGCTTGATGCTCTTGCCGTGCTTAGTGTTTACCCAAAAAGTGCTGCAACTCGAAAAAATAGGTTCTGCAAAAACCCAAAAATTTACGATAGGCGATGGAATTACCTACAAATTGCAGGACGATGACATTTGGTATAATGCAGTCATTGAGGATATCAAAGCAGAGGAAGGATTCCTTATCTTTAATGATCGCTTGGTGCGTGTGGAAGCAATCGAAGCCTTGCAATTCAACAACAGTCAGCGATGGTCAAGAAATCTGGGATTACAACTTTACACTTTTGCAGCTGGATGGACTTTTTTTGGAATTGCAGACCGCTTGATTTTTAATCAAAACGAGAATAGGGCTTCTGTACCACTCATTCTCATTCCTGCCTCTACTGCATTAGTCAGTGGTTTTGCCATTCAGCGCCTCTTTAGGCAGCGAACTTTAAAAATGGGTAATAAGTACCGCCTTCGCTTACTGGATTTGGATATTTCACCCATTCGCGTTGGTCCCTAACACAAAAGACAAAATTGCTAACGAATACCCCTGTAACCCCAAACCCACAATCAATCCTTTGCAGTTTGCCGAAAAATAGGAGTGGTGACGAAATGCTTCTCGCGCATAAACATTGGAAATGTGTACTTCCACCACTGCTGTATTGATGGCAGCAATTGCATCTGCAATTGCAATTGACGTATGCGTGTAAGCACCACCGTTCAAAACGATTCCGTCATAGCTAAAACCTACTTCGTGTAGTTTGTCAATTATTGCCCCTTCGTGATTGCTTTGGAAATATTCAAGTACAATGGCACCGCCAAATTGCTCTTTCAAACTTTCAAAATAGCTTTCAAACGACTGTGTTCCATACACGGTTGGTTCGCGCTTGCCCAACAGATTTAGGTTAGGACCGTTAATAATGATAATTTTTTTCATCCTTGCCAATAATTAGATATAAATAAATGAGGACTTTATGTTACACAATTTTTTGTTTATTTTCTATATGAGGGTATTTCACCATACTTAATCTATTGATTAATAGGTTTTAGTAGAATAATATACTCATTTTTTTTTCCAAGAATTGCTAAAGTATTTCAGTAATTAAATCTGCTCAACGCGCTTTCTAATTTCAAAACGAGAATCTAGGAGCGTTTTGACTTCTCCCATATAACAGATTGATTACCTGTAAGATACCTAAAAAATCCACGAAAAACTGCGTAATTCATAAAACAAAAATAATACGGAACAAAAAACGCCTTGACTTTTATTTTCCTTTTTTCCAGTAGAAAACCAATAAAAGCCAGCGCGTAAAAAAACACTTGCATCCATAGCAACGCTACATAAAAACGATGCCCAGTTGTAGCCAACACCACATTAGAGCCAAAAGCAACAAGTAGGGCTAAAGGAGCTAAAGTCCAACGCAATACGCGGTGAGAGATGTATTGAAATGACAACACCCCATACCGAAAGCCGTTTAGCAAGGGCGCGAGCCGAACAATAGATTGAAATCCACCTGCTGCAATGCGAATTTTACGCTTTAATTCTTCTGCTAACGAAGCTGACGCATTTTCCACCGCGAACGCTTGTGGTTCATAAGCCACTTTATAGCCTTTGGCAGCGATGCGCATCGTCATAAAAAAATCTTCTACAATCGAATCGGGTGGCGGCGATTCATAAAGCGCAGTACGAATTGAAAAAAGTTCGCCAGCCGCACCAACCACCGAATATAATTCTGAATCCCATTTTTCAATAAGGATTCGTATTTCCAATACAATCCTTCCCCTGCACTGCTTGCTTGGTCTTTTTCGTGTAAATGAATACGCTTTTCGCCTGCCACTGCTCCCACTTTAGGCGATTCATAGTGGCGAACAATTTGTAGGATAGCATCTTGATTAATCATCGTGTTGGCATCCGAATAAATAGTAATCGGCGTTTCTACAAAAGGCATCACTCGATTGACCGCCGCAATCTTACCTTTGCGTGTAGGTTCATGAAACAGTTTTAATTTTGCGCCATCAGGCAAAATATAGTTTTGAATTAACATCGAGGTATTGTCATTAGAACCATCTGTGACAAAATAAAATTGAATCAAATGTCTGGGATAGCTAAAGGCAAGTGAATTTTCTATCTTTTCAATAATACAATCCTGCTCGTTGTAAGCTGCCACCAAGAAAGTAACAGCAGGCAATGAGCCGCGACGTGGTTCTGCATCGTCAGGTTTTGGATAGAATAATTTTTTGACTTTCAACAGCAACCATAACACGATGGCATACCCTACATAAGTGTAAAATACTACCGCTACACTGACCCAGAATAAAACAAAACTAATTGTGAACATATTGCCCGTTTCTTGAAGGCTGCAAAATAGGAATTATAGCGTTAATAAAAAAAACGAGACCAAGTCCTAAAGTGATTTGTAAGAAAGTTTGTGCTTGTATCTCTCGTAAATGAACAATAAATTAGGAATTAACCTACTTATGTCATCTATTTACTCTCAAATGATAGTTCGTCACTTATTTAATTATATTAAACTATCTGGTAAATAAAAATGGTGTTCATGCTCAATAATGTTCGCTGCCATCAAGTCGCCCATTTCACCTGCTGAAATCTCGTATTCTAACCCCAAATCAGGTGTACCGTAGCCGCTTCTAAGCACCTTCGTAACAGTGGTGCGAATAGCTCTAGCTTCATTGCGTAAATTAAATCCCTCCATCATCATCGCCACAGAAAGAATGATGGCAATAGGATTGGCGTACAAAGTTCGCACCCCTTGTGGAAACGCGCTATAAATAGGTTCATAAAGCGCGGTTTTTTCTCCAATGGACGCGGACGGAATTAGGCGAACAGAACCCGTGATGACCCCTGCTGCATCTGATAAAATATCGCCGAAAAGGTTGGTCGTCAAAATTACATCGAAGTCTTTAGGACGCATAATCATTTCCGCCACACCATGGTCAATAAACATAGTATTTCAACGTCACTTCTGGATATTCTTTTGCGATACTATTTAACTTCTTCTCTCCAAAGTTTAGAAGTTTCCAGCACATTCGCCTTGTCTATAAGCGTAAGTTTACCCTTTCGCTGTTGAGCCGCTCTAAAAGCAAGGTGCGCCACTTGATGAATTTGCTCTTTAGTGTAATAGCAAACGTCGTAAGCCGCCGAACGGTTTTCTGTTCTGCCCTTATCTCCAAAATAGATACCGCTGGAAAGCTCCCTAAAGATTAGGAAATCTACTTCTTCCACGTATTTCTTCTTTAGGTGCGACAATTTCAGTAAGTATTGATTGGTTCTGATTGGGCGAATGTTACAAAATAAGCCCAACCCTTTTCGTAGTCGTAGCAATCCTTCATCTGGTGTGCTGCCTTGATTAAAGTTGAGGTCGTGCGCAGGATACCCAACAGCACCAATTATACTAGCATCTGCTTTGAGGCAGGATGCTAAAGTATTCTCAGGTAAAGGATCGTTATATGCTTGTATGGCACTTGCGCCAATAGGGCATTCGCAGTATTCAAAGTGGTGGTTGAATCTTTCAGCGATAGCATCCATCACTTTTAAGGCTTGCGTAATTAAAATTGGACCTATTCCATCCCCTCGTAGGATTACAATTTTCTTTTTTACGCCAGTTGTAGTGTTTACTTTTTCTGCGGTTCCTGTAGCTTGTATCATGGTTTAAATTTTTCAAATTTTCAAAGCCTAAAAAACTTAGGCTCACAAAAGTCTTGAATCTTTTGCCAAAGACCAACAACTAGTTGCATTAGATACATTAGACGTTTTGAAAGGCATATTGGTTGATGCGCTCACCTTATTTTCACTAGCGATACTAACTTGTTGAGATTTTGAGAATTAGATGTAGAAAAAGATTTTTAAGGTGAGGAGTTTTTAGATTAGGAGGTATTGTTAAAATTCTAACCATACTCGTTCGTACATACAGATTAACCAGTGCGATTGTATCATTAAATCTCCACAAGATTTGACATGCTTTTTTGTATGTTCGTTCACGTTGTCAGCACTAATACCATGAACAAAAAGTAGTTCGCTGCGTTGACTGGCTTAAAATAATGATTGTATGGCTCAACAATATCAAACTCTCCGCTTAGTACTCGGCGACCAACTTCATCAGAACCATAGCTGGTTTAGTTCGGTAGATGATACTACTTGCTATGTGATGATGGAAGTTTGGTCAGAAACAGTTTATGTGCGTCACCATATTCAGAAAGTAGTCGGTTTTTTTATGGCGATGCGTCAGTTCGCAGCCACTTTACAAGAACTTGGACATCACGTGCTGTACCTGAAATTAGATGACGAAGATAATGAGCAAACCTTTGGCGAGAACATCAAAAAATTGGTGGCGCGGCACAACATTCAACGCTTTGAGTATCAGTTGCCAGATGAATACCGTGTAGATGAACATTTGAAGCAACTTGGTGCGGCATTGACAATTCCTTGTCAAGCTGTAGATAGTGAGCATTTTTTGGTGGAGCGCGATTTTGTAGCAACTTTATTTAAAGGGAAAAAACGATTTTTACTAGAAACATTTTATCGAAAAATAAGACTTCGACATCAACTCTTGATGGAGGCAGACGGTGAAACACCTCTTACTGGACAATGGAATTACGATCAAAGCAATCGCAAAAAATATCCTGCGCAACTTTCTATCCCCCCACATCTGCCCTTTTTGCAGGATGCTAGAGAAGTGGTGGCTATGTTGGAGCGGTTAAAAGTACCGACTTTTGGAAACATCACCCCTGATGCGTTTGATTGCCCTTTGACTAGAAAAGAAGCCCTTGAACTGCTTGAGCATTTTAATCGCCTGCGTTTGTCCCATTTTGGAGATTACCAAGATGCACTTTCAGAAAGACATTGGCTGGGCTTTCATTCGCGGCTTTCTTTTGTACTGAATGTCAAATTGATTACGCCTCTAGAAGTAGTGGAAGCTGCAATTGAATATTGGAAAACGCATCAAAATACTATTGATATTGCCCAAGTGGAAGGTTTTGTGCGCCAAATTGTGGGCTGGCGTGAATATGTGCGTGGTATTTACTGGGCAAAAATGCCGGAATACGCGA
The DNA here is from genome assembly GCA_012031785.1 of Saprospiraceae bacterium. Taxonomy (GTDB): domain Bacteria; phylum Bacteroidota; class Bacteroidia; order Chitinophagales; family Saprospiraceae; genus JAAUTG01. The sequence continues at coordinate 5,198 of JAAUTG010000010.1, read as the reverse complement.
CCAAAAACTACTTCGACCATCAAGCCCCGTTACCTGATTTTTACTGGACAGGGAACACAAAAATGAAATGTGTTGGACATGCAGTACAGCAAAGTTTGGATCGCTCTTATGCCCACCATATCCAGCGTTTGATGATTACAGGTAATTTTGCGCTGTTATTAGGTGTCCATCCTGACGAGATAGACGCTTGGTACTTAGGGGTTTACATGGATGCGCTAGAGTGGGTAGAAATTACCAATACACGCGGTATGAGTCAATACGCGGATGGAGGTATTGTGGGTACGAAGCCTTATGTATCAAGTGCAAACTACATAGATAAAATGAGTGACTATTGCCAAAATTGCTACTACGACAAAAAACAAAAATACGGCTCGCGTGCCTGTCCATTCAATAGTTTGTATTGGGATTTTTACGATAGAAATGGCTCGAAATTGAAAAATATTCCACGTATCAATATGATGCTTGCAACTTGGCATAAGATGGCAGCGGACGAACAAGTAAAGATACTGGAGCAAGCAGCTTTTTACAAAAAAAACGCGAAATAATTTATAATGCACATACTAATTGAAACGCCCGTCCAACAAGATTATCAGCGCGTTTGGAACGGATTTAATGCGGATTTATTCCTACAACTAAAACCGCCGTTCTTACCCTTACAACTGCTTAGGTTCGATGGTAGCGAAACGGGCGATGAAGTTCATATTAAAATTTTCAACCAAATTTGGGAAGCAAGCATAATAGCGCACGGCAATACACCTAACGAAATCTTTTTTACAGACGTAGGAAAGAAGTTACCTTTTCCACTAAAAACTTGGCGACACCACCACCGTATTTTAAAAGCGCCCACTGGTAGCATCATCATAGATGACATTCAATTTACCACTTTCTCTAAACTTACGGATTATGTATTTTATCCCCTGTTCTACCTGCAGTTTGCAGCTAGAAAAAAAATATATCAAAGGGTCTTCGGATAATATTTTAAGGGTTAAGTATTTCGATACATTAGATTATGTATCTTTAGTCGCTAATTTCAACCTTTTACGCTAACACTAGAATATGAATACGAAAAGACGAGTTTTTCTTAAACATTTAACCTTAGGCATAGTCGGTGTAGCAGCAGCAAGCTGCGAAGACTTGCCTTCTAGCTTAGTCTTGCTTCCACCTCTTCAAAACATTCATCCAGTGGGCGCACCACTCGACCTCACTTGGAAAGCATTAGGCGTGAAAACCATTACCATAGCATATTCGCCAAACGGTGGAGAGACTTGGGAAATAATTGGTCAGCAAATTTCGGCAAAAAAAGGGTTTTGGACTTGGGATGCCCCTAGCGAAATCACTCAATTTGCCATATTCCGAATTTCTGACGAACGCGATTCTACGCTGAATGCTAGGTCTGCTGCGCCTTTACAAATTGTAGCTGCTTTTCCTGTACTCCTTTCCGATTATCCGTCTTTGAATCAAATTGGTCACGTAGAAGTGTTTGAGATAGCTTCTTTTAATGCTTTTGCTATCCTCACACAAGATGATAATAGCTTAAAAGTCAAATCTTTAACATGTACTCATTCTGGTTGTCAGGTCAATTGGGAAGCATCTAGTCGTTTTTTTCTTTGCCCTTGTCATGGCTCCGTGTTTAATGATAAGGGGTGTGAAATGGCAGGACCCGCCGATATGCCACTTTACGAACATGCTACTTACTATCAAGCAGATAGCAATATACTTTGGGTGATGGATAGATTGCTTCAAAACGGCTGTTAAAGTTCGGCAATGCTTGAGCAATAGGAAACGATTGCCTGTACAGATTAAGAATTGTCATAGAAATTTAGAAATTAATTGTTTAGGTTCAACTTAAACTGCACCCCTGCGTTTTAGCATTCTAGAAATAAAAAAAGATGACAACATTCGGAAAGAAAGGCGTTTTGCTGGTCAACTTAGGGACACCAGATTCACCAGCGCGTGGTGATGTGTATCGGTACTTGCAAGAGTTCCTTTTAGACCCTCGTGTAGTGGATTATCCTTGGTTGCCTCGCAATTTATTGGTGCGTGGCGTTATTGCGCCGTTTAGATCAGGTAGTTCTTCCAAACTGTACAAGAAACTTTGGACAGAAGATGGCTCTCCACTCAAAGTGTACGGAGTGCGTGTGGCAGAAGATATTAAGTCGCATCTTGGGGAAGAATATGTAGTGGAGTTAGCTATGCGCTACCAGAATCCTTCCATCCAAAGTGCATTAAAAAGGTTGCTCCAACAGCAAGTAGCTGAAATTATAGTTTTCCCTTTATTTCCGCAATATGCTTCTGCTACCACTGGTTCAGTCCATGAAGAAGTCATGCGCTGCTTAGCAAAAGAACAAGCCATTCCAAATGTAAAGTTGGTCAACTCTTATTATGACCATCCAGAAATGATTGCACTATTTGCTGAAAATGCAAGAAAATTTGATTTAGCGAGCTACGACCATATTTTATTCAGCTATCATGGACTGCCACAACGACAACTGCGAAAGGCAGACAATTGCAATTACTGTTTAAAAGTAGAAAATTGCTGTCAGACCATTTCTACCACTAACCAATTCTGCTATTCTGCCCAATGCAACGCTACGACGCTAGCTATTGCCGCAGCTTTGGAGCTAGATACAACGCAATATACTACCTGCTTCCAAAGCCGGTTAGGTCCAGATAAGTGGGCGCAGCCCTACACCAGTAAAACTATTGAAGAACAAGCCAAAAAAGGTGCAAAACGTTTACTGGTGTTTAGTCCAGCATTTGTAGCAGATTGCTTGGAAACCATCATAGAAATTGGGGAAGAATACCAAGAAGAATTTGAAGAAATGGGGGGCGAAAAGGTAGATTTAGTTCCTAGTTTAAATGATAATCCAAAATGGATAGCTGCTTTATCAGATTTGATTAAAGCCAATTAAAAAGTAAAACCAGACTATTGATGACAGCATGTTTGGTAGTTTACTCCTTAGACTACCAATATGCTGCTTTAGGATAAAGCGTACCAACCGAAATTTAATTTCCTGCCTCTGGTGCAAACTTTTATAAAAAGTAAACCGAATTTCACTATACTTTACTAATATTGCCTTCCGTAAAAGAAATTACTTGTTAAACATTTTCTGTGGCATGGCAGCCAAGTGGAAATACCGCTTTCTAGTGTTGTATTACCTTTATTGCTACATCGTGCCGAAACGCTATCGAAAAATAAAAAACTAAAACAAAATGAATTTTCACATTGCAACGCTGCCCGGCGACGGAATCGGACCAGAGGTGGTTGCTCAAGCCGTAAAAGTGCTAGAAGCAATTGGTCAAAAGTTTGGACATACCTTTGACTTTCAATACAGCCCAGTTGGTGCTGTTGCGATTGACGAAACAGGAGAACCGTTCCCAGAGGAGACTTTTCAAAATTGCTTCCATGCTGCTGCCGTTTTGTTTGGAGCTATTGGGGATCCAAAGTACGACAATGACCCCAAAGCTAAGGTGAGACCGGAACAAGGGCTTTTAAAAATGCGTAAGAAACTGGGCTTATATGCCAACATTCGCCCCGTTACTACCTTTCCAGCCTTGATACACAAATCTCCATTGCGTGCTGACCTTGTAGAAGGCGCCGACTTGGTCGTCATACGCGAGTTGACAGGGGGTATTTATTTCGGCGAGCCTAGAGGACGAAGTGAGGATTTGACAACAGCTTTTGATACCTGTGTTTATACTCGTGCAGAAATTGAACGTATTGTTAAGCTAGGCTTTGAATACGCCGCCAAACGACGCAAAAAAATGACCCTAGTAGATAAAGCAAACGTGCTGGAAACGTCCAAACTTTGGCGAGAAACCGTACAAGATATGGCTAAAGACTACCCAGATATTGAATTGGATTACATGTTCGTAGATAATGCTGCCATGCAGTTAATTCAATATCCTAGACAGTTTGATGTGATTGTGACAGAAAACATGTTCGGCGATATTTTGTCTGACGAATCCAGCGTCATTACTGGCTCTTTGGGACTGTTACCTTCTGCTTCCATAGGTTTGCACACCTCCGTTTTTGAGCCGATTCATGGTTCTTATCCGCAGGCGGCAGGTAAGAATATCGCTAATCCTGTGGCAACTGTACTTTCTGCTGCTTTGATGTTGGAAATGAGTTTTAATCTATTGGAAGAAGGAAATACCATTCGAGCTGCCGTAGATGCCTCTATGCTGGCTCAAGCCGTCACGGTGGATATTGCAACCGATAAAGAAAAGGCTTACAGCACTTCGGATGTGGGAGATTGGTTAGCAGCGTATATTAAGAACTAATGTTATGCTCTCTTTTTTAAAACGAACAATCAAACGCAAATAGCGAGCTGCAAGGAGATGGCAAGTACAGCAAAATGCCTGCCATCTCATCCTAAAAACCCTTTGGTTCAGTTCATTCGTTATCTGCAAGTTGTAGCTGTTGCCAAAGTGCGATAGTTTCTTTGGCAGCTTTCACATCATGGACGCGCAAGATTTTCGCACCTTGTTGTAAAGCTACCATGTTAAGCGCGATAGTACCGTGTAGCGCGTGTTCAGGGGTTGTTTTCAATACTTTGTAAATCATAGATTTGCGAGAAAGTCCTGCTAGTAAAGGTAAGCCAAGTATTTGAAAAACCTTTAGTTGTTGTAGCAACTGATAGTTGTGCTCAATCGTTTTTCCGAATCCGAATCCTACATCCAGAATAATATCTTTCACATTTAAAGCCCTTAACTTTCCCACCTTTGCGATAAAAAAAATCTAGCACTTCTAGCGTTACTTCTTCGTAAGTAGGATGATGTTGCATGGTTTCAGGGCTACCTTGCGCGTGCATCAAAATGTAAGGTACTTGCAAAGCTGCCACTGTTTCGTGCATTGCCTCATCTATACTGCCTGCGGAAACGTCGTTGACTAAACGCGCACCTGCTTCTACTGCTGCCTTTGCCACTGCTGCCTTTACGGTATCCACAGAAATAATCGTGTCAGGAAAATACTGGCTAATGGCTTCTACAATCGGTAGGACGCGCTGAAGTTCTTCTTCCGTGCTGATTATTTTTGCACCCGGACGAGAGGACATTCCACCCACATCAATTAGGTCTGCACCTTCTTCATTCATTTTTCCCACTTGTTCCAACATGGCATCAAGGGTCGTATATCGTCCACCATCAAAAAAAGAGTCGGGCGTGACGTTTAATATTCCCATCACTATCGGCGTTGT